>JBAWFQ010000129.1:0-34498 GCA_049592035.1 Terriglobales bacterium
GCTCAGAATGTGGTTTTGACCGGCTCGCTCGGCGGTCGCGTCACCGACTCAAGCGGGGCCCTGGTGCCGGGAGCGTCGGTCGTGGTGCGGAACCTCGCGACCGGCGTGGAGCAAACGGCCGACACCAACCACGACGGACTCTATCGTTTTCCCGTGGTCATGCCCGGCACCTATTCCATCACCGCAAGTCTCAAGGGCTTTCGCGACGTCCAGGTCCTGGTACGGGTACTGGTAGGGAATACCACGTCGCAGGACATCCGGCTCCAAGTGGGTGCGAGCGCGGACACGGTGAAGGTAATCGGCGAAGCGCCGCTGCTGCGGCCGGAAGAATCCTCCAGCAGCACGGTCATCGACCGTTCTCTAATCGAAGACTTGCCGCTCAACGGACGAAAATACAGCAACTTTGTGGTGCTCACGCCGAATACCAGCTATGACGGCGACACCGGCCTGATCAGTATTGCCGGACAGCAAGGTGGAGAAGATTCGGGATACGCCAACGGAAACGGTTCGACTTACTTCAGCGTCGATGGCTCCAATGGCACCAACAACTATTTTGCCGACATCGTCGGCCGCAATCGCATCCCTTACCTGTTTGGCGAAGATTCGATCCAGGAGTTTCAAGTCGCGGTCAGCCCCTACACCGCCATTTATGGTGGCGGAGCCGGTTTCGTGAATGCGATCACGCGCTCCGGCGGGAACGCTTTCCACGGCAGCGCGTTCTATTACAACCGCAACGACGTGTTTGAGGCCAACGACGCCCTCGACAAAGCCTCCGGCAACCCGAAGCCGGAAGACGATTTGCAGCAATTCGGCGCCGCTTTCGGGGGCCCCATCCTGCGCAACCGTTTATGGTTCTTCGCCGATTACGAGCAGCAACTGCACAACAATCCGATTGCCGTCATCAATCCGGCTTTGCAGACGAACCCTTCTAACTTGGGCGCCTTCGTGCTCGCTAATTTTTTCCCGCCGAACACGTTAACGCAGGCACCGGCCCTGCCTTCGCCCAGCGGACTTTTGCCGGTACCCAACCTCGATACCCAACCCCAGTTCCCCGGCGATCAGTACTACGGAATCTACCTCCAGCAAATCTCGAACACCATCAACGCGCTGAACTCCAATTTCGGAATCAAATCCAGAAACGCCAACGATTGGGTGATCACGCCACGGTTGGACTATCAGGCCACGAAGCGGGATGGCCTGTTTCTCACCCTCAATTTCAACCACTTCAATTCGCCCGGAGGCGTCATCCTTGACCCGACGGTCGGCAACTATGGCACGCAAACCCTGGCCAACGCGTATGTCCGTACCTTCCAGGCCACGGTGGGGTGGACCCATACATTCTCCTCCACGCTGCTGAACGAATTCCACGCCGGCACTTCGCAAGATAACGAACTCGCAACTCCAACCGGTTTGGCTGGGAACACGCCGACCGTGGTTCTCGATAGTCCCGCCGCTTTCATTCTTGGCAACGCACCTTTCTCGATCGGAAAAGTCTTCGAAAGGCAATATTCCTTGTCCGACCGTTTCGATTACGTGATCGGCAAGCACACCTTGCAATTCGGTTTCGATTTCAATCGCACTCGGGATGCGGATACCAATGATGGCGGCGCCGATCCGAACGAGGCTATCGACTTCGGGTCGCCGCTCGGCCTCTACGAATTTCCGAATTTGCAAGCCTTTGCGCTCGGAGAGTACATCAATTTCAATCAGGCCGTCGGTAACCCCACTTTTTCGTTTTCCGTGCCTTACTACGGCTTCTACGTGCAGGACACCTTCCGCGCGTTGCCGAAGTTGACGCTGGAAATGGGCTTGCGCGAAGACTTCCAGGTCTACCCGCAGCCCGCCGAGAATCCCGCCTTCCCGTTAACCGGCCAGTATCCCAATCAGTTTCGGCGTCTCGCCCCGCGCTTCGGATTTGCCTGGCAGCCACAGTCCAGGACTGTCGTCCGCGGAGGCTTCGGCCTTTTCTATACCAACATGAACGGCCTGAATTACCGCAACGCCGTGGTCTCGAACGGGCTGGCTTCGCAGCAGGTGGAGGCGAACTCGAGTTACAGTTCAGGCGCTCCGAGCCAACAAACGCCCACCTTTCCCAATATCCTTGCTGCTAATAACCCGCTCTTCGGCGCTTCCACGGACATTTCCCTGGTTTCTCCGCAGTTCCGCGCGCCCTACATCGAGCAGGCAAGCCTGCAGATTGAGCACGAAATCGCTGAGAACACCACATTAACGCTCGGCACCATGTGGAATCACGGCGTGCACCTGATTTCCGGCACCGCCTATGACGCGAACCTCGAACCGCTGCAAGGCACGACGACTTACATCTTCCCCAGCGGGAAAACTGTGGTCCTGCCAAATATGGATAGCGGCCTGCTTACCGACGGTCGCATCAGTTCGCAATTCGGCCAGATCCAGGAGCTGATCAGCCCAGGGCAAAACTATTACAACTCTTTGTTCGTGCAGGTGCAGCACCGCCTGTCTCAAGGTTTTGAGCTGCAATTTGGCTACACCTGGGCCAAAAGCATCATGCTCGATGGCATGGATTTCAACAATCAGTTCGACTTCAGCAATACCCATGCCCCGTCGTTGTTGGATCAGCGGCACCGGTTTACCCTCGCGGCAGTCTATCGGCCCCGGATGGAACAACTGACCACGTCCGACACCGGACGCAAATTGCTCGCCGGCTGGACCCTGAGCACCGTCATGGAGTTCTCTTCCGGCCGCCCCTACGCGGGTCTATTGGGCACGGCGCCCAGCGGCGACAACCTGAACGACACCGCCTTCAACCAGGACACCGCGGCCTCGGCCGGAGGTATCGACGGCGCTGGCCCCACCCCCGGCATCGGGCTGAATTCTTTCTATGGCCCGTGGCTGGAGCGCATTGACCTTGGCTTGGCCCGCAGCTTTGAGATCCGCGAAGGTAAGGAACTGCAAATCCAGGTGCAAGCTTTCAATCTGTTCAACCACGCCAACTACTACGTGCAAAACGGAGACGGCATCAACCAGATTCAATACAACCCCATCGGGTCCAATTGCGGCGACGGAATGACGCCAAACCAGACCTGCCACTTAGTCCCCAATTCAGGCCCGGGCAATTTCGGAGCCCTCCAGGAAATCAGCCCCAACGGTCTTCCCAGGTCGTTGCAGTTTTCCGCACGATTTACGTTTTAGGCTGGCTAGTCATGAGAATTCTGGTCGTCGAAGATGAAGCCAAGACTGCCAAGTTCCTGAAGAAGGGGCTTGGGGAGGCGGGCTTCGTTGTCGATGTCGCGGGAGATGGATTGGATGGGTTGCACCTCGCTCAGGAATTGGAGTTCGATCTCATCGTTCTCGATGTGATGCTTCCCGGACTGGATGGCTGGCAGGTTCTCAGTCGCTTGCGCCAGGAAGGCCGGCGCGCGCTGGTACTTTTTTTGACCGCTCGCGATGCCGTACACGAGCGGGTTCGAGGGTTCGAACTGGGCGCGGACGATTATCTGGTGAAACCGTTCGCCTTTTCCGAATTGCTGGCACGCGTGCGATCATTGCTGCGCCGTGGGCCTTCGCGCGCGCAACAGACGCTTCGCTTGGCGGACCTGGAAATCGACTTACTGCGCCAGCGGGCCACGCGTGCCGGACAGCGATTGGATCTGACTTCCAAAGAGTTCGTCCTTCTGTCCCTGCTGACGCGGCGCGCGGGCGAGGTGCTGTCTCGAACTCTGATCGCCGAAGCGGTCTGGGACATGAACTTTGACAGCGACACCAATGTAGTGGACGTCAATGTGCGCAGGCTGCGCAGCAAGGTGGACGATCCGTTCTCGCTCAAACTCATTCACACCGTCAGGGGCGCCGGCTATGTCCTTGAATCCGACCAGTAGACTCGCGCCGCTCTCACGCTTGTGGGGTACTTTGGCCTTCCGGTTAACGGCTGGCTACGCGCTGGCCGGCTTGTTTCTGGTCTTCTGCGCCACCGCCAGTCTCTATTTAGTGCTGGAGAGTGAACTGGAGAAAAGCACCGACCTGTTCCTCGCCGACAAGGTGCACGTGCTGCGGACGATGTTGCGCGAGAGACCCGACGACTGGGACGCACTGCGCGAAGAAATTGAGCTGGAATCGGCCGCGCGGCGATACGAGCAATTCTATATTCGCCTGCTGGATCAACGAAACACACTGCTGTTAATGACGCCAGGCATGGCCGATCAATTGGACCTCGAACAATTAGCCAGTCAAACCCAGAGCCGCCCGGATCGCACCATTCGCATGAAAGGCAAGTCCGGCCAGGGCTTTCGCGTGACCAGCGCAGAGGCTCCGGTCGGTTCCCTGGCAAATCAAAATTACACCCTTCAAATTGCGATAGATATCTCGCAAAAAGAGGCGCTGCTGGCACGCTATCGGTTTTGGTTCTGGGCCATCCTGCTGGCAACCTTCGTGATTTTTCCATTGGTCGGATACCAGGTTGCACGACACGGCATCCGCCCCGTAGAGGAAATCGCGACGACCGCGCGCCACATCAGTTCCAAAAACTTGCGGGAACGCATTCTTCCGGACGGCTATCCGTTCGAGTTGGCATCGCTGGCCGGCACCTTCAACCAGATGCTGGACCGTCTGGAGGAGTCTTTCGAGCGCATTTCGAGATTCTCGGCCGACATTGCTCACGATCTGCGCACGCCAGTGAATAACATTCGCGGCGAGGCAGAAGTTGCCTTGGCCCGCGCCCGCAGCGCCGACGAATATCGCGATGTGATCGAGTCCTGCCTCGAGGAAGCCGTGCGACTCTCGGATCTCATCGGCGACCTCCTATTTCTGGCACGTGCGGAGAGCCCATTGGCTCATTTGCGCCGCGAGCGCGTGGATGTGGGCGAATTGCTGGGCGGAGTGCGGGAATATTACGAAGCCTCGGCTGCGGACAGCGGAATTTCGCTCACCACTACGGTCGGCCGCGAACCGGTCATTGCCGAACTGGACCGTACGCTTTTGCAGAGGGCAGTGGGCAACTTGGTCTCGAATGCTTTGGCCCACACGCCACCTGGCGGAGCCGTCTTGTTGGGAACAAGCGCTGATGTTTCGAACACGGATTTTTCGAACCGTGATTTTTCGAACACGGATTTTTCAAACAAGGATTTTTCCACGATTCGCATCGAAGTCTCCGATACCGGCGTCGGCATTCCACCGGAAGCCCTGCCTAGGGTTTTTGATCGCTTCTTCCGCGTCGACTCGTCGCGTTCCCAACATTCCGGCGGCACGGGCTTGGGGCTGGCGATCGTGCAGAGCATTGCGCTGCTGCACGGCGGCAAGGTGGAGATTTCGAGCCAGCCGGGACATGGCACCCGGGTCACGCTCCACATGCCGGTGTCTTCGTCAGGTCGTTAGTCGCTGGTCGTCAGTCGTTAGTCGTTAGCAAACAAAACCGCGAACAAGTCGATCTCCGAACGACCAGCGACGAACGACCAACGACCTCCTACGCAAGATGACAAAAATGTAATCTTCACGTCATGCCGGCGTCAGCCCTGCGCCGCCAATATGGAATCCCTGGCGTAAAACCAGGAGGAGGAGCATGATGTCCCGAAAAACTAGCAATATCTCTTGCATGAGGCGTCTGCCTCTGCTCGTCGGCCTCGTCGGCCTGCTGGCAGCGGCTCTGAGCGGTCTGGCGTTCGCGCAGTCCCAAGAGTTCCCGACCTACACGCCTGGCGAGAACACGAGCGCGAGCACGGGCCCGACCTACTCGGCGCCCTTGTCCGACCCGTGGGTCGTCAGTGATGGCACGATCATCACCCCTGCCGGCACCCAGGTCTACCTCGGCATTACGACCCGGGCCAAGGCCATCGCACTCAATCCCACGGGCAATGGAACCGCCGCCGTCCTTCAGATGGGCGCCCCACAGTCCGTCTCGATCTTCTGCGTCGCCTCCGCCGGCTGCGATGGCGGGACCTACACGCAAGGCCAGGTCATGCAGAACTACATTCCGTCCAAGACCAACAGCGGTAGCTCTATGGGCATCACCTATACGCCGAACGGTGCGTACCTGCTCTTTAGCCAGGACGGCGACTACGGGCCAGCGTACGTTGCCATCGCGAACGTCGATCCGGTGACCGGCTTGCTCTCCAATTACGCTGAGGTCAGCGTTCCGCTCGACGTCAACGGCGGCGGCTATCTGACCAACGTTACCTGCTATCCGTGGGTGGCTCCGTTCAACACTGCCAAGGCGCCCCCGTCCGGCAGCCCTCCGGGGACCACCGGCAGCATTGAAATCCCCTGCGGCCAGACCGTCTCGCTTGTATCAGATGGTGCGCCGACTTCCTATCCGATGGGCATCGCGATCACTCCGAATGGCAATACAGCTTACGTGGTGCTGGACAACAACGACACGATCACCAGCATCAACCTGACGGGAACCCCGGTGGAAGGTCCGGAGATCCGCGTCGGTCAGGTCCCGAACAACATCCTGATCAACAGCGCCGGCACTTACGCCTACGTTGCCAACGAGGCTGGAAAGGTTCCTAAGGCGAACAGCTTCCAGGAATACTCGAACGGCACGCCGGTCGTCGCCGTCTATCCGACTGGCGCGACGAGCGAGGGCACCATTTCCGTGGTGAACCTGTCCACGTCCAAAGTCACCAAGACCATCACGGTCGGTCTGCACCCGACGGGTATGACCTTCTGGACCAGTGGGTCGACCACCTACCTGTTGGTCACCAATGCCTATGACGACACGATCTCGGTGATCAACACGAACACCAATACGGTGTCGTCGACGATTGAGCTTGATCCCTTCCTGGCTGGGCTGGGGGTTACAGTTCCCGACAAGCTCGTCACTCTCGTGGGGCCAAACTCGATTGCCGTCGATAATTCAAACAATGCATACGTGGCGCTCTACAATGCCAATGCCGTTGCCGTAATCGATCTGAACACCTCCGTTGTCTCGGGCCTGATCCCGACCGGCTATGCGCCGAGCTCGGTCGTGTTCGACTCGACTGACGGTGAGCTGCTGGTTGCCAACGACAAAGGCCTTGGCACCGCGGGCTACGGCGTAGCACCGCCTCCGACGAATACGTTCGAAAATTCGTACGCAAAAGAATTCACCGTGGTCGACTTTGAAACCCACCAGGACCTCGGCACCGTGAGCATCATTCCCATTGCGAGCTTGAGCCTGCCGGCGATGACGACGCAGGTTATATACAACAACCATTGGGATCTCACGGAAAATATCGAGTCTGCCTCCGGTGGCAGCCCCAAGGCCACGCCGGTCGCAATCCCGGCCAAGATTGGCAGTCCTTCGCTGATCAAGCACGTCTTCTTGATCATCCGTGAAAACCGCACCTACGATCAGATCCTGGGCGACGTGACCGCCGGCAACGGCGACGCCTCCCTGGCAGTCTTCGGCGATAACTCGCCCCTGGCAGGCAACGCGACCTACGACCCCGCGGGTTATACGGTCATAACGCCAAACGCGCACGCGCTGGTGCAGCGCTTCCCGCTGCTGGACAACTTCTACGACCCGAGCCGCCAGTCGGCTGACGGTCACAACTGGATCACGCAGGCCCTGGCTCCTTACTCCGACGACATCCAGTCGCCGGACTGGCTGCGCGACTACCCCTCCAACGGCGGCGAAGCGCTTGCCTACCAGAAGGCCGGCCACCTATGGGACCAGGCTGCAAAGTACAAAGTCTCGTTTAAGAACTACGGCGAGTACATCGAATACAACACGTTCCTACAACCCAACGGGTCGACCGCAGAGCCGCTGTGGATCGACTTCTACAACGACATCACGTGTTACGAGGCTGGCGACGAGCCCCAGCTCTACAACTACAACACGGTCGCCTCGCACTCGCCGCTGCCGAACCTGATGAACAACACGTACCAGACCTACCCACAATTCGACTTGGGCATCCCCGACCAGTTCCGCTTCGATATCTGGAATGAGGACTTCCAGAGCGACGTCGCCGCAGGTACGGTGCCCCAGTTGGAGTTCATGTGGATCAGCTCCGACCACACCGGCGGCCCGCCGTACGCGATCGCCATGCAGGCCGACAACGACCTGGCCGTTGGCCGCTTTGTCGACGCCATCAGCCACAGCTCGATTTGGTCCTCTTCGGCGATCTTCGTCGAGGAAGACGACGCGCAGACCGGCGTCGACCACGTCGATGGTCACCGCAGCCCTGGCTATGTCATCAGCCCCTACGTCATCCAGAGTACCGGTGGTACGACCTACGTAGACAGCACCTTCTACACGCAAGTCAACCTGACCCGCACGATCGAGCAGATTCTCGGCATCACGCCCATGAACCACTCCGATCTCGTGGCCTCGCCGATGAGCACGCTCTTCCTCGATAGTCCACCGGCGGACAACTTCCTGCCGTGGACACACGTGGCGGCGGGTACGCCTTTGCCCTATGGCGTTAGCCAGACTCCAACTCAGACCCTCCCGCCCTCGTGTTCCGGGGACGTGGCCAAGGGTCAGTTCAAGGCGCAGTCCACGCGGAAAGAGAGCCCTGCGGTTAAGGCTCTGCGGGCTGGCTGGATGGCAAAGAAGGCGGAGATCTTCGCTGGCAACTATCACAGGCCAGACGTCGAAGACTCGGACACCGTCAACCATCTCAACTGGTACGAAGCCACCGGCTTTACGCGCCCCTACCCCGGCGAGAATACGGTTCGCCCCGCGAGCGACTTCAATCGCGCGGCGCCGGCCAAAGCTGACCTGGATGACTAAAGCACGTTTCGATTGCAACGGCCCTCTCCCTGGTGGGAGAGGGCTTTTTTTGCTCACATGCCGGATACTGGTTAGACGTGACTACAGTCATCGGCTGTATGGACCAAAGTGGCGTGCAGGCAAGTTCCAGTGATCAGCCTCCCGTTGAGCCAATCGCGAGGGTTTTGGGCAAGTTTCATTCAAACAGTCTCAATGAGCGAAATCGGGATTTTGCAACAGTTGAGATGAGAGGCTATTTTCTTCCCAGCGCCAACCCGCCTAACGTTCCGGGCTGCACCGTAATCACATCTTGGCCAGTGGTCCGGCCTGCGATGATAGGCTTGTCGGGGACGGTCTCGTAAGCGTATCCAGTCAGAGTGCCGAGCACATCGTCGTATTGCCGCTGGTGCCCAAGCGTGACGCTGAGTCTGGCCCAGCCGTAGTGAACTTCGCCGTCAACGACGAACTTTAGTCCCAAATATCGATTCCTGACACCCTTACCTTTGCCGGCCCACGGGCCTATGTCCGAATACTGGCTGCCGACACGGCCGAAAAGTTCCACTGCCATAAGTGGAAAGCGAACGGAGAAATTGCCTTTTGGTCCGATTTCGGCGCCGGCGTGCAATGCGGAGGCGGCAGAAAAAAAATAGCCGCCGCTGGTACGAAGACGTCTGCCGGCGACCAGGTTGTCGCTGCATCCGGATGCATCGAGCCCTATCTCTAAGCCCGCGGTGCCCGCGTAATACGTTGGGCGCAGCAGAAAATCGTTGATGCCGTCGTGGTTGAGATCAATGTATAGGCCTGTGTGCGTCACCTCATACGTTGGCGTATAGACAACTTCCGCCTCGGAGGCCCCGGTCAGCGCCAGCACACTCACTCCGGCTGCGGCTGCCACCTGCGCGTACGTATTGAGTCGCCGGTTAAGGGAATCGGAAATTTTGAATGTCTTACGGGACTGGGGAGCGCTGGACATAAGTCTTCCGCCAAAGGCTTTTCATTATAGCCCGGCCCCATCAACAGTCAACGCTCAATTGTCTGACATCGCGATGTACGCAAATTGAGAAGATCGCCTGCCACTTGGCGGATTGGGGTTACTTCGTGGTTGCCGACAATCCGCTCACTGGCGATCTGGCCGCTAGAAATTCGGCCGTTGGGAGGACTTACCTCACTGTGTTGCAGTCGCACGCCTGCCGACAACCCCCTTCGGTTAATGCATGAGGATTGGTTCCGTCGTCATTCACTTGCCCCGAATTTGGCAGCATGGGTTGCTTCTGGCAACACGCTTTCCACTACGTTCAGAGGCGACCCGCAAAGTGGGCAACGCAGCGCCTAAAGTTTTTTACAAACCGTTCATCTTGCATTGGTAACGTGCAAAACAACAGCGAGAGTCTGCTAAGTATCCGATCGGCCAGACGGCGCGTCCTGAAGCAGCCGTTCGGAGATCGGATATCAGCCTGAATGGACGCTGACGGCCATCCGTTCGATCGCGCGCAGAATGTCTATCGCAAAAATTCTGCCGATTGCGGATCATTTTCGAGAGATCGTGGTCGGGTGTTGCGCTGGCGATTCCGATGGCCACGCTACAGCTTTCACGCTAGGTTCGCGTTATGTCGCAGTCTCCAAACCCAGTCGCGTCACAGCAAGTGGCGTCTCTGCTTGCCTTGGCCACTAAGTCGCTCAGGGCCGGGCGACCAGGCGATGCGATCGCGCCGTTGCGCGATGCAGCGCTGATGCAGCCGTCCAATGCCATCATCCAGCATGATCTCGGCCTCGCCTGCCTCGAGGTCGGCCGCGTACCGGATGCCATCGCGGCATTCGAGCGGGCCGTCGCCAGCGACCCGCGCTACACCGATGCATATTTCCGCCTGGGAATTGCCTTGGAGAAGCTGGGCAATATCGGCGGGGCAATCGCTGCGTACGACCGCGCCACCAAGCTGCTCCCATCCCTGACCGAGGCGTGGTTTCGCGCCGGCGCTCTGGCCTACACACTGGGCCATCGCAACCAGGCGATCGGCTGTTTCCGCCGTGCGGCGGTGAGCGGAGGTAACAGCTTCAGCCGCCTTGGCAAGGCACGGGCGCTGCTGATCGAGGATCGCAATCAGGAAGCCGAACAGGCGCTGCGAGAGACTCTCGTGGCCGATCCGAGGAACGCCATGGCGTATGATTTGCTGGGCAATCTGCTCTCCGACTTCGGCCGTTTCGACGAGGCCCGGGCATGTTTCGAACGCGCGATCGCGATCGCGCCGCTGCTGGCGGGAAGCTACTACGATCTGGTCCGGTGCCGCCCGGTCACGAGCAATAAGAATGACAACGGTCTGCTGCAAGCGATGCAAGCCGCCCTGGCCACGCCGGGACTGGAAGCGGGGCAACGCCAGCGGCTTCACCTCGCGATCGGCAAGGCGGAGGAGGATCTTGGCGACTACGACTTGGCCATGCAGCATTTCGACGCCGCAGACGCGGTGCGCCGCGGCTCTGCGTCGTTCGACTCGGCCGCATTCTCCATCGAGATCGACCGCCTGATTGGCCGCTGCACGCGCGAATTGATGGCGCGGGCGCCCGAACTCGGCAGCTCGGATGCGACCCCGGTGCTGATCATCGGTATGCCGCGGTCCGGCACAACGCTCGTCGAGCAGATCGTCTCCATGCATCCCGAGGTCGGCGGCGGCGGCGAGTTGAATTTCTGGAACGAGCGCGGCGCGGCTTGGCAACGCCCGGCCGGGAACGAGACGCAGTTCGTTGTCACGGATTTCCTGGCCAAGGCGGTGTCAGACTATCTCGGCGTGCTGCGCGCGATCGCGCCGGCGGCGGCGCGAGTAACCGACAAGATGCCCTTCAACTTCCTTTGGGCCGGGCTGATTCATCTGTCATTCCCGCGCGCAATTATCATCCATTGCCGCCGCTCTGCAGTCGACACGGCGCTGTCGATCCATCAAACTCATTTCCATCCGAGCCTGGCGTTTCCGACCGGAGGCGCGGAACTGGTTGCGTACTTCCGCAGCTACCAGCGGCTCATCGACCATTGGCGGAGCGTGCTGCCGACGGATCGCTTCATCGAGGTCGATTACGAGGAGCTGACCCGCGCGCCTGAACCTGTCATCCGCCGGATGATCGCGGCATGCGGCCTGGAGTGGCACGACGCGTGTCTGCGCCCCGAATCGAATCCGCGGGCGGTGAAGACTCCCAGCAAGTGGCAGACCCGGCAACCGATCTATCGCACCTCGGTCGAGCGTTGGCGACGCTACGAACCGTGGCTGGGGCCCCTGCGCGCGCTCGTCGAAAACGGACCCGAACTGGACGCGGGTATCGCCCGATCGTGATTGGCTGAACAGTCTGCTGAAAAACTCAAGCTGCGCGCCGCAGTCGCCCCTCAGCGGCTAAAGAGTTTGCTGAAAAAGTCGAATTGCGATGTCCGGCCCCTAAAGGGGCATCTGATTTCAAACGACTTGCGGTATCGCTAAAGCGATACCCTGATACGAAACTTAGTTTTTCAGCAATCTGTAAAGCCTGCACTGAACCGACTCTGCATCACGCGGAGCTAGGTCGCGCTGCAATCCGCGAGCAAAAGTTCAGCCCCTGTAATGGAAGTTTCACATGATTGTCATAAGACCGTAAGAATTGGGAACTATTATCGTCGATCGTACTCCCACCCCAATGCTGATCCTGGTTGCACGATGAAGAAATCCAAGGAGGAGCACCGTCCATGTCCCGAAAATCTCGAAACCACTCGCGAAATAAGTCTCGAACGAAAAATCTGCGCCCGCTCGCCGGTCTGGTGGCGGCGGGGCTGAGCCTTCCTGGCCTCGCGGCTGCTCAGTCCAAGTACTACCCGACCTACTTCACCGGCCCACAGAAGAATGGCTCGTGGGTCGTCAGCAGTGGCCAGATCATCACTCCAGCGGGCACGCAAGTAAACCTCGGCATCCGGGTCCGCGCCAAGGCCATCGCGCTGAACCCAAATTCCAAAACTCACACCGCTGCCGTCCTCGTCATGGGCGCGACGGAGGCGGTCGAGATTTTCGACACCAACAGCGGCAATGTGCTGCAGGACTATGTAACGTTCGGAGAGGATCCGAGCGGAAGCTATAGCGGCATTACCTATTCGGCGAACGGCCAGTACCTGGTGTTCAGCCAGGACAGTAGTAATGTCACCATCGCCAAGGTCACTCCACAGGGATTGCTACAAGACGATGCGCAGGTCAGTGTGCCGCCGCTGCAGCCGGTCGATCAATTCATCACCTGCTTCCCGAACAGCCCTCCGGGTGCTTATGCTGTGCCCTGCGGGACGTTTTATAGTCCGAGCACATCGTATCCTGGCGGCGTCGCGCTCTCACCGGACGGCCAGAGCGCTTACGCCCTGCTGAACCAGAACGACACGCTCACCCAGATCGACCTGACCACGAAGCAGCAAGGCACGCAGATCCGCGTCGGCAACGCGCCGCACAGCATCGTGATCGCCAGCAACGGCACGACCGCCTACGTCAGCAACGAGGGTGGCCGAGCCGCGACGCAGGCCGACTTCCAAATCTGGTCCGCCGGCACGGAAATTGTCGCCGACCAAGTGGTTGGTGCCGCGGTCACCGGCACTGTTTCTGTGGTTGATCTGCCCTCGATGACGGTCACGGCTAACATCTCGACCGGTCTGCACCCGACGGGATTGGCGCTCTACGGAAAGTACGTTTTGGTCGCCAACACCTATAGCGACACCATCTCGGTTATCGACACGACCACCAACGCGGTCGCATATACGATCAACCTTGGGCTGCCGATCGGAGTACCCGGCGCAGGCGAACCGGCCTACGGCGCCGCGCCCAACTCGATCGCCGTCGATGCCAAGAACAACATTGCCTACGTCGCCCTTTACAATGCCAACGCGGTCGGGGTGGTTGATCTTCAACAAGGCGTGAACAATCCCGTCATAGGGATGATCCCGGTCGCTTATGCGCCCAGTTCGGTCGTGCTGGACGAGGCCAATTACTCGCTTATCGTTGCCAACGACAAGGGCATCGGCACGCGTGATTCGTTCGAGTGCGACTACGGCGTCTGTGACTACAATACGCACCAGGACAATGGCACCGTCAGCATCGTCCCCATCCCGAGTAGCACCGTCCTGCAGGGGATGACGGAGCAGGTTTTCCAGAACAACCACTGGGATCTGATCAAGAATATCGAGTCGGCCTCGGGCGGCAGGCCGAAGGCTAAGCCCGTCGCCGTCCCGGCCAAGATCGGCGATCCGTCGCTGATCAAGCACGTGTTCATGATCATCCGTGAAAACCGCACCTATGATCAGATCCTGGGCGACGTAACCGCCGGCAATGGCGACGCCTCGTTAGCAGTGTTCGGCGACGGCGCCGCAGCCGGAGGTACCCCGGTTACCCCGAACGTGCACACGCTGATCACCCGCTTCCCTCTTTTGGACAACTTCTACGACCCAAGCCGCCAGTCGGCGGACGGTCACCAGTGGATCACCGAAGGCATGGCCCCCTACGCCGATGACATCCAGTCGCCGGACTGGGTCCGCAGCTATCCGGGCGGCAACGCCGGCGATGCACTGGCTTATCAGAACAAGGGCTTCCTATTCTCGGAAGCTGCGGCCGCCGGTTTGCCGGTGAAGCTCTACGGCGAATACGTCGAGAACGATACGTTCCTGCAGCCGGATGGGTCAACCAGTGAGCCGAGTTGGAGCCAATTTTATGCCGACTCGCAGTGCTTCGAGAATGGGCCCGATTGCGGACCCCCTGGGACCGCGGGCGAACAGACGCTCTACTATCAGAACACGGTGCAGGCACAATCTTCTCTCCCAGCCGTGTATGACCACCTGATTACGAACTTTCCGCAGTTCGATCTGGGCATCCCCGATCAGTTCCGCGTCGATCTGTGGGTACAGGACTTCAACAATGACGTCACAAATGGTACGGTGCCCTCGTTGGAACTCCTGTGGATCATGTGCGACCACACCGGCGGCCCGCCGGCTGTGCAAGCGGAAGAGGCCGATAACGACCTGGCGGTTGGGCGCATTATCGATTACATCAGCCACAGCAGCGTGTGGCCCACATCGGCGATCTTCATCGAGGAAGACGACGCGCAGAACGGCGTCGACCACATCGATGGTCATCGCAGCCCAGGCTATATCGTGAGCCCATACGCCGTGCAGAACGGACCCACCGACAACACTTACTACACGCAAGTCAACATGACTCGAACCATCGAGCAGATCCTGGGTCTGCCTCCCATGAACCAGTTCGACCTTATCGCGTCGCCGATGAGGACGGATTTCGTGGTGGGCCCGCCGCCCCAGTCGAACTTCGAACCGTGGGTGCACGTGCCCAACCAGATCCCGCTGAACGAGGGCGTGGGAGAGAACGAAGACAACTCGAAGGACAGTCCGGCGGTCAAAGCCCTGCGGAGGGCTTGGCTCGAGAAGAAGGCAGAGATCTTCGCCGGCAAGCTGACCAAGCCCGACTCCGAGGACCCGGACACTGTCAACCACTTCAACTGGTACCAGTCCACCGGGTTTACGCGGCCCTATCCGGGCGAGAAGGTGGTTCGTCCGCCGAGCGAATTCAACAACCCGGCTCCCGCTGGTGACGGGGATGACGACTAAAACCGCACCGCCGTGCTGCAGTCCACCACCGCAGAGACCTACAGCTTGGCGAGTCTGAAAGGGGATTTCACATCCCAGATCAACACGTGGCCTGGGGCCAATGTGGCCGAGGCAAGCTTGATCGGAGCAGGTACCTTTAACGGCAAAGGAGGTTTTACAGGTTCATATATGGCGGTGGATGACGGCGTGGTTAACACGGGGACCACCACCGCCACCTATACGGTCTGCCCGGACGGCGTTGTCAGCATAAGTATAGGAAACGGCGTTGTCGGAACTGGATGTCTATTCTGGTTGAGATACTTGCTCCGCTTGCGATTGAGGCAGTGAATTTGAGAATTTCTCTCGCACATACCAGGAAGCGCAGAACAAGGCCAACAGCAGAACAATTCCAAGCACGCTCCAGATAGCGTTGCTGGACTTCGGCTTAGGCGCTGGGATTCGCGCTGGCGCAACGGCTGCCGCTGCACCTCCGCCAACGGAAACTACGCCCAGAGTTTGGTTACAGCTAGGACACAGACGCGAGTCATCGGGTAAATCAGTACCACACTTTGCACAGAACACACGCCACTCCTTCCAGTTATTCTGCTGACGACATGGGCTCTAAGCAACGTTACCGGGGTCACACAGTGAGCTCAGCTCCACTAAGAGCGCAAATGTAAGTGTGGGGATTCGGCGATGGCGTGCTTAGAAACGGACTTGGTAGTCTTCGCGGCTCGCATTGGTCGCGCCGCCACTGGCTTCAGCCAGAGCAATGCCATGAGAGCAGCGATGATGTCGCAGGCGATCATTACGTAGAACACCGGGACCCAAGAGCCACTCCTCAGCATCACATATGCAGCCACCGGAGCGGAAAATATGGCTGCTGTGCCTTTCGCGGTGTAGACGATGCCGTAGTTCGTCGTGGCCCATTTTCTGCCGTAAAGGTCTGCCGTGAGGGAGGGAAACAGCGAGAAAATCTCACCCCAGGCAAAAAACACCACGCTGGACAACAGGATGAACATCACCGGCCGGTGAATGGTCTGCAACCATCCGTATATCGCCAGACCCTCGATGAGGAAAGCGGTGAACATGGCGTTCTCCCGGCCAATATGGTCGGAGATCCAGCCCCACAGAGGACGGGTCGCACCATTTACGATGCGGTTCAGCTGAATCGCCAGAATTGCTGCCGACATCCCCCAGGCAATAATAACCTTGTCCACTTTGTAGAAGTCGGCAATCTCCGCGAGTTGCGAAGTGACGACCAGGCCGCCGAACGCCACCAACGTCATCATGACGTATATAAGGTAAAAAGATGGTTGTTTGAGCATCTCCTGCCAATTCATGTCAGTGGTGACTTGATGGACTCTGGCGACAGGCTTCCACGCCTTTGGTAGCCATCCTTTCGGTGGTGCCACGATAAACATCGCCACAAAGGTCACGACGATGCCCTGCGCGATGCCCCAAAAGATGAACGCGTGTTGATAGCCGGAAGCTTTAATCATTTTCTCGATCGGAGCGACGGTCACTGTGGTGCCGATGCCATAGGCGCCGGATACAATGCCCGTACAAAGACCGCGGTGGTCGGGAAACCACTTCAACACGTTGCCGGTACAGCCGCCATAGACGGCGCCGGCTCCAATTCCACCGATCGCGTACCAGATGTAGAGCCCTGTTGTCGTGCAGGAATAGCCGGAACCGATCCAGCCAGCGCCCACCAGCAGGCCGCCAATGCCGATGATCAGCCGCGGCCCAAGACGATCAACCAAGTAGCCTTCGAATGGAACCAGCCAGGTTTCGCAGAAGATGAATGCGGCAAATGCGATTTGAACCGCAGCCAAGGTCGTATGCAGGTTTGAGGCTAGCGGGGTGGTGAAGAGCGTCCAGGCATATTGCAGGTTCGCGATCGCCATCATGGCGATTATGCAGGCGCACATTTGAACCCAGCGGTCGACGATCCTGGGTTGCGCGCTAGCCGGGGCCGTAGATATGTGCGCCACGGCAGTCCCAATACTGGGCATAAGCCTTTCCTACCCTTAGGTTTTCGTTCCAAACAGCAAGCTGGGGGTGCCCCGTTCGGGCGGGGACTGCGATTGGACTCAGACCCTGAGAGTAAGGGGAGAAACTCCTAACCTGTTAGATCTCCTTAGGTCATGAACATTTGGTCTGCTAGATACCAAAGCAATGCTGCGTGCGCAGCGTTCGAGCAACTGAGCTTTATCGCAAATCTTTGACTTTCTTTCTCACTGCCGCGAGCAGCGGGGAGGACAGTTGGGAATAGCCTTCCTGGACTGCAAACTGCTGGCCATCCGTGTATATCCAATCCAAGAGATCGCCCAAGGCGGCTGCACGAGCAGCGTCCAGCGCTGTCCAGAGAAATGTAGAAATCATCGCAACACAAGCGGCTTTTTAGCCGCTGCGGGGCGCACTTTCAACGCTTCCCACAACGCCAGCAATGGATAGCAGACACTCGGTCTTCACTCCTCGAGAATAGCTACGGCGCTCATTGCACCGTCAGTGAAACCGAAGTCGTGTGCTGTGTCCCGTTGGCATTGCCTGTGATCGTCACCGTGTAAGACCCCGCCGGAGTTCCCGAGTTGCCGCCATTCCCTCCAGAGGCGCCACAGGCCGCTTGCAGCAAGCATCCGCCGATCACCAGGAAAACGAGACAGAAACTCATCAGTTTTTTCCGGCCTGACTGATTGAGTCCAGCCCCGCCAAACAACATAGCCGGGATCATCAGGGCAAGCGCAAACAGCGGCCCCGTGCGGTGCCTTTCAGTTGGCGGCGCCAATGCTGCCTGTGGCCCGATGGTGGCCACGGTGAGAGTCGCCGTGCCTGTGCCATTCTCCACCGTGATTGCGCCCAGCGAACAAGTAGCCGCCGGGTTTACCACCGGAGAGACGCTGCAACTTAGCGTCGGACTCGACGGGTTCATTCCGCCTACCGGGTTGATGGTAATCGTCGATTTCGCCGATGCTCCCGGCGCGATCGAGGACGGCGACAGCGTCGAGGAGGTCAGGCTGAAGTTGGGAGCAGTGACCACCAGAGTCACAACGCCCGAGGTGCTGCCGTTGAAGTTTCCATCCCCGCTGTACGTCGCGGTAATGCTGTGGCTTCCCGCAGCGAGCGTGGAGATCGAGAACGTAGCGATCCCGCTTCCGTTCACGGGGGATGTGCCGAGTTGCGTCGTCCCGTCCAGGAAGCTGACTGCCCCCGTCGGGGTGCCGGCGATTCCCGGCGTGACCGTGGCCGTGAAGGTTACCGTCTGGTTCAGGTTGGGTGAAGCGGGATTCGCAATCAAGCCCGTCGTTGTGTTTGCCTTTTGCACTACCTGATTCAATACGGGCGATGTGCTCGGATCGTTATTGGCGTCTCCGCTGTAGACTGCTGTGATGCTCTGCGTCCCCACACTGAGCGTGGAGGTCGTGAACGTCGCGACTCCCGCTCCGTTCAATACTAACGTTCCCAGAATCGTTGTTCCGTCCACAAACTTCACGGTTCCGGTGGGCGTTAAACCGACAGCTGAACTTACCGTCGCCGTGAAGGTGACAGACTGGCTCTCAGTCGAAGGGTTTAACGAAGAGGTCAGTGCCGTGCTGGTGTTGCCCTGCTGCACCACCTGGCTCAATGCTGGCGAGGTGCTGCCGCTGAAATTGCCGTCTCCGCTGTAAGCGGCGGTGATGTTGTGCGTCCCCACACTCAGGGTTGAGATCGAGAACGTGGCGACGCCGCTCCCGTTGACGGGCGAAGTACCGAGGGTATTCGTTCCGTCGAGGAAAGCTACCGAGCCTGTTGGCGTGCCCCCGGCACTCCAACTCAGCGTCGCCGTGAAAGTCACGGACTGGCTATCGGTGGATGGGTTCAGCGAAGAACTGACCGCCGTCGTCGTGCTCGCCTTTTGCACGACCTGACTCAAAACCGGCGAAGTGCTGCCGCTGAAATCGGCGCTTCCGTTATAAACCGCGGTTATGCTATGCGTTCCCACGCTCAGGGTGGAAATGGAGAACGTGGCGATTCCACTTCCGCTTAGCGTTGAGGTCCCGAGCGCTGTCGTTCCGTCCACGAAAGTCACTGTGCCCGTCGGTGTGCCGCCCAGGCTGCTAACGCCGGACGTAAAAGTCACCGACTGGTTATAGCTGGACGGGTTCAGCGACGAATTCAGTGTGGTCGTCGTCGTCGCCGTGTTCACTGTCTCAGTCAGCACTGCCGAGGTGCTGGGCTTGTAATCCGTATTTCCGCTGTAGCTCGCCGTGATCGCGTTCGCGCCCATCAGGAGCGTGGTTGTGCTCAACGTTGCCTGGCCGTTGCCGACCGCCGCACTGCCAAGACTAGTCGTGCCGTCGTAGAAGGTCACAGTTCCGGTAAGTGGGCCCGCGTTGAAGGCGGAGGCGACCGTCGCTGTAATGGTCACCGACTGGCCAAAGCTCGCCGGATTAGGCGAGGCAGAAACCGCGGTTGTGGTGGCGGAGACAAATCCAGTGGAAATGTTCAGCAAAATGGTAACGCCGCCGACGGCAAGATCCGGCCTTCCATCGAGGTTGAAGTCGCCGACTGCAATGCCAGGGCCGCCTGCGCCTAAAGTGTACGGCGTTTGGAACGTTCCATCGCCATTGCCCAAGAGAAGCACATTGCCCGCACCCGAGGCCACATCCAGTTTGCCATCGCCGTTGAAGTCCGCCACGGCAAGCGACTCGATGCCGGGCAACTCAGGCGTAGAAGTGATCAGTGCAGTCTGGAACGTCCCATCGCCGTTGCCCAGCAACACACTTACCGAACCATTCGTGCAGTTGCTGCTGCTGAAGCACTGGTTTGCCACCACCAAGTCGGGTTTGCCGTCGCCGTTTACATCGGCCACTGCCACGGACAAGGCATCCTCCCCGCCCGAGCCGTAACTGACTGCGGTTTGGAATGTTCCATCGCCGTTGCCCAGCAACACACTTACCGAACCATTCGCGCAATTGCTGTTGCTGGCGCACACGTTCGCCACCAGCAGGTCAGGCTTGCCGTCGCCGTTTACATCGGCCACTGCCACGGACAAGGCATCCTCCCCGCCCGAGCCGTAGCTGACCGCGGTCTGGAAGGTGCCATCGCCGTTGCCCAGCAGAACACTCACCGAACCATTCGTGCAGTTGCTGTTGCTGGCGCACTGGTTCAACACCACCACGTCGGGCTTGCCATCTCCGTTCACATCGGCCACCGCCACGGACAAGGCATCCTCCCCACCCGAGCCGTAGCTGACCGCAGTCTGGAAGGTGCCATCGCCGTTGCCCAGTAGCACACCCACCGAACCATTCGCGCAGCTGCTGCTGGCACAGTCGTTCGCCACCACCAGGTCGGGCTTGCCGTCTCCGTTCACATCGGCTACCGCCACGGAATAGGCATACTCCCCACCGGAGCCGTAGCTGCCCGCCGCCTGGAATGTGCCGTCGCCGTTGCCCAGCAAAACACCCGCCGAACCATTCACGCAGGTGCCGTTGCTAGCGCAAAGGTTCGACACGAGCAGGTCGAGCTTGCCATCCCCGTTCACATCGGCCACCGCCACGGACAAGGCATCCTCCCCACCCGAGCCGTAGCCGACCGCTGTCTGAAATGTGCCATCGCCGTTGCCCAGCAGAACACTCACCGAACCATTCGTGCAGTTGCTGGCGCACTCGTTCGACACGAGCAGGTCAGGCTTGCCATCTCCGTTCACATCGGCCACCGCCACGGACCAGGCATCCTGTCCGCCCGAGCCGTAGCTGACCGCCGTCTGAAATGTGCCGTCGCCGTTGCCCAGCAGAACACTCACCGAACCATTCAAGCAGTTGCTGTTGCTAGCGCAAAGGTTCGACACCAGCAGGTCGGGCTTGCCATCCCCGTTTACATCGGCCACCGCCACGGACAAGGCATCCTCCCCACCCGAGCCATAGCTGACCGCGGTCTGAAATGTGCCATCGCCGTTGCCCAGCAGAACACTCACCGAACCATTCGCGCAGTTGCCGCTGGCGCACTCGTTCGACACCAGCAGGTCAGGCTTGCCATCCCCGTTCACATCGGCCACCGCCACGGAAAAGGCATACTCCCCACCCGAACCGTAGCTGACCGCGGTCTGAAATGTGCCATCGCCGTTGCCCAGCAGAACACTCACCGAACCATTCGTGCAGTTGCTGCTGGTGCACTCGTTCGCCACCAGCAAATCGGGTTTGCCATCTCCGTTCACATCGGCCACTGCCACGGAATCGGCATATATCCCGTCCGAGCCGTAACTGACCGCGGTCTGGAATGTGCCATCGCCGTTGCCCAGCAGCACACCTATCGAACCATTCGTGCAGTTGCTGTTGGCGCACTGGTTCGCCACCACCACGTCGGGCTTGCCATCTCCGTTCACATCGGCCACCGCCACAGACCGGACATATATCCCACCGGAGTCGTAGCCGACCGCGGTCTGAAATGTGCCGTCGCCATTGCCCAGCAACACACCTATCGAACCATTCGTGCAATTGCCGTTGCTGGCGCACCAGTTCGCTACCACCATGTCGGGCTTGCCATCCCCGTTCACATCGGCCACCGCCACGGAATAGGAAGCATACCCGCCCGACCCATAGGTCGGCGCGGTCAGGAAGATTGGGCTCGGAGGAGGCAGGAGCTCGGCCGCCAGGGCCTTCGTCAGGTTCTTGTGGCCTGCTGCACGCGTCCGATTTGCTGGCGTAATCGGCCCCAAAGGAGGCAACGCGCCCGGACCGGAGGCGAGCCTCGGCGGCAGAATCGGACCTTGCTGCGCTGTGGCACGAGCCCCAATGCTCAACAACTCAGTTGCCGTTATAAGAGCCAATGCCAGCAGTGGCAAAATCGATCGTTTCCGCCGCAGCGCGGCTGAACCACCGATTCCCTGAATTCCCTTTGCGACTTCGAACAAACCACCGGCGCAGCATTGGCCCGTAAGCATGGTGGAACTCTCTCCTTGTGGGTGAAGCAGTGCGGCCCTGGGGTGGGCGATCACTTCTTTTAACCTAGGATTAGAAAATCGTGAAGTTACGATCGTCCCCCAAGCGAACAGCACTTTAGGATTGACCGCTCTGGTCCATGCCGGTTCGGATCTGCCTGCTATAGCGCAGCTTAGTTTTTTTCTTCATAATCCGGGGTATGGCCCTTGTTGTCTTTCTCCGGGGTGTGAATGTTGGCGGACACAGAACGTTTCGCCCGAGCATCCTTGCCCGAGAACTGAGCGGCTATGATGTCGTGAACGTGGGTGCTGCGGGCACCTTTGTTGTTCGCAAACCTATTCGTAACCCGGGATCGCGAGCAAAATTCCGTGCGGCATTGCTTCGCAAGCTGCCGTTCGAAGCGGAAATTGTGCTGTGCGAAGGCCGCGATCTTATGCGACTGGAGATGGAGAATCCGTTTGGAAGTCAGCCATCACCCCCGGATGTTGTCCGGTTCGTGAGTATCCTGTCGAAAGCTGGGGGTGTCCGGGTGCCGCTTCCAGTCAGGTTTCCCACAGACGGGGAGTGGTTGGTGCGGGTGATTGCGTGCGAAGGGCAGTTCGTGTTCGGAATGTACCGTCGTCACATGAAGACAATCGGCTATCTTGGCCAGATCGACAAACTGTACGGCGTGCCAGCTACGACGCGGAATTGGAACACAATAATTACGATCATGCGAATTTTGAAGAGTCTCGCGGGAGGACGCGGGGATTCTAATTGTTGAAACCAGGTTGCGGCTGGCTGGCGGCACGATTCCGCATTTCCGGCTATTCTACGACTACGGGACCGTAGCTACAGAAAACCGATTGAGTAAGTGAAGGGGAAGGCCCTTAGGGCTTTGCGGGCAGCGGCTGCCAGAGCTCAATCTTATTCCCATCCAGGACATAGATCCAGGCAAAGCGACCGTAGGATTCATCCATTCGATTGGCGTCAATCTTTACTCCCTCTAGTTTTAAGCGGTCGAGCAAAGCATCCAGATCGTCCACGATGTAGTTGATCATGAACGGCGCGGGGCTGGGATCGAAATACTTAGAGGAGGCGGGAAAAACAGTCCAAACTGTAACGTGTTCCTTTTGCGGGTCGTCGTGTTCGCGCCACGGAAGCATCACGCCTCCGCCTTTGTCAGCGAGTCCAAGATGCTTCGAATACCATTCGCGCATCTGATCACGATCAGCGGATTTGAAGAAGACACCGCCGATTCCAAGGATGCGCCCGCGCTGCTCCGTTTTGACCGGCGGCTTCGACTTTTCAGGTTGCGGAGATTTCACTTCCTGTCCTCCTGTTGAGCGGGCCGCGATAAGCAACAGCGAGCCGAGCGCAATTGCGCTCCAGGGTGTTGCTGGCATCGGCGGATTATACATAAGATTCGATTCAAACGGAGAAAACGGTTCGCTCAAGGTTCGCGGCCCTACCAGCCGTAGCGTAAAGGACCGCTTGCGGGGACGGCGACGCCGCGCTATTGGGCAGGGGGGTGGGCCGCTTTAACGGGGATGGGCGTCTGGTCTGGAACGCCAGACTGGGCTACGGGAACTGCTGGCGGGGCATGGCCGAGGATTACTATGTCCACTCTGCGGTTCATGCCTCGGCCTTCCGCGGTTCGATTGGTGGCTACGGGATGATACTCGGCGTAGCCGGCGGCGCTTAGGCGATCGGGATCAAAACCTTCCCTCACTATTAGCAGCCTTACAACTTCAGTGGCTCGCGAAGTAGAGAGCTCCCAGTTTGAGGAGAACTGGGGGGTGTGAATAGGAACGTTGTCGGTGTGGCCCTCGATTCGCAAGCGGTAGTCACGTTTGCGGAGCATGCCGGCGATACGGTCGAAGGCAGCTTCGGAGGCGGACTTCATCTGGGCTAATCCGCTCTCAAAAAAACCTACCTCGCGCAGACTGATGACCAAGCCGTCGGGCTCGCGGACCATGGCGATTTCCTGGCGCTTGATTTCTCCGGCTAGCGCGGTCTCGAGTTCGGTCTGAAGTTGGGCGAGGTCGCCGTTTTCTTCGCCAGGGCCCGTGCCTAGGGGGCCCTGGGGATGATTAGCGATGCGGCCCATGCTGGCGGTGTGTTCCGAGTTTTCTATCGCCTGGGCCTTGCTAAACGGCATGGGCTCGGTTACATCGATGGGGATTTCCGTGGTGGACGCCTGGAAGACTCCCATCTCCTGAAAAGCTACCTGAATGGCCAACGCCAGTTTTCCTACTTTTCTTTTGTCGACTTGCGAGGAGGCGTAGAGCACGACAAAAAAGGCGAACAAGAGCGTGATGAAGTCGGCATAGGAAACAAGCCAGCGATCGTGATTGGCGTTTCCGGAACGACGATGGCGGCGGCGCGTCATAGGCTGGACCCTCCAGCGCTGGCTCCTCTGGCGTGGGATTCGCCTGAGCTCGAATCTCCGGAACCGGCGGCGGGGCCTTGGACTTCGCTCAGGAAACCGAGGAGCTTGGCCTCCAGCATGTGCGGGTTCATGCCTTCGAGGATGGAAACAACTCCCTCAAGAGTCATTTCGCGGATGATCTGTTCTTCGCGGATGCGGATTTTCAGTTTGCCGGCACAGGGCAGCAAAATCAGGTTGGCGGCGCCGACTCCGTAGAGCGTGGCGACGAAGGCGACGGCGATGCCTTTTCCTACTTCGTCGATTTTGTCGAGATGCTGCATGACCTGGATCAAACCGAGGACGGCTCCGATGATGCCGATGGTGGGAGAAAATCCACCAGCGGATTCGAAGACCTGGGGAATCTTTTCTTCCTGCTCTTCTTTGTTGTCGAGTTCGAGTTCCATGATTGCGCGGAGTTCCTGGGGTTCAGTTCCGTCCACTGCGAGCATGAGGGAGCGGCGCAGGAAAGGTTCGTCGATGCTGGCTAGTTCGCGATCGAGGGAGATGATGCCTTCGCGGCGGGCCTGGTTCGTGTATTTGATCAGGAGTTCGATGGTGGATTGCGCGTTCTGAGCGGGCTCGACTAACACCTGCGCCAGGCGGCGGAAGGCAGTCATCGCCACGGGCAAGGGATATTGAATCAGGACCGCGCCGAGCGTGCCGCCAATGACAATGAGGGCGGCGGTGGGTTGCAGCACCTGGCCCAGGTTTCCACCCTCGAGCATCAAGCCGAGCAAGATGCCGCCGATCGCCAGCGCCAGACCGCCGAGGGTTGCCTTATCCACCGGGACTCCTATTTCTCGCCCGCTGGCGAGTTATCGGCATCGCCGTTGGCGTGGTTCGGAATGACAGGCGAAAAAGCGGAGCGGTTATCCCACCAGAGCATGATGCCTTCGAGCACGGAGCGGCGGAACTGGACTACGCGTGCGAGTATCTCCTGGGCGCTTTCGCGGACGACGAGCTTGTCGCCATTTACGAGGGTGATGACGGTATCGGGAGCCTGCTCGACGAACTTGATGAGGTCGGAATTGACGACCAGCGGGTGGCTGTTGAGGCGGGTGAGTTGGATCATGATGGGCTCCTGATGTTGGACCGCAGGACGGATGTGAGGCCGCCGCGGACAAGGGTTTCATTAAAGAAGATCGGCAGAAAGGGGGAGGGGAGCGAGATGAGGAGGGAAAGGAGGGAGGTTACCTAGGGGCTATGCCGTCTGAGACTTGTGGAAATAAAGCCCGGACGGGCCAAGCCGATATTCCACATTGAACGCAATTGGGTTCCGCAGGACAAACGGAACGAGCTCCGGGAAGGTTTCGGGGACGGATCCCAAAATCGGAACCAACTAAAGGAGCAATTCAATGCCACTTACTATCTTAAATAACATTGCTGCGATCGCTGCGGAAAACCAGCTGAACGTGACCAGCAACAGTCTCAACTCAGCCCTGGAGCAGTTATCTTCAGGTTCACGCATCAATAGCGGCGCTGACGATCCGGCCGGTCTGGCCATCGCCAACGGCTTGGATGCTAACATCGCGGCGCTGACCCAATCTTCGAGCAACGCCACCGACGGCATCGGCGAACTGCAGGTAGCAGACGGCGCGCTGTCTCAGGTCACCACGCTGCTGGACCGCGCCGTTACGCTGGCCACGGAATCGGCCACCGGCACGGTATCCGATTCGCAACGCACCGCGATCGACACCGAATATCAATCCATCAAATCTGAAATTGACAGCATCGGTTCCACCACCAACTTCAACGGCGGGCAGGTGTTCACCGCGAACACTCTGAATGTCTTCTTGAGTGACGGCAGCACCTCCGGCAGCAGCACCATCGGTGTCACCACCGGTCTGTTATCCTCTTCGGGCCTCAGCTTAGGTGGAGCGACCGCTGCCACCGGCACCCTGACAGAAGCGGCGGGCGCGGCTGCCACGCAAGCCACCAGCACCCTGGCCGCTACCGGAACATTAGTAGGGTCCACCGTTTCCACCAATTTGCTGACCGTCACCGCGACCCCAACCGCCAACGACACAGTGACGATCAACAGCGAGGTGTACACCTTCGTGGCCGCCGCCAACGTGAACGCTGCCGCCGGTAACATCGCGATCGGCACGGGTGGCACCGCTGCCCAAAACTTAACTCAAACCTTAGTTAATCTGGCGGCTGCGATCAATGGCACCCCTGGTGGCGCCGGAACCGCCTACGCCAGCGGAACCCCCACCAATACTGCCGTCACGGCAGCGGCCGGGGTGCTGGACACAGTTACTATCACGGCAAAGCTCAATGGCACAGCCGGAAACGGCGTCACTGCGACGTCAAGCTCCGGAAACGGCGTCTGGGGCGGATCCACAACCGCTGTCAATGGCAACACCGTAACGGTTGGCGGGCAAACCTACCAATTCGTAGCCGCCCTCAGCGACACTCCGACGAAGAATGAAGTGTTGCTTGGCGCCAGCAACCAGGCCGCCCTTGCGGATCTCGCGCTTGCGGTCAACGAAGGAACCGGCCAGGGGACCGACTACGGCACCGGAACTGTGCAAAATGCGAACGTGACGGCTGGGGCAGTTACCGGGACCGCAGACACTGCCGTGCTCGCCTTCACCGCCAATGTAGCGGGCAGCGCTGGCGACTTTATCAATGCGAACATAAGCGCGAACGGCACTTTTGCGGCTTTTACTGGAGGCAACAATGCCGGAACCGCTCCGATCGCCGCTGCGGGCGATACGGTGGCGGTGGGCGGCCTAACCTACACCTTCGTGAACGCCCTCAGCACCACTCCGGTAGCCGACCAGGTCTTGGTCGAGGCGACGGACGCTGCCAGCCTTACCAACCTGGCAAATGCCGTCAACGGCGGGACCGGCTCGGGCGCTACTTACTCCAGTAACACCGTCGCCAATACCAACGTCACGGCAGCGACTGGGGCAACAGCGACTGGGCTGAGCACAGTCACCTTCAGCGCAATCACGAAGGGGCTTGCCGGCAACTCCATCCCCACAACGTCAACGACGTTAGGGTCGACGAACGCCAACACCTTCGCCAATGCGGAACTGACTGGAGGGGCGGCGGGATCGATCAACGACCTGTTAACCCAATCCGACGCGCAAACTGCCTTGACGCTCATCAACAATGCGGTTGCGACGGTTGCCGCCCTGCGCGGCAATATTGGATCCACCGTTAACCGATTGCAAAGTGCTTCCAGTGTAATCAACAACCAGACGCAGAACCTGACTTCGGCGGAAAACGACGTCACGGCCGCGGATATTCCGACGGTGGTGGCTAACCTTTCCAGTTACTCGATTCTGGAGCAGACCGGTATTTCCGCGATTGCCCAGGCTAACCAGCAGCAGCAACTTGTTCTAAAGCTGTTGCAGTAAGACGAGGTTTTGGCACAATGAGGAGGCGGACAACCAACCGCCTCCTTTGTGCTATTCCGGGAGTAGTGGGCCATGAGTATCGGTCCGATTCAGAGCTTTCCGCCGGCAGAGAACGCGCAGGCCGTGAACCCAAGTCAGGATTCTGGCCACGCCGAAGCCCGTCCCGAGTCAGGCGCGGCAGCCGAAGAGGCGGCCCAACCTGTTTCAGGAACTTTGCCAAAACAAGAAACGTCCACAGCAAAAAGTGCGCCGTCAACCTACGAATTGCCCGACGATGTAGTCGAAGTGCACCAGGATCCTGAGACTAAGGACCGGGTAATCATCCAGTATCTGGACCGGGCCAAGAACGTGATCCTGCAAGTGCCGAGCAGCGAGGAACTGAACGTGGAACGCGGAATCGCGCGGGACTTTCAAGCGGCGGCCAAACTGCGGGCCAGCGCGGGCACGGCAGCAGCCAACGACGAAGGAGAGAAAACTCATGGGGATTAGTTTTAACGCCGCGAGCTTGTTGAATGGCAACGGAATCAATGTCAATTCGGTTGTGTCGGAGATTGAGGCCGCGCAGAGCGGGCAATTGACCGTCTGGAAGGGGGATGTTGCCACGCTGCAAACGCAGGCGACCGCCCTGACCAGCATCAATACTGATTTGTCGAACCTGGCCACCGCCGCCGCTGGGCTTACGGGCGCGAATGGAGCGCTGACCGCAGTGACGGCCTCCTCGTCGGAGTCGGCGATCGTGAATGCCACCGCGCTGACTGGAGCCACGGCGGCTAACTATACCGTAGTGGTGAGCGGCCTGGCGACAACCGGGACGCTGTATACGGACGAGGTAGCGAGCGCGACCACCTCGATTCTTCCCTCTGGCCAGAGCACCGGCAACCTTACATTGCAGATTGGAGGAACGGGCGGCACCACGGCAAATATTGCTATCACGGGCAGCAATGACACGCTTGCCACTCTGGCCGCCTCCATCAATTCGCAGAGCGCCACCAACAGTTGGGGTGTCACCGCCACGGTCGTGACCGACGCCGACGGCGCTCGCCTCGCAATCTATAGTCAGGCAACGGGCAGTGCGGGGGCGCTGTCCATTCCCGCCGACACCAACACCACGAGTTTGACGTTTGAGCCGCCGGTCGGCGGAACCAACGCCGAAATCTCGGTCAATGGAATCCCCTATGCCAGCACGAGCAACACCGTGACCGGAGCGATCCCGGACGTGACTCTGAACCTGGTCAGCGCCGATGAGGACACGCCGGTAACCATAACGGTCGGCCCGGATACCACCTCGATCACCAACTCGATCAATAATTTTGTCACTGAATACAACACGGTGGTTGGAGACATCAACACTCAGTACACCGTCAATCCCTCCACCAACACGGAGGGGCCGCTGGCACCGGACACCGACCTGCGTGTCTTGCAGTCCACTCTGGCGTCGGACATAAGCTACGCGACTACGGATCCTACTTCGGTTAGTAGTGGCTTCAGCAACCTGGCAGCCCTCGGTATTACCGAGAACAACGATGGAACTCTGACCGTCGACAGTACAACGCTGAGCAGTGCACTGACCTCGAATCAAGCGGCGGTGCAGAATTTCTTCACGAACTCCAACTCGACCGGATTTGCCGACAACATCAACGCCGACCTCACCAATTTGACCGACCCGTCAACGGGCATTCTGACCGAGGATCTTGCCTCGAACCAGAGCCAGCAGAACGATCTTACGACCGAAATCACCAATTTTCAGACTCAGCTGACGGCCCAGACCGCGCAGTTGGACCAGGTGTTCGACCAAGTCAACGCGAATCTCGAACAGTTCCCCTTCACGTTGGAGGAAGTTAACGCGGCGTTGGCGTCGCTGACGGTGGGCGAGACAGCCGCAACCCCGACCACGAGCACGAACACGACCCCGGCAACCGGGGAGGGCGTGGACGGCAACAGCACGAGCAGCACCAGCAGCAGCTAATCGAAAGGCAGATAGCCATGAATATTCAACAGTCGTATCGCGAAGCGGCAGTTCGGGGCGCGAACCCGGTACAACTAGTGGTTCGGCTGTATGAGCAGATGATCCAGGATATGCGGCAAGTAGCCATAGCCATCGAGCAGAACGATATCGAGGGCCGAAGCATTCGCATCAAACACGCGCTTCTGGTCATGGCGCATCTGCAGTCGACACTGGACTTTGCCAGAGGAGGCAAGGTCGCCCACGATCTCAACCATTTTTATGACGCTCTACGCCAGAATGTCGTGTGGGTGCAATTTCATCCTTCAAAACGCGCCGCCGCCCAGGTGATCACGGACTTGCTGGCGGTGCGCGAAGCATGGATGCAGGTAGAGCAAGCTGAGAATCCATCGACGACGGTTGCTGACCGAGTAGTCACTTCCGGCGCCCCCGACCCCCGGTTCGATGTTGCGCACGATTTTGCGGGCATGGACTGGAAGGGATAATGCCGTCCGATGCGCTCGCAACCCTGCGGCAGGTGAACGACAACCTGCGTTCCGCAGTGCTTCGTCTCCGTCCGGAACGAAGGCATTGTTCGAGCATCCGGCCGCAGGACTTTTCCGACATCCTCAGCCAGCTTCTGCGGGCCTCGGAATGCTTGCGCCACCCATCGCCACAGCCCCAAGACGCGGCTGCGTTCGCTAAGGAAGCGCTTGCCTACCGGCACAACCTGGAACATCTGAAACACTTTCTGCCCGATGTGCAGGCGCGGCTGCTGGCGGAAAAGTCGCGTCTGGAAACAGCAAGATCCCACGTGGCGGCGGCGGGGGAATGGGCCAAAGCCAGAAAAAAAATTGGTAATTTGTGATTTGTAATTTGCAATTTAGAAAAGCAAAACTCAACCGCTTTGCAAATTACCAATTACAAATTGCCAATTTTCTTCTACGACAGGTAATTGAACAGATTATCCTGCGACAGCTTAGCGATGGCGGCGATGGCGGCCTGGTTATCGGTTTGGGCCTGGGAGAGGTCGGTGGCGGCGGCGGCTAGATCGGCGCCTCCGAGCGTCGTCTGCTGCTGGCTGATTTGCAGCTTGGCGGCATTGAGGTAGGTGCTCTCGGACTGGGTCTGGTCGGTGGCGTTGCCGTAGAACACGGCCTGCCCGGAAAGATAGCTGGTGGCCGAACTGAGTGCGTTGACGGCGGTGCCAATGCCGGTATTGGTTTGGACGGCCTCGATGAGGCTGTTGACGGCGAGAAAAACACTGTTGCCGGAAGCAAGAAATAATTGCGATCCAGGCACGTTGACGGCGAGATTGTATCCACTGCCAATCGAGACCTCATTGACATCGGTATTGCCCATATAGGCGACGCCGGAGCCGTCGTCGCCACCGGATACAAACGGCGCCGTATTGGTAACAGTGCCGCCGAATAGGTAGTTGCCCTCATAGGCGGTATTGGCCAGGGACATAATCTGGCTTTGAATGCCTTGCAGTTGATTGGCGATGGCCGCCTGGTCGCTGGGGGAGACTGTGCCATTGGCAGCCTCGACGCCGAGGCTGAGCGCTTGTTGCAGCGCAGTGTTGATCGAACTCAAGGTGGAATCGGCGGTCGAAAGCTGTCCCTGGACTACGCTGATGCTTTGCAGATAGCCGCTGGTGAAAGTGGCCTGATCGTTGTTCTCGACCAGCAGAGCAGCGGCAGTCGGATTGTCGGAAGGCTCGTTCACGCTTTTGCCAGTCGAAATCTGGAGCTCGGCTTGTTGTTCTTCCAGTTCAGTCTGGTTGAGCGCCGCCATCAGATCGGGCATGGGATTCGGATTAACTCGCATGGATGGTTCCTCGAAGGCTTGGTCGTTGGTCGCTAGTCGTTGGTCGTTAGTCGCTGGTCGTTAGTCGTCAGTCCTCACTCCTCATTACTTTATTCCTCCGCCTTTATTCCTCCGCCTCGTCCATTCCTAGATTTACGGCATCGAGGAGCAAGAGGTTGATGGTCGAAACCACGCGGGCAGCGGCCTGATATGCCGACTGATACTGGATGAGGTTGGAGGCTTCTTCGTCGAGCGAAACGCCGGAGACGCTTCCGTTCTGGTCCTGCAACTGTTGCAGGATGGTGTTGGAGGCATCGGCATCGGCGGAGGTATTGGAAGTCGTGCTTCCGACTTGGCCGACCAGGTTGGAGTAGGCATCGATCGGCGTCTGGCCGTTAGCTATGTTCTGATTGGCAACGGCCAAGAGGTTGGCCAGATTTCCATTGCTGCCGGTTGAACCGTCGGAACTGGCGGCGAGGAGCGACGGGTCGGTCATGGTGACGGTCATGGCGGCGGCGGCGCCTACTCCTCCGGTGGGAGGAGTGGAAAAGATGTTGCCGCCCAGCACAGGCGGCGTCTCGAGATCGTAACCCTGCGCGTTGGCGTTGTTGAGGGCGGTGGACAGGCCCGCGGCCAGCTGATCGAGACTCGAGCCGATGCCCGGAATTTCCTGGTCGCGAATCTGGACCAAACCGGCAAGGCTGCCACCCGTGAGCGAACTGGTGATGTCCTGGGCGCCGGCCATGATGTCGTGCATGCCATCGCTTTGAACTTGGGTGGTGAGCGCGAAACTCTGTGATCCGGAGACCAGGGCTGTTCCATTCGCCGTCGCCACCGTGATGCCCTGATCGGTGGGAATGACCTGCACGCCGATGAGCGCGGAAAGCTGCTGGATAAGATTGTTCTGCTGGTCGACCAGGGTGCCGGGATTCGGGTCGGTGGCCTGTATATCGCTGATCTGCTGGTTGACGCTGGCAATCTGCGAGGTCAGGCTGTTGACCTGAGTGACGGTCTGCACGATGTTCTGATCGACGTTGGTGCGCTGGGTTTCGAGATTCCCGGCAGCCGTGTTGAAGTCGTTGGCCATGGTGTCGGCAGCGGTCAGCACGCTTTGCCGCAAGGTCAGATCCGAGGGATCGGGAGAAAGCTGCTCGAGGCTGTTAAAGAAATTGCTGATGTCGGCGCCAATGCCGGAACTGGAGCTGGCAAACTGGGTTTGAATCTGCTGCAATTGCGACAAGGACGCGTTGAGCGAACTGTTCTGCTGGGTAGCCTGGTTGATTTGAATTTGCAGCATGGAGTCGCGCAGGCTCTCGATTTTCTGCAAGACTACGCCGGTGCCAAGGCTCAGCGATCCGAGCTGTACCGGGTCGCCGGCGGCAGTGACCGCGACTTCCCGCGTGTATCCGGGAGTATTGGCGTTGGCCACGTTGTTGGAGGTGGTTTCCATCTCCTGCTGGCTGACCGAAAGCGAGCTCAGCGCAATCGAAAGCGATCCGAACAAACCCGACATGATTATTCTCCCGCGCATCCTCCCGATCCAGGGCGGACCGCTCGGCGGAGCAAGCCGGGATCGGGGGTATAGGTGGACGCACAACTTTCGACGACGCGATTGAGGACAGCAAGGCTGCGTTCGAGGTGGCGCAAGAGCGACCAGTGCACGCGGGTGAGGTAACGGATGCGGGCTCCGAGTGTGTCCCACTCGGCTTCGAGCTGCGCCAAGTGCTCGGCTTCGGGCGAAGTGGCGAATGTGCCGGCCGCGGATGTCCCAGCCGATGCGCCGGCCAATGATGAGCCAGCCGATGATTGCCGGGAGCGCCGGGGCGCCTCGCGGCGAAGCTGATCTTCGAGACAACTCCACTGGCGGCAGAGTTCCGCCTGATGTGCCGCGCCGCGCGCAATTGCTTCCGCATCGTTGCGTCCGAGCGCGTGGGTACTCGACTCCAAACTATCCGCCAGAGTGCCGACGAGCGCGAGCCGCTGCTCAATCAATTTGGCCAGTTTGGCGAGTTCGGGAAGCGAAGTGTCGACATTGTTCATGGCAGGGGCAGCTATTTCTTGATAGCGATCACCGTGTTTGCGGCGTCAGATAGTCAGGTCCGGCGTTGATTGCAGTCATGCAAGATCCGGTTATGCCAGGTCATCCAAAGTGTGCTTCGGACTATCCGAACCCGGCTGGTCGTTATTGTTATTTTCATTTTCCACGGTAACGTCTTCCTCTTCCGCGCCCGGTTTCTCGGGCTGTGCCGGCCGCTTGCGCCGGGCAGTCTCGTCGCGTTCATGGCCGCGCTTCTCGAGCACGCGCAAGAGGGCAGGGTCGATTCCGTTTGTAATCAACGGATCCATAACTCACTCCCGCTAGCCCTAAGCTCCGCCGCCGAGGTCGCTGACGATGGCATCGGCGACCTGGCTTGCAGGAACCGAATATTCGCCATTGCCGATGGCCTGCTGCAGCGCATCGACTTTTGCCTGGCGAATTTCAGGCTGCGCCAGAACCTGGGTTGCGAGCGACTGGACCCGCGCCGGATCGAACGAGAAGCGGGCCTGGTCGACCGCCGAGGCGCTGCTAGACGAACTCGACGCGCCGCTGGCCCCGGTCTTTGCCGCGCTGGTCTTCGCGGCGTTGGTTTGTGCGGCGCGGTCCGGCTTCGATTGTTCCGGCGGCTCCGCTCCAAAGGTGGTGAAATCGACTCTCATAAAGTTCTCCCATCCCCTGCTGCCTTTGCTATCGGCAAATTCTTAAGAGATCTTAATAAGCGGCAGCTGTTCCAAAGACGCATAGCGCCTCAAATCTAAGA
>JBAWFQ010000130.1:0-12254 GCA_049592035.1 Terriglobales bacterium
CATTCCTCGTTCTTCGGGCATGGACGGCGGCCCCGAACATTTACGCAGACCGTCTTGCCGACTACTTAGCAGCCGACTCGCGACGGCTCAAGGTTGGGTACCAGATGGGCTCGGGCTCGTTCGAGAACCACGTGTCTACAGAAGCCGTGAGAGCCGCTTCTGCGAATTGTTCAAGTGAGCGACTCGGGGCGCTGGAGGACGCGATCCTTGCGTTGACAGACGAGTGGGAAGCAAAGAACCCGCGTATCCGAGGGCGGAGACAGTTGGAGCTGCTCTGGGCGATCGATGATTTGCGCCTCAGTGTGTCCGCGCGCGCAAAGCTGCAGGAGCTCCAGAGAAAATTTCCTGCTACACGGCACGAAGAACCACGCGCCGTACAAGGGGGTGCGGTCGGTTCACCGATTCCTGATGATGCTCAAGACAAGATGTCAGATGAGCAATGGCTGAAGGCTATGCGGAAGTATTCGGGGGTCGATCTTCGATTCGACAGGGAGTTAAGCCTTTCAGGCGGTGAGGGTCAGCTTGCAATGGGCTTGATGTCGCACGCGGAAAAGGACCCGGTGAGGTTCGCAGCTCTGGCCGAGAAGATGCCGGATGATCTGCCTGAATCTTATTTTGATGCAATCATTCGGGGAATCGCCGGAAGCCTAGATCAGAGCAAGCACCCAAATGGTCCCAGAATCAGCGAGGATCAAGCGGCTTCCCTTTTACGCCGCGTCGATAGGCTACCCGGTCATCCGTGCGGGCGTGCCATTGCGTGGCTCGTCAAGACGGGTGATGGCGTGAGTTGGCCTGAGGACGTAGTCGACGTGTTAGCTTGGCACGCGATCAATGACCCTAATCCAAAGGAAGACTACTGGAAGAAGTCCGAAATCGATGACTTCAAGGATGGGCTCGTATTTGGCGACTCTGTTCGCAAACCTGACCCATACTCCGCTGGCATTAACTCCGCGCGTGGTGATGCTGCGGAAGCAATCGCGCGGCTTTTGTTTGACCGACCCATGTTGTTCGCTCGTTTGCAGGAGAGTGTTCATTCCCTCGCCCAAGACCAATCAATTTCCGTGCGTTCATGTGCAATTGCTGCCCTCCTCGCATCGTTGAACATCGATCACTATAAGGCAATTGCCTGGTTCATTGAATGTGTCGCCTCAGACCCGATCCTGCTGGGAGTGCCGCACACAAGGCCATTCGTACATAATGCCGCTTACAGAGACCTCAACTCCATCTGGCCAGCTGTCGAGTCAATGTTGAACTCGGAAGACGCCACTGTAGTTTGGGCGGGGGCCGCGGAGGTATGTCTGCTTGGCCTGGATGATCTTGATGTTCCTGCGCAGGAGGTAGGGCGCGTTGAGACAGGAACGACTAAAATGCGCGAGGCTGCAGCCTATGTCTATGCTGCGAACGTTTCACACCAAATTGTCGGTGCTGCATGCCGCAACAAGTTGAAACCATTCTTCTCCGATCCGGAAGTTTCGGTCCGAACCCAAGCGGCAACAGCGTTCCTGCACATTGGAAAAATCGACACGGCTGCCCAATCTGACCTGCTGGCAGCGTTCTTGGTCTCCAAGCCCGGCCCAGCAGCTTTGGAGCTGGTCGTAAGGGCGCTCGAAAGCTCGCAAGTGCAACTGCCTGATCTTGTTTGTCAGCTTGCCGAATTATGCGTCGAAGCCTATGGAAAAGACGCTGGTGACATCACGAAATCGGCGAGCGCGAGTGCCATGGGTCTTTCCAAAATTGTTGTCCGGCTGTATGCGCAAACCGAAGATCCGACGATACAATCGCGGTCTCTTAACATAATCGATGAGATGGAACGCCATCGCTTCTTAGGTGTGTCCGACGAGTTGCGGCGCCTGGATAGGTGAGCTATGTTCTGTGTTTACTGAAGCTGCTCTCCACCGTGGTTTCTTTGAACCTTGCGCTGGAGATGTTTCCACGCGCCAACGGAATCAGTAGTCCCGGCCCGCCGATAACGTGAGCCGCACAAGATCAACGATCAAGCATTTCTCTCTCCAGTTAAGATTGTGCATTACCCCGTCTTTCCCGCGGCCGAAGTCTTTGGTCACTCATCTGCTCGATCCTGCTGGCCACTTTCGCCACTTGATCGAGTGAAACCGAGGAGGGCAGTGGCCTACCATCCAGGTAGCGCGACACGTATGCCGCACTTGAGCCGGCCAAGCCCAGACGACTTGTCACTATGAATGCGGTGGATTCCGCTTCAATCTCGATTGTCCGGCAGTCCAACTCGGTGCGGCTCGGCCACCAGTGATCTCTGTCAGTTCCTAAGTGTCCGAGATAGATATGGGCTAGTTCATGACAGAGAGTTCCATATTGGCTTGGCTCGTCCAGGTGGGAGTGAATGGCTATCCTCATCTTCCATTCGCCAGTGCTGTGAGCCAAGGTGGCAAAACCCGCATTCGTGGAAGACAAGATTTTGAAATCTACGCGAATTCGATCGCGTACAGCCGCGTTCTGGACCGTGCGCTGCAACCAGTCTGGGTTCCACTGGCCTTGATATGCCGCAAAGCTCTTCAACTCCTCCGGCACATCCTTGCCTTCGGTCTCGTCCAGAGCATAGACCAGCATCACGGGATGCATCGGAGCGAGAATCAGCATAGGACGAGCATCTTCTTTAAGATTGCGCCCAAACCGGTCGCACCAGTCACGTTCCGTCGCAAAGAAACTGCAGGTTGGGTTCTGCAAACGCACGAGCATGTTGTTGTAGGGTGCGTAGTCCCTGAACCGGGCCATGAAATTGACCATCTCACGAAACTTTTCCGAGTACCGGTAAACCTTGCTGTGACGCAGCAGTGAATCGATACTTGAGGCAATTTCTTTCTTGGGAGCGTCGATGCCTCTAAGGGCTGCGTCGAGATCTCCCGATTTCGTTAGGGAGTCCAGATAGCCACGCCATGCTCTCTTCGAACTTGGAGCCGACATCAGTTCGTTGATGCCGGCCTTTAGAGACCAGCGAGCTTTCCACCCAAGTTCGCGTTCGACGATATTGACGAGCTCCCAGGCGGAAGGTTGCTCGTGGCGGCAAAGCACTCCGACAACGAAATCAACAACCTGCTGAAGACTAGGGCCTTCTTCGTTCGCAAAAAGCGCGGTCTGTGACGTTGTATATGTCAAGTGTCACTCGTTTAGCCCGTGCAGGCGCTTGTAATCTTCGATCTGCTCATGTGCGGATTTCTGTTTAGGCCTCATTGAGGCGGCACATTCTTCCTCTGCGGCTTGGATCAATGCATTCCCCTGTTGTGCCGTGGGCGTATCCGGGAGGGCATATGGGTCACAAACTCGGAATCCGCCGTTATCAGGGGGTGTGCACTTCGCCGAAGCGACCTTCGCAATCGCGCACTCATGAATTTTCTGAGTTCGCCTTTCAACGATCATATTGTTCGAGAACTTGTACACGAAGATTCCTGAACCAGCCAAGACTGTAATGAATACCAAGGCCTTCCACTTCCGCGCGAGCAGAAAGGCGGCCGCACCCAGGCCTGTCGCGGCCAGTACTCGTGAAACAACCGCCGCCAGGTCAGGAACTCCCATACCCACCGGTGGGCCATCCCAGATCAGCCCATATCCTTCCTTGACTGCTTTGAATTCTCCTTGATCGTAGTGCCATGGAACCCACACGCAACAATAAACGACTAGGAAGCAATAAATGAGAAGGATGCCGCGCTGTGCTCGGGTCATAGTCGTCTCTCAAAGCGAGCTCGACGAGATCGCAGGCTTCGGCAGAACTCAGGCACTATAGTTCCTGATTAGTTGTGTGGTCAATAGGAAACGATGCATGGGTGGCGAAACGTATTGGGGCGGACAAAGCACGCACAACGGATACTCTGGCTGAGTCCCTAGGCGCCGAGATTACTCGACTGCGCATTGCCGGAGGCTGGTCGCAGGTGAAGTTTGCGGGTCTTCTTGGATACGACGAACGCTACGTTCGACAACTGGAGCAAGGAACAAAGAGCCCCACATTGAGAACGATCTCGGACCTCGCTGAAGCCTTCGGGGTCCCAGTTTCAACCTTGATAAGACGGGCGGAACGGCGCATTTCGGCTCGCAAGAAAACGCGACAGGAGCGTACTGTCAGTTTGGCGGCTCGTCGCTAGAAGCGAACAACGTGCGCAGACTCCACCCAAGTCCAAATTTGGACAACCTTGCGGGCGGAGGGTAAGACTCATCGTGCTCGGTTAAGATTCCAATGAGACAATTTTGGGCAAGCCTGCAAAGGCCCTCTGTGCGGTACCCTTGCTGACCCCTAGCTCGGCTTGAACTTGCGACCACGAGTTCCCACGAGCGCGTAGAGTCGCAACCCGTGAGGCGTCCACAACAACCCGCGGCCGGCCAAGACGTTGGCCCTTTGCCCGTGCATTACGAATGCCGGCACGGACCCGCTCCTGGATCAACGCCCTCTCGAACTCGGCCATGGCGCCGATAATCTGAAACATCAGCCGGCCGGAAGGAGTACTGAGGTCAATATTGTCTCGCAGACTGACGAAGGCAACCCCAAGCGCCGCGAGTTCAGCCAGCGCGTTGACCAAGTGTTTCAGTGACCTTCCGAAGCGGTCGATCTTCCAGACCAACACTGCGTCAAACCGTCGGCGGCAAGCGTCTGACATCAGCCGATTGAGCGCCGGTCGGGATTCCTTCGACCCAGAAACACCTTGGTCTGTGAACTCCTCCACGACCTGCCAGCGGCGGCGTCCTGCATATTCCCGCAGTTCGGCGAGCTGCATCTCTGGGTCCTGATTGTTAAGGGTGCTGACGCGGGCGTAGAGAGCGACCCGAGCGATTGCGGTTGGGTTTTCTTGAGTGAATGCAGACGTGGTGATACGTTGCTGTCTAGCCATATGTTGCCTCCTCTTAGGCGACTGTGGTTAGCGCCGTGTCGGTGTTGGTAGCACGGCACAGCGCGTTTTTGTTTTGTCGTGAGAGCTTTGCAGCGGAGTCTTGAGAGCTAGAACTAGAAACGCCCGAAAATACTTTGGGGACTTTTTGAGGGACCCTCCTTCAAAATAGGCAGCACTCAGCCGCTTCTGAAAGTACCGTAAGAGGCTTATTTTCAGAATCAATCGCAGTTGGCGGTAATTGTCGGTTTTGCCGTTCGTGCAACTGTTAACCGGAGGGTTGTAGGTTCGAGTCCTACCTGAGGAGCCAATTTTTGCCATTATTCTAGTTCCTGGTTGAAGGCGTGATGATTCAAAGGGACGGAATCTGGCTACTTCACGTCCACGATTTTCAATGCCGTCACCTGCCTCACCCATCGTGCCATTCTTTTTTCATCGGGTATCACGATGCGGGTATGGCCCTTCCTTGTCATCCAGTGGCTTTCCATTTTTCAGGAAGGCCAGAACCACCTGCTTGTCGGTGAATGCCGGATCTAGCTCCGGCAGCGCCACACCACCCTATACCCATCCGCGGCCTCCACCAGCAGATATGAAGCCATCCGTTTTCCCTTCATACTTTCCCCAAAACCGACGCCTGCTTTTTCCAGCAGAGCTTTCACCGCGACGCCCTCAAACGTTGCCGATGCGCCGGCGGCGCCGGTCGTGACCTTCACGTGTTCCACGGTATCGATGTCGGCGCGGGTCAAAACTGTTTGCTTTCCACTTTCGTTTTGTACGGTCAGCGACTGACCCAATGCGAGCGCGGTGTGGAATATCAGCGCAAGGACTACGGCGGAAAAGAACAGGCGATTTTTCATATCACACACGAAGAATCATGACCTCTGTGGCCTTGATGAGGGCGGCTGCGGTCTGCCCCTCCTTCAGGTGCATTTCGCGAGCGGAACCGGCGGTGATGATCGATGTTATCTGCTGCCCGCCGATCGAAATCTTGACTTCCGCCATCAGCCCGCTAATGCGCACCGACTCGATGCGTCCCACTAGTTGATTGCGTCCGCTCACCCGGCGCACGACCTGCTTCCGTTCTTCCTCGGTTCGGCCGCGCGTTCGGAAGAGCAGCTTATCCACTTCACTTCGAGGGATCCGGTGGTGTCCGCCGGCGGTCTGGATGCTCCGGATTTTCTTCTTATAAATCCACTGCTTGATGGTCGGGAAGCTGATGCCCAGCTGTAAAGCCGCGTCCCGCAGCTTCAGCATCTCGTCCGGCCCGGGCTCGGATTTAAGGTTCTTCCGCATCGGAACGAAATCGTACCGTCATTGCTGGCTGGGGTCAACACGCTAAGAATCCTCGCAACAAGGCCTTCCGCGTGGTCCGACTGAAAGTTCATAAGCGAACATATCAAGATATTATTAGACACATAAATCGTATTTCATGTACACTTTTCAATTCGTTGCACCCACCCTACATTTTTGGGAGGCCGTATGCGTTCCGTTGCTCTGTGTCTCTTGCTGCTTTTGTGGCTTGCGGTGGGGGCGTTCCCGGCGTGGGCCCAAACGGGAGCGAGCCTTTCCGGCGTGGTGACGGACCAAACCGGCGCCGCCCTTCGCGATGTCGCGGTGAGAATCAAGAACGTCGACACAGGTGCAACGCGCACGATCGCAACCGACGGCGCAGGGCACTTTCAGGTGTCCGCCCTGCCTTCCGGGCTCTTCGAGATTCGTGCGGCAAAGCAAGGGTTCGCCGATGAAACGCGCACCGGAATCAGCCTGGCGGGTGGCCAGGACACGACGGTCGACATTAAGATGCAGCGGAGCACCCCCGACGCCTGTACGAGCCCCCACGAGTTCGCGACCACCGATTGCACGCTGACCTGGCACGGCATCACTGTGTACGGTGCGTATGACATCGGGGTCGGCTGGGTGAGCCACGGCTTACCGGAAAACGGCTATAACTACGAAGGCGAATCTCTGGTGAACCGAAACGGCTATCAACATCGATTCGTCGTCGCACCGAACAACCTGCAGCAGACGGGTTTTGGCATCCGAGGCAAGGAAGAGTTTCTGCCGGGCTGGTCGGTTGTGTTTAATGCATCAACGGGCATCAATCCGCAGTCGGGCCTGCTCGCGAATGCGTCAAAGACTGACATCATCAACAATGGCCTTCCCAGGGCCGGCTATTCGATAGCCATCGATGGCGCGCGCGCGGGCCAACCCTTCAATGATGAATACTATGCGGGCGTCTCGTCCGCGCATTTCGGCACGCTGACCTTCGGTCGTCAGCGCTCTCTGGGCACAGATGCGATGCTGCAGTACGATCCGGCTGGCGGCAGCTATGCCTTTTCCTACATCGGGTATAACGGTACCATGGCCGGCGGCGGCGACACCGAGGACAGCCGTTGGGATGACGCCGTCAAGTATCGCCTCACCCTTGGCCCGGTCCATTTCGGCGCGATGTATAAATTTGCCGATGGTTCTGCCGGCTGCTACTCAGCTTCCACAACCTGGACTGCCACCACCTGTACGCCGGAAGCGGCGCACAACAACGCCTGGGGATTCGACCTGGGCGGAGACTACGGCAAGTTCTCGGCCGACGCCGTCTTCCAGCATTACAACCAGGCGATCAGCGTATTGAACCCCTTGCTGGGGCCTCAGAGTCCGACGCAGTCCTATCAGTCGACCACGGACAGCATCAATACCAACCCCATCAGCGGCGGCGTCAACCTGATCGACCCGAACAACACCGTGTATGGCATCGTGACCGACAACAACGCAATTATGGTCGCTGCCAAGTATAAGTGGGACCCGTTCAAGTTTTTTGCCGGCTACGAATACATCTGGCAGAATAACCCGTCGAACCCGTTGGGCGTTGGCGCCTCAGACCAGGGCGGTTATTTCATGAGCGGGGTCGAAGACAACAATCTTGATTCTGAAAAGTTGGTGAACATCTGGTGGACGGGCGTGAAGTACACTTACCGCAGCAAAACCGACTTCACTTTCGCCTGGTATCAACAGCGGCAGAACGACTTCCGTCTTCCGCCAACCTGCTCGGTCGCAGCCGGTTTCCGCAGTTCCTGCGCGGGCACCCTCAACGAGGGGTCGCTCTATGCCGATCATCACTTCACCAAGCGTTTCGACGCTTTTGCCGGAATTGCCTATTCCTGGGTGAGCGGCGGACTGGCCATCGCCATTCCTCATAAACCCGGCGTCCCCTATAACTCCGACAACAACTGTGCTCCGACAGTCGGTGGCCGTTTCACCTTCTGATCGCTTCTGCGGCGGGCTCTCAGTCGAGAGCCCGGCATTGGGATTGGGTTGTGGTTCATCAAAACCTCGCGGCGGATTCGAAATCGCGACGACTTCGTTCCATCCCACTAACCGCATTCCGATTCTGTCGATAGGTTTTCCGTTCTAAGGGTGGACCGACTGCGGGCTGTAAAAGAAAAGCCGCCCAGACCTCGGGCGGCTTAGCTTGTTGAGCTTTCGTTAGTCCCGCAGGAAGCCGTGAATCACACCACCCGCGTCAATGTAGTATCCCGCGATTGCCCCCTTCGCGTTGTTGGTCATGGGGAAGGTGCCTTGGCCGACGCCTTTGCCCGCATCCGGAGCATCGAAGGTGGTTATGGTACCGTTCGGTGTGCCACGCAGGAAGCCGTGGTTCGCCCCGTTTGCGTCAATGTACTCTCCCACAATTGCTCCATGCCGGTTATTGCCTTCGGGAATAGTGCCCTGGCCGGCGCCTGTGCCTGCACGCCCGACGTCAAACGTCGTGATGAGGCCATTAGGAGCGCGCGCGAAGCCATGATTCAGGCCGTTCCCGTCCGCGTAGTATCCCGTGATAGCACCCCACTTGTTAATGCTCATGGGTGCGGTGCCCTGGTTCGCACCCGTGCCTGCGCCCAGAACGTCAATTGTCGTGATGAGACCATTAGGAGCGCGCACGAAGCCATGCATCGCGTTGTTCGCGTCCACGTAGAATCCCGTGATCGCCCCAAGCGGAGTGAGAGCAGAGAAGAACATGGGTTCGGTGCCCTGGCCGGCGCCTGTGCCTGCGCCCGGGGCATCGAAGGTGGTGAAGTTGCCGTCAGCGAACACGAAGCCGTGATTCACGCCGTTCCCGTCGATGTAGATCCCTGCGATTGTTCCGACGTCGTTGATGTCGCCAGGTATGGTGCCTTGGTTGGCGCCTGTTCCCGCACCCGGACAATCAAAGGTGGTGATGGTTCCGTCTACGGCGCGTACGTAGCCGTGATACACCTGACCAGCGTCAGCGTACCATCCCGCGATCACGTCGGCATCGTTGAGGGCATAAGCCCACGTGCCCATAGAGCCCGGTGGGTCAAACTTGGCGAATTTGCCGTTGGGCCGGCGGAGAAAGCCGTGATATACGCCGTTCAGGTCAATGTATTGGCCCACAATCGAGCCGCGCGCATTGACGCCAATGGACCAAGTGCCCTGTTGAGCGCCAGGGCCCGCGCCGGGAACGTTAAACGTGATGTACTTTTGCGCGTTTGCCTGAACCGTGATGGCCAGCAAGGCGATCAAGGTTATGGCAAAGAAAAACATTAAACTTCTGGATTTTTGGCCAGTCTTTGAATGGACTTGCATAGTGTCCTCCTGATTCACGCGTAACTGATGTGGTTTGGTAATGGAATCCACCAACACTCGCGCGAGTGTCGGACGACTAAAACAACCTACTTAAGAGAAAAGGGACCCTTCGCCTCGAGGGGTGATGCGTCTCATCTGGCGGGAACTGCTCTTCGAGGAGGCGACTTCGTGCCAATTGGACACTAATAAACGAGTTCTGTCAGTGAGAAACCTCACATATTGATGTGCGGTGATGGTCGCGGACTATCTGTGTGGTGGCGGAGCTTCACCCCAGCCCAGAAGACGGGTTTGGTTAATTCGGATTGCTTTTTATCAACGCCGCGTCTTCCGCCAGCGGAAGCCATACTTGAAAACGTGTATCTCCGGGCTGCGAGGTCACCTGAATATTGCCTCTGTGTTTTTTCACAATGCGCTGAACCGTGTCCAGCCCCAGCCCAGTTCCCTCCCCCACACCTTTGGTTGTGAAAAATGGCTCGAAGATGTGTGGCTGGACCTCGGGTGAAATTCCGGGACCGTTATCGCCGATCTCGACCACGACGCAATCGTCACTACGATAAGTGCGGACTCGAAGTTCGCCCTGCCCACCCATGGCGTCGATGGCATTATCGATAAGGTTGGTCCAGACCTGATTCAGTTCGCTCCCGAATGAATTCACCATCAGCGGAATACGCTGGTAGTCGCGCACTACCGTCACTCCGCGTTTGAGCTTGTGGTTCAGGATGGTCAGCGTGGTTTCCAGACTTTTCACGATGTCAACGTTTTGCACCGGCGCCTGGTCCATGTAGGTGTATTCCTTGATCGCACCGACCAGATCGGAGATTCGCGCTACGCTGCTCTCGATTTCGTTCAGCAGACCCGCTATCTCGACCGACGCGGCAATCCTGACCAGCGCGGCTCGGGCAGTGCCGGCGTCGAGGGCCGCAAACAAGGATTCCAGCGCCTCCGGCCTGATGTTCCTCCTTGCCAGATCGGCTGCCAGTTGCCACAGGTCGCTCTGCCCATGACTGCGCAACAAAGAATCCACTTGGTCTTCCAGGTCGCTGATGGTCAGCGCATCGGGTGGAGGTTCGTTGCTCTGCGTGAACGACGTTTCCAGCTTTTCGATTTCTGCTCTCTGCACGGAAGTGAGATCGCGCCGGCCCAGTTCGAGACTGGCGCTCTTGATTTTCTTCAGGACATCACGCAATTGGCTGGTCGCGCGTTTCGCGGCGGAAGCAGGATTATTGAGTTCATGAGCCAACCCCGCGGAAAGCTTGCCTAAACCGGCTAGCCGGTCGCGCTGCTGCTCGATACGGGTGGTTTCACGGATGCGGTCAGACATGAGGCCCACGAGACGCTTGGCCAATTCCGGCATCTTCTGCACAAGATCCGGAAACAGTGCGGCAGGAAATCGCAAGACGCGGCTGTCGGTAACTGCCCGCCCGTTCACCTTAAACTGTGTCATCCGGGAAAACGGAAGCACGCCGGTGACATCGCCTGCCTTCATGGAAAATGTAACTGTTTCGCCGCTCAACTCCCCGTGGATTTCAAGTTGCCCTTCAAGAATCACGAACATTGAATCCGCGGGAGTACCCTGGCGCAGATAGGTATCGCCCGCCTTGTAATGGAGTTCCTGCGACTGGCTGAGGAACCAGTCGATTTGATCCTCCGGCAAACCCTCGAATGCCGGAACGCGAAGTAATTCCGATCTATCGGCCATTTATACCTTGCTCAAATACTGATGGATGAATTGCACCGCAACTGAACCTTCGCCCACACCGGATGCGACCCGCTTCACCGAACCGTGCCGCACGTCGCCCACGGCAAAAATGCCCGGAATATTGGTTTCCAGTAGAAATGGATCCCGGTCCAGCGCCCAACCCTTGGGTCGTTCTCCACTGCGAATAAGGTCGGGACCAGTCAGCAGAAAACCGCGCTCATCCCGTTCCACCAGATCTCCCAGCCAGTCGGTTCGCGGCAAGGCTCCAATAAAAATGAACATCGAACTCGACGGCACGCGCTCCACCTTATTGGTATCCGAACAGAGGACGGAAATTTCCTCCAGCCGTGTTTCGCCATGCGCTTCGGTCACCGCGGCGTGTGGCCAGACCTGAATGTTGGGCGTCTCTTTGATCTGGTCGATCAAATACTGCGACATGGTGCTGGCCAGCGAACTGCCTCGCACCAGCATCACCACGCGCTCCGCATAGCGGGCGAAGTTCATGGCCGCCTGGCCCGCCGAATTTGCGCCGCCGACCACGTAGATGATTTCCCCTTTGCACGACAGCGCTTCCGTCGCCCCGCCGCCATAGTAGACCCCGGCGCCCTGCAGCTTAGCGATGCCCGGAGCATCCAGCCGCCGCCACTGCACTCCGCTCGCGATCATCAGCGCGTGGCAAGAAATCTCACTCCCGTCAGCCAGCTTGATGATGCGATACGGTCCTTCCGTGCGCACTCCGACCGCTTCCTGAGGACTCAGAATTTCCACTCCAAAACGCTGCGCCTGCGTTACCGCGCGCCGGGCAAGATCGTTACCGCTAAGGCCTGACGGAAATCCCAGATAGTTCTCAATCCGCGAACTCATCCCAGCCTGGCCGCCCGGCGCTTCGCGCTCAATCATCACTGTGTGCAGACCCTCCGACGCACCGTAAACGGCGGCTGCCAGACCCGCGGGGCCGCCGCCTACAATCGCTAGATCATAGAAGTCGGTTTGCGCGCGCGTGCGTAAACCAACTTTTTGCGCAACATCTGCCGGAAGGCTCTCCAGTAATTTGGTTCCGTCCGGAAAAAGCACAACCGGCAGACTCGTGGCCTCCTCGCCCAGAG
>JBAWFQ010000131.1:0-9856 GCA_049592035.1 Terriglobales bacterium
TCAGAATTGGACACCTCATGATTCAAACTCTCTTTGGCAGTCTGGACGAAGAACAGAAACCAAGTTTTATTGAGCGCATGAAGCAGGCCGTTTCGCGCACGCGCGAGAACCTGGCTGAGCGCATCGAAGATGTTGTTTCCATCGGCAAAGAGATCGACCGCTCCACCCTCGACGATCTCGAAGCCACGCTGATTGGCGCCGACCTCGGCACCACCACCACTCATGAAGTGCTGGAGAAGCTGCGCGACAAAGCCGATCGCAAGCAGATCAAGGATGTAAACGAACTCAAGCGCCTGCTGAAAGAGCAACTGCTGGAGATTCTCACGTCGACGCCATCGCAACCCGTGGCCAAGGTGGACGGCTCGCCGGAAGTGATCATCGTGGTGGGCGTGAATGGCACCGGCAAAACGACGACTATCGGGAAATTAGCGCAGGTATTTCGCTCGCAGGGCAAGACGGTGCTGCTGTGTGCGGCGGACACGTTTCGCGCGGCGGCGATCGAGCAACTCGAGATTTGGGGACAGCGCACGGGAACGGAAGTGATCAAGACGAAGGCCGGGGGCGATCCTTCGGCGGTGTTGTTCGATGCACTGCAAGCGGCAACCGCGCGGAAAACGGACTACGTGATCGTCGATACGGCTGGACGGCTGCACACCAAGCAAAACCTGATGCTCGAACTCGAAAAAATGAAGCGGACCGCGCAACGCATCGTGCCGGGCGCTCCGCATGCGACTTTACTGGTGATGGATGCCACCACCGGCCAGAATGGATTGCAACAGGCGCGGCAGTTCACGCAATCGTCCGGAGTTACGGGAATTGTGCTGACTAAACTTGATGGCACGGCCAAAGGCGGCGTTGTGGTTGCGATTTCGCGGGAGTTGGGGCTGCCGGTGCGGTATGTCGGCGTCGGAGAAAAGGCGGGGGATCTGTTGCCGTTTGATGCGAAGGATTTTGTGGACTCGCTGTTCTCTTGAAACTTCACGTTGGTGGGAGGCGAAAATCAATGACGAAAAAAGAGTCAGGTTCGACTTCACGTCTTCAGCGTTTATTGGATCGATTGAAACGGCTCTTTCGACGGAAACCGGAACCGGACGACCCCTACGCCTACGTCACCGCTCCTCTACGTCGTCCTCCACAGTCGCGAAGCGGGGCTGCGGTGGCGGAACTGGATGAAGAATGAGGGAGGCTCAATCGTCCGACGAACAACACATGCGGAAGGCGCTCGAGTTGGCGCGGGCTGGCGTTGGGCTCGTGTCGCCCAATCCCGCGGTGGGTGCGGTCGTGGTGGATGCGTCGGGCCGCGAAGTTGGAACGGGCACGCACACTTATGACGGTGTGAAGCACGCCGAAGTCCTCGCACTGGAACAGGCGGGGCACGCGGCGCGAGGCGGGACTCTTTATCTCAATCTGGAGCCGTGCTCGCATCAGGGCCGCACCGGACCGTGCGCTGATGCCGTGATTGCAGCCGGAATCAGCCGCGTGATCTGCTCCATGGTCGATCCGAATCCTCGGGTATCAGGGCAAGGAATTGCGAAACTCCGCGCAGCAGGAATTACGGTGCAGGTTGGCTTATTCGAAGCGGAAGCCAAAAAGTTGAATGAGAGTTTTGCCAAGTACATCCGGTTGAGCAAGCCGCTGGTCACGCTGAAATCGGCGATGACGCTCGATGGAAAAATTGCCGATGCCACGAAACCGGGCACAGAACCGGGTTGTACTACGCCAGCGTCTGAGGGCGCGCGCAGCGGATACCATTGGATTACCGGCGAGGTGGCGCGGGCGCATGTGCAGCAACTGCGCCATCAGAACGACGCGATTCTGGCCGGAGTGGGGACGGTGATGGCGGACGACCCGCTGCTGACCGACCGCAGCGGCCTGCCGCGGCGGCGCAAGCTGCTGCGTGTGATTATGGATTCTTACCTGCGCATTCCGCCCGCGTCGCGGGTGATTCAAACTGCCGAGAACGATGTTCTGGTCCTGTGTTCGGCGGCCGAGGACGAGGCCAGGCTCGCGCTCGAAACCAGGGGAATTCGCGTGCAACAAATATCTTCCACAGAGGACGGGCGGCCGGATTTTGCCGCCATTATCCAGAAACTCGGAGAACTCGAGATCACCAGCCTGCTAATCGAAGGTGGAGCGCTGGTGAACGGGGCGGCCCTGGCGTCGGGCGAGGTGGATAAGGTGTTCCTCTATTACGCGCCGAAGATTTTTGGCCACGGCGCCGTTCCCTTTATTGCCGACGAGGCCCTGCTCGGCAAGGCACAGTGTGTGCGGCGCTTTGAGTTACACCGCTTTGGCGAAGACTTCGCGCTGGAAGGTTATCTGCGCGACCCGTACTCGACGTAAGGTTGTCATCTTCTGGCACAGGCCGGAGCAAGATCCTTATCGCAGCGTTGAGGCCCTCTACCCCGGCGTTGCGCTACCCAAAATCAAAAGCAAAATCCTTAGCTGGACGCGACCGTGGAATCCCACCCTTGCGCAAAAAACACGCAAGGATGGGGCACCCACACGATCACAACGATGGATTTATGGCGCAAGCTTGCGAGACACTATATTTGGAGGTACTGCTCTTATGTTTACTGGAATCGTCGAGGAAGTGGGCAAAGTTGTAAAGATCGAACAACACGGTGAGAACCGGCGCATCACTATTGAAGCTGCGAATACTCCGAAAGCGTTGGGAACGGGCCGCAGCGTGTCGGTCAGCGGCGTCTGCCTGACAGCGCTGGACATCAAACCAAACTCGTTCTGCGCCGACCTTGCTCCCGAAACGTGGGTGCGAACTTCGTTTTCGCGGATCCACGAGGGTGCGCTGGTAAACCTGGAATTGCCCATGAAGGCCGATGGCCGCTTCGATGGCCACATTGTGCAGGGACACGTCGATGGCGTGGGCAAGCTGATCAAGTTCGAGCGCATCGTCGACTCCGACGGTCGGGATTCCGAGAACTGGTGGCTGCACATTGAACTTCCGTCCGACATCGAGAAGTACACGGTGTTCAAGGGATCGATCTCGATCGAGGGCATCAGTCTTACGGTCGCCAAATTGGAACGGAATCGCTGCACCATCGCCATCATTCCCCACACCGTCGAGCTGACTAATCTTGGATCGCTGAAGCCAGGCGACCCGCTCAATCTGGAAGCCGATGTGATTGCGAAATATGTCGAGAAGATGATGAAAGGGGAACCGGCGCAAAGTTCGCTGAGCGTAGAAGAGTTGGTGCAGCAAGGGTTCTAGGCAGTTCTCGGTTCTCCGTAAAACGACCGGCGTTCACTGAGAACTGAGTACCGCACTCACGCTTCCAGCTTCAACTCATCCAGTTCCAGAAATTCATGGATGATGGGTTCGGTCGATTTTTCCATGTCTTTGTAGGGACCGAAGAAAATCGCGCGCCCTTCGTAGAGGAAGACGATTCGGTCGGCCAACTTCTTGGCCAGGCGCATATCGTGCGTCACGACGACTGAGGTCAGGTGCAGTTGCAGTTTTAGCCGGGCAATGAGATCGCCGAGCAGATTCCCCATCATGGGATCGACCATGGTGGTGGGTTCATCGTAGAGTACACACTCGGGTTGGGCGGAGAGAGCACGCGCTATGGCTACGGAACGCTTCATGCCGGTGGAAAGGTCGGAAGGCAATAGGTCGCGCATCTCCTTGACGCCAACCATTTCCAGAAGGCCATCGACTACCTGAAGAATCTGGTCTTCGGAAAGCTCCCTTTTTTCGCGCAAGGGGAAGGCCACGTTTTCACCGACTGTTAAGGAATCGAAGAGTGCGCCGTTCTGGAACACCATCGTGACTTTTTTGCGAATCTCTTCGAGTTGGACCTCGTTGTAGTCGGTGATGTCCTGCCCGGCGACAATCACACGGCCGGAATCCGGTTTGAGAAAGCCCATGATATTGTGCAGCGAAACCGATTTTCCTACGCCGCTGCGCCCGAGAATACAGACCATCTCTCCCGGCAACACTTCGAAGCTGACGTTCTGGAGGACGACGCGATCTCCAAAAGCCTTGGAGACGTCTTTGAACTCGATATAGGGAGATTGGGTATCCGCCGCAGCCATGGCTATCAAGCATCGCATGAGATGGCGCGGCGCTCAAGCGCTTAGGAAGCGTCTTCTTTTCGCGGAACCCGACTCTGCTTCAGTCCACCGACTTCACGAGAGCAAGAACCGACAAAAAGCGACGCATCAAGGTAGGTCCCAACCTGTGGAGTTTGTATCCTAGAGCCGGTTCTCAAGGCAAGACCTAAGAAAGGGCTGGAATGCAGTGGAGTGGCGAGAAAGGATACGCGCGACCTGAAATGCCATTCCTTCGTTAAAATCAGATTGCCCCCTACTGGAGAGAACACTTGAACGATTATCTTTTGTCTGTGCTGCTGGGAATTGTCGAAGGGCTCACCGAATTCCTGCCTGTCAGTTCCACCGCCCACCTCCGCATTTCGGAACTGCTGCTGCATGTGCCGCTTTCGAGCGGCTATTGGAAGATGTATTCGATCGTCATCCAACTGGGCGCGATCCTGGTTTTGCCCATTTATTTTCGGAGCCATATCGCCAAGCTTATCTCGACCTTTCCCCAGGGCGAGAAGCACGACTGCACTTACCTGACCCATCCGCTGAGCCTGGTCATGATCGCGTTTGTGGTCACCGCTATCCCGTCTTTTTTGCTGACCAAAGTGATTGGCAAGAACCTTGAGAGTCTCTATGTGATGGGCACGGCGCTGCTGCTCGGCGGCATCATCATGTGGGTAATTGACGGCACGAAAGCGAAATGGGAAAAGGCGGGGCCGGGAGCTCCGGGGTCGCCCATCCGCACCTGGCAAATGGACGACATTCACGGCGGCCAAGCCATCTGGATCGGCGCTTGCCAGATTTTCTCCGCCGTTTTTCCCGGAACTTCGCGCTCCATGTCGACGATTTGCGCGGGGCAGCTGTATGGCATGTCGCGCGCCGCGGCGCTCGAGTTTTCTTTTTTCCTCTCCATGCCGACCATGGGAGTAGCCACGCTGTACACGCTGTATAAATCGATTCACGGAAGCACGGAGGAAAACCCCATTGGCGTCGCGGGGATCTCGTCGCATGAGTGGGTCATCCTTGCGATTGGCTTCGTCGTGTCGTTCATCGTTGCCTATGGAGCGGTTGCCTGGTTCATGGGTTACGTTCGCAAGCGTGGCTTCGCGCCGTTTGCCGTGTATCGCATCGTGCTCGGGATTGCCGTGCTGGCCTTTGCGGCAGGAGTGATCGGACGGTAAATGGCTGGGTTTTGAGGGTAAACGTGATTTCAGCAATCTGGCAGAATCCGATTGAATCCACGGAGCGCAGGGATGAACAGATTTGTACGATACGGGTTGTGGGTGCTGAGTGCGGTAGTACTCGTTCTTACGCTAAACGCGCAAACGGCCAACGAAGCTAAACTTGTTGGTAAATGGAAGATGAACATCGCCAAATCGCAGTTCCAAGATGCGCCTCGACCCGTCGAGGCGACGCTTGTGATTTCAGAAGCAAGCACCTCGCACTTCAGCTGGCACCTGACCGAAGCATTCGCGAAGGGTGATCGTGGTCAGATTGTCTTGAAAGATTCGAGTTTTGATGGCGCCATCGACGGTCAACCTTACGAGTACAAGGGCGCGGGGCGCGGCAGTCGGATGTCTTTCGTCGATAACAATGGCATCTTGGAAGGAACCGTCAAATACCAAGAAACCGCCAAACACCCCGATGGGATGATCGAGCACGAAACCATTGCCGTATCGGCACATGGTAACACCATGACCGCGCATTCTACTTTGATATCCTCCGAGGGCACCAAATCTTGGAATGAAGTTTGGGAACGAGTGCCGGACAAGAAGCCGAAATAGCATTGCTGGAAGCTCCAGGTATCATTCCGGGAACCACGTAGTTGTCGTCAGATCGCGCTCAGAACCCGCCCGTACCCAACTCGCCACCCTGACCCTTTTCCCGATTGCCGGAACCTCCGCTTCTTGTCATAATTATCAAGCTCTGGCCATGTAACGGTGCTGGGGGGTGAGTCTCGCCCGGTCAACGCCGTCGCTGCCACATGACATTTTTTTCGAAGCTTTTTACGCCCACCAAGAACCGGCGTCTGAACGAGCTCGTCGGGTTCCTGTTGTGCGTCTCCGCACTTCTCCTTTTCCTCGCGCTGGCGTCTTATTCCCCGCTTGATCCTTCGCTGAACAGCGCCTCCATCCTTACTGGATCGCACGCTGCCCGCAACTGGATTGGCATCTTTGGAGCTTATCTTTCCGACCTCGTCCTGCAATTCTGGGGAGTGGGATCGTTTCTGCTGCCAGTGTTTCTTGGCACGGTGGGCGTGCGCTGGTTTCGTTCGCGCGTAGTGCAGACTCCGATTGCGAAAACCCTGGGCGCAATCTGGCTGCTGATGTTCGTCCCTGCGCTGCTTGCGATTCTGCCGGGACACTTGCGCTGGATGAGCGCTATTCCGATTGAAGGGTTGGCTGGGCGCATTGTTGGAGATGTGTTGATCCATTACCTTAACGTCGCCGGCGCATACATTGTCTGCACTACTGTTCTGGCGGTTGCGCTCTATCTGACTACCGCTTTCTCGTTCTCGGCGATTGAACTGTGGGCGCCTACGCGCTTTGCTTTTGTGCTGGCGCTTCGAGATCGCTTTCGGGACTGGCAGGACGAGCGCGAGCGTCAGCGTCAGCAGAAGGAGCTTGAAAAACGGCGCGCGGAAAAACCGACGGTCACGACGCAACTCGTGCCGGCGCGGCCTGCGGCCGTGCGTCCCGAAGTGCCGCGTCAGGAGGCCTCTGGCCATAGTTCGGAACATAGTTCGGAAAGCGAACAGAAAATCGAGCAGGAAATTCCGGGAGTGCAATCGGCAACTCCGGCTCCGCGCAACGGCATCGAACGTATGCTGGCCGAGGAAAGCGCAGAAGCCACCACTGCCGCGGCGCCACAACCGGCACACGCTACCGAAATTGAGGTCACTGATCGGGCGGACACGGAACGCAAGGCGAAAACGATTCTTCCGAAAATCGCGGGCAGCTATAAGCTTCCGCCTTCGAGCCTACTGCACCGTCCTGATGAGCAACAGGCCGTTCATGAAGACGAGCTCAAACTGATTGCACAGGTTTTGACCGCAAAGTATGCGGAATTCGAAGTGCTTGGCCAAGTCACTCAGATCAACCCCGGGCCGGTCGTCACCACTTTCGAATTCAAACCGGAAGCGGGCATCAAGTACAGCCGCATTGTCGGGCTCACCGACGATCTCTGCCTGGCTTTGCGGGCGGAAAGCATCCTGGTTGAACGCATGCCGGGCAAGAGCACGGTCGGCATCCAAGTGCCGAACCGCGAACGCGAAATCATATGGCTGCGCGAAAACATTGAGTCGCAGGAGTTTCTCGGGTCGAAATCGAAGCTCACGATCGGCATGGGCAAAGACATCAATGGACGGATTGCCGCCGCCGATCTCGCCGGCATGCCTCACCTGCTGATCGCGGGCTCGACTGGCACCGGAAAGAGCGTGGCTATCAACGCCATGATCATGTCGATTCTTTATAAGTCGACGCCTGACGAAGTGCGGCTGGTGCTGGTCGACCCGAAGCGGCTCGAACTGGGCAATTACGAAGGCGTTCCGCATCTTTACACACCGATCATTACCGAGCCCAAACTTGCCGCTAATGCTTTGCGCAACGCGGTCCGCGAAATGGAGCGGCGGCTTAAACTGCTGGCGGCTCGCGGTGTTCGCAACATCGACAGCTACAACCGGCTGTTTGACGACACGCCTAGCTTGTTCAGCGAGCAATCCGGTTCGGATGACGGGCCAATTCCAAAGATTGTCATCATCATTGACGAGTTGGCCGACTTGATGATGCTCGACGGCCACAACGTCGAAGAATCCATTACGCGACTGGCGCAGATGGCCCGCGCGGTCGGCATTCACCTGGTGCTGGCGACGCAGCGGCCTTCGGTCGATGTCATCACTGGACTGATCAAAGCCAACTTCCCGGCGCGCGTGTCGTTTCGAGTAGCGACCAAGGTCGACTCGCGCACGATTCTCGACGCCAACGGAGCGGAATCGCTCCTGGGACGCGGCGACATGCTCTACTTGCCTTCCGGATCGGCGCGCGTACATCGGCTGCATGCTCCTTACGTGACCGAAAAAGAAATTGCGGCCGTGGTGGAATTCTGGAAGGCGCAGGGGCAGGCGCAGTATCAGGAGAAATTCCTGGAGACGCCGACAGAAGATCGCGAGATGTCATCTGGCGAGGGCGACGATTCTGCAGGGGTCTCGGCGGATGACAACGATCCGCTGTTTAACGATGCGGTACGGCTGGTGATCGAGTTCGGGAAGGCCTCCACTTCCCTGTTGCAACGGCGATTGCGCATCGGCTATGGACGCGCTGCTCATCTTATCGACCTCATGGAACGCGATGGCATCGTCGGAGCTGCCGATGGGCCGAAGCCTCGCGAAGTGCTGAAGCGGCCTGACTGGATCTCTGAGATTGAAGAGTCGATGCGGTAGGCCGATTTTGGGAACCGACGTGAGCAAAAGATCTATAAAGAACGAGTTGGCGCGCATTGACCGCATGAAAATTGCCGATATCGACTATTCGGACATTCCTCGGCTGGACAAGACGTTTTTCAAGAAGCGACAATGGCTTGGCCTCCGGAGAAAAAGCAATTGACAATTCGTCTGGATGCGGACGTTGGACGCAGTCCCTCAGCGGCTAAACAGTCTGCCGAAAAACTCGACTTGCGCTGCTCGGCCCCTAAAAGGGCATCTCAATTTAAAGGACTTATGGCATCGCTAAAGCGATGCCCTGATACGAAACGCGGGTTTTTCAGCAAACTGTAAAGCCGTCGAAAATGAGCGCTTGAATCGCAGCGGTGAACCGCTGCGCCACCCAAAAGCAAAAACCGAAATCGACTTTTTCCGCAAGTGTAGAGCCGCGCCCTTTCAAAGCCGCTTCAAATTGCACCACTCCTAAAAATCGACTGTCTTGACATCGATGAAATATCCCACCAAGCTTCTTACCTCACCCGGTTGCTCGGGATTATTAGGGTTGTACTCCAAGGCGTCGGTGGTTACGTCGTAGATGTTGAGCGATCCGCCCTGGACCAGATACACAACCTCCTGCGGAGAATTGGCGGTGCGCTGCGTGAGGATGGGCTGGATGCCGGTCACGTCTCCATTGGCGGGAGGAATGAGGACGCCGCCCGCTGGAGCACTGCCCACGGCGTTGGCCAGCGTGTTGTAGATGGAGAGGCAACCACGGACTTCGGCTCCTGGGGGCGGCGGAACGGGTGGAATAATTTCGGTGCAAGTGCGCGCGCCGATGAAGAGCTGTCCGTTGGCTGCGAGCGCGATTCGGTTGTGATAGCCGTCGGTGATGATGATTTGCGACGTGTTGATAACCGACATGGTGCTGAGGTTGATGATGCTGAGCTGACCGCAATACTGGGCCTGAGTGGTACCGGCGGGGCATAGCAGCGACTCGCCTCCTCCGGGCGTATAGGGGGTGCCCGCCAAATACATGGTCGAGCCGTTGAGCAGGGCTACGCTGCCGGCGGCCGGGCCTTGGCACGTTATCGGGTTGGAGCCGGGATTGGGAATGCAGGCGGGGACGGAAGCGACAAGCTGATTGGTGACCAGATTGTATTGCTGCACGCCGGCTTGCATTCCTCCGCACTCGGCGCCACAACTCACAATATAGGCGGTGCTGTCGTCGCTGCTGAAGAAGGCTGCCACCGGACGGTCGAAAATGCCCGGACCGCCGATGTACGTTACCGCATTGCCGATCCCGATTTGCGACGGCGTAATTACGGCTACGGAATCGGAGTTATCCATGAAGCCAAGAAGCTGGCTGCCACTGTTGTTGAT
>JBAWFQ010000132.1:0-5058 GCA_049592035.1 Terriglobales bacterium
GTGAATATTTAAACTGGCTCACTAGCCAATTTTGAGGTCGCTACTCTAATCGTTCCCGATTGTTGGTGTAAAGGCGAGTAAAAGATGTGACTCAAGTCACTGACATCACGCGCTCATTCGTGTGGCATTAATACGTCTCGCCTCTCCGAAGAGCAGTTCCCACCAGCTGAGGCGCACACCCCCTGAGGTGAGGGGGACTTTCTATGGCCAGCCGAGCGTTAGGTCAGGATTTACGCGTCGGCCTTGAACTGGGCCACTACCGCATCGTCGAGAAGCTAGGCGGTGGCGGGATGGGCGTGGTCTACAAGGCTGAGGACACTGAGCTTGGCCGCTTCGTCGCCCTGAAGTTTCTTCCCGATGAACTGTCGCGAGATCCGCGGGCTCTAGAGCGCTTCCACCGAGAGGGACGTGCGGCGTCCGCTCTCAATCATCCAAACATCTGCACCATCTACGAGATCGGCAAATACGGTGAGCCGTCCTTCATCGCCATGGAGTTTCTGGACGGGCTGACTCTGAAACACCGGATTGCAGGTCGTCCGCTGGAAATTGAAACCCTGTTGTCGCTCGGAATCGAGATCGCGGACGCACTCGACGCCGCCCACTCCAAGGGGATCGTCCACCGCGACATCAAGCCCGCCAATATTTTTGTCACCGAACGCGGGCACGCCAAGATTCTGGATTTCGGGCTGGCCAAGATAAACGCGAGTTCAAAGACCGAGGCAGGTGACGCCTCCACGCAAACGTCTTCGGTCAGCACGGACTTGACCAGTAAGGGCACGACGCTGGGGACGGTGACGTACATGTCGCCGGAGCAGGTACGGGCTAAGGAATTAGATGCACGAACGGATTTGTTCTCGTTTGGAGCTGTCCTCTATGAGATAGCCACCGGACAGTTGCCGTTCCGCGGGGACAGTACAGCGACGAGTTTCGATGCGATCCTGAACCGGACTCCAGTAGCTCCGGTGCGGATAAATCCCGATGTGCCGCCCAAGCTGGAAGAGATCATCAACAAGGCGCTGGAGAAGGACCGCAACCTCCGCTACCAGCACACAGCCGACATGCGAACAGATTTGCAACGGCTGAAGCGGGACACGGAGAGCGGGCGCAGTGCGGCAGCAAGCTCAGGCACAATGGTTGTGCAAGCGGCTCGGATTGGAAAGCTCTGGAAGATTGCTGTTCCCGTCCTGCTTGTCGCCTTGCTCGTGGCGGGCGGGCGTTACTACCGCTCGCATCAGCAAAGCAATCGCCTGACCGAGAAAGACACCATCGTTCTCGCCGATTTTGCGAATAGCACAGGCGATGCGATATTCGACGACACGCTGAAGACGGCGCTCAATGTCTCCCTGCGGCAATCGCCTTTCCTCAATGTGCTCTCCGACAGCGAAGTTGCCAAAACCTTGCAACAGATGACCCGCCCGGCCAGCACGAAACTGACACCCGAGGTGACCCGCGAGCTTTGCCTGCGGGCAGGAAGCAAAGCTTACCTTGCCGGATCGATTGGCGCTCTGGGCAGCGAGTATGTGCTTGGGTTGAAGGCGGTGAATTGCCAGAGCGGAGAGACGCTGGCCGAGGAGCAGGTGACGGCGGCATCCAAGGAGAAGGTGCTGGACGCGCTGGGCGAGGCGGCATCCAGGCTACGCGGCGAAATGGGCGAGTCGCTGGCTACGGTGCAGAAGTTCGATGTTCCGCTGGCCCAGGCCACCACATCTTCGCTCGAAGCTCTGAAAGCGTACAGCCTTGGCGCAAAAGCCTATGACGAGAAAAGCGTCGCCGTATCCCTGCCTTACACTCAGCGAGCCATCGAGCTTGATCCGAATTTTGCCATGGGTTACGACGCACTGGGTACCAACTACCTCACTCTGGGGGAGCTGGGGCGGGCCAGCGAGTATTTCACCAAGGCATTTCAGTTGCGGGAAAATACCACCGAACGGGAAGAACTGGCGATCAGCGCCGACTACTACCGGAATGTAAGCGGAGACCTCAATAAAGCGGCCCAAACGTACCAGGAGGAGATTGAGAGCTACCCACGGGAACCCCGAGCATACGGTAGGTTGGGTATCATGTTCGCCTTGCAGGGGCAGTATGAAAAAGCCACGGAGGTCACGAGGCAAGCCTTGCGCCTCGCACCGAATGATGTGACTTGGTACGAGAATCTCGCCACGTTCGCCCTTGCGTTGCAGCGTTTCGACGAGGCGCGGCAGATGGCGCGAAAAGTGGATGATTTGGTAATGCGGGATACTCTCTATCTTCTTGCCTTTGTCGTGGCGGACTCCGCGGGGATGGCGGAACAGCAACAGTGGTTTGCAGGCAAGCCCGATTATGAAAACTTTGGACTAGCTCTCGCGTCCGCCACCGAGGCTTATGGGGGGCATCTGGGCAAGGCGCGGGAACTGACCAAGCGGGCTGTGGACTCCGCCATACGAGTGGACAGCAAGGAAACTGGAGCAATATGGCGGGCCAATGCTGCTCTGCAAGAAGCCGCTTACGGCAACACCACAGAAGCCCGGCAGTCAGCGGCAGAGGCTTTGAAGCTGGCTACGACGAGTCAGGGCGTCGAGGTGGAAGCCGCGCTTGCGTTTGCCTTGGCGGGCGACACGGCACGATCCGAATCCTTGGCACAAGACTTAGGGAAACGCTTCCCGCTGGACACGCAGATGCAGTTGCTCTGGCTGCCAGCGATTCAGACGCAATTGTCGCTGGATAGAAAGAACCCAACTCTCGCCCTGAATACACTGCAAGCTGCTTCCCCCATCGAGTTGGGGCAAATTGTGCCCGACGTGAGCATTTCCTGCCTCGCTCCGGTGTATGTACGCGGAGAGGCATACTTGGCAACCGGACAAGGCATTGCTGCCGCCGCCGAGTTTCAGAAGATTCTCGACCACCGCGGGATTGTCGGGAACTGTTGGACGGGAGCGTTGGCGCATCTTGGCGTGGCTCGCGCCAACGCCTTGCAGTCGAGAACCGCGCAGGCAGCGGGGGCCGATGCCGCCCGCACTCGGGCGCTCGCCGCCTACAAAGATTTCCTTGCGCTCTGGAAAGACGCCGACACCGACATCCCCATCCTGAAAGAAGCCAAGGCGGAATACGCGAGGTTGCAGTAGCAGGAACGCTCTTGCGGAGCAGTTCCTTGGCGATCCAAATATCCACGAGGCCATCTCAGGCATTCTTGGGAGGACTCTCACGGCGATCAGGTTTTGTCTTGCGGGTCCTTCCGCTGGGCTTTTTCCCTAGTCTTTTCAAGGTCTTACGGGATAGCTCCCGCTTTTGATGGCGTCAGTTTCGCGGTGCGAGCCCTACCGCCCTTCTACCCACCAATTTGTCCGAGAACTACTGTGCCCCTTGCTGGGAACCGGGAGACGAGTTATCATAGAAGAAAGGTAGAAGATTGGTACAGAAGGCTAGAACAAACATGAGCCTCAACGTCAAGGATCCGGAAGCCCACCGTCTCGCCCAAGCGATCGCCCAAGCCACCGGCGAAACGATGACCCGTGCCGTCACGGAAGCTCTGCGGGAGCGCTATGAGCGTCTCCAGAGGCGCGATCCCGAAGCGCTCGCCGCCGACATCCGGGCTATTGCCAAGCGCGCGGCCGCCCACATCAAGCGTCCGTATCTCGATCATGCTGAGCTCCTGTACGACGAACACGGCCTTCCCAAATGATCCTCGACTCCTCACCGCTCGTCGCCATCCTGGCGGAAGCGCTGGATGCCGAACTCTATATCCAAGCCATCAGCCGCGCCCCGCGCTGCCGTATATCCGCCGGGAATTTCATCGAACTCTCGGTTGTCATCGAGAGTCAATTCGGCGTTGAGGTCGTCCAGCAATGCGACGCACTGTTTCGCCGCATTGGCATTGTGATCGAACCCGTGACTGTCGAGCAGGCGCATCTCGCGCGCCAGGCCTTCCACGACTTCGGCAAGGGCCGTCACGCGGCAGGGCTGAATTTCGGTGACTGCTTCGCCTATGCTCTCGCCAAACTCACTGGCGAGCCTCTCCTTTTCAAAGGGAACGACTTCAAAAAGACCGACATCATCGCCGCCCTATGACGCACGAGTCTGAAAAATGACCGTATAGGGGCGCCTGCACATGTAAAACCGAATCGACCGGATTCGACAAGCTCTTGCGGACCAGTTCCTTGGCGATCCAGATATCCACGAGGCCATCTCAGGTCAATCTTTGGCAGGAAGCTTCATGAGTCTTTGGCCCTGGCCTTCTGTTTCGCCACCAGGCGCTGCATGAACTTGGGACCAGAACTGAAGCATCGTCGATACGATAAAATGCACGTTCCGTTGATAGCAAAAGACTTGTTGGCTTCGTTTCGCAGAATCGCGTTTTCTTCTAAGTCATCGTCACAGTTAACTATACAGTAATATTATTTAATCAATTTGATAACGTATAAGTAAATAACGGGTGCTGGACCCGGCCAAAGCACACACGGGGTTGAAGCTCCTGGATTTTGAATGATTCATCCAGGAGCTTGCTCGCAGCAGATAGATCGAAGACTAGAGTCTACTCATCTGCAGAAAGGAGGTTGACATTCAGCGTGGCAGGTGCCGGCACAGCGTCTTCAAGACGCTGGCGCTGCAGGCGTTCTAGTTCGGCGATGGCACGGTAAAGACGCCGCTCTACCGCGGTCTGATAGCGTAGCAAATTGTCCATGACATCTGAACTGGGAAGCAGGTGTTGTGCATAGAGCGGTTCCCGTCGCCGGTGTTCCATTCTGTCGTGCGCCTGTTCCTGAGCCCAAGTTCTCTCCCTGAGTGCGCGCAGACTGCGACGCAAGACGGATTGCGCTTCCTTCATGGCTTTCTTTCCGCTCAAATCAGAACTGTCAGCGTGCTGAGTCGCCAGGTCCTTCGCCTTTTGGTTGGCGAGACGGAAGTTACTCTTGACGCACTCTTCGGCGAAGACTTTCTCCAGAATAGTCTTGACCAGAGCATCATCGACGTATCCCAGCGTTTCTGTCTTTTTCACTGCCTCGTTGACCAAATCGAACGAACTCTTGCTCGGACCTTGAGCTAGGAGGATAAACTCGAATTCGTGTTGCATTTCCACATGGA
>JBAWFQ010000133.1:0-29302 GCA_049592035.1 Terriglobales bacterium
ATCCCGAATTCCTGAACCGCGTGGATGAAATCATCCTCTTCCTGGCGCTCAGCGAAGCCGACCTGATCCAGATTCTCGAACTCATGGTCAGCCAACTGAACCAGAACCTGGCCCAGCGTTCGATTACAGTAACGGTAGCCGACGAAGCCAAGAAGTGGATTCTGAACCAGACCCTGACCGACCGCAGCTACGGGGCGCGTCCGTTGCGCAGAGCATTGCAGAAGTACATAGAAGATCCGCTCTCGGAAGCGCTGATCCAAGGCACAATCACCACTAGACCGGCGTTCATAGAGGTCTTCCTCGAAGACAACAAGCTGTACTACCGCCCAGTAGACGCAGAGAAGACCGAAGGCGTGCTGCTGTACGAAAGCTAATTGCTCGCGTAGGGACGGCCGCCCCCGGCCGTCCAAGCCGAGCGCAGCTCGGCAAGCCTTGACCGTCAGTGACGCCCCGCAAGTCCTTATTCCTCAAAGACCTGGCGGGAGACACGCCCTAAGCCTTTGATTCCAAAAGACCGCACCATGAGGGGTCTCCCGAGATGGAGACTCCAACTCGATTCGTGCAGCGAAGAGCTGATTAAGGTCTAAAGATCCTAAGAGCGAACAGCCCCAAGCGAACAGCGCTAAAACCGCACTCCGCAATTGACCGCAACTCAGACTTATGTTTTACTCGTTGCAATCGGGGCTGGCTCATAGCAGTTGCTTGGAAATACGTATTCCGGGGCGTGAGACCGAGGTGACGTCATGAAGTCCAGCTCGTATGCAGCACTAGCAGTGTCCCTTCTTGCGGTAACCGTTCTAAGCCTGACCGTTCTAAGCCTAACCACGAGTGCCAGTGCGCGTGAGACCGTTCTGCCCGCTGGAACCCTTCTGAAATGCACCATGAATGAACCGAACTTTTCTTCCGCCACGGTTGCGGTCGGAGATCCCGTGCTCTGCCATCTGCACTCGGTAACGGAATTCGGCCAGCAAACGTTTCCCCGCGGAGCTTACCTTGTTGGCCATCTCGAATCGGCCCAGGATCCCGGCCATTTCTGGGGCAAGGGCAACATGAGGCTGGTATTCGATCGCATCGGACTGCCGAACGGCGACCTGCCACTCGACGCGAAAGTCATCGCGACCCGCGGCTACAAAGTAGATAAAACTGGCGCCATCGACGGCAAAGGCCATGCCAAGCGCGACATCGTCGAATGGATGATTCCGCCGCTCTGGCCGTGGAAGATTATCATGTTGCCGGCGCGCGGTCCGCGTCCCACGCTCAAGGGCGAGAGCACCTTGGAACTGCGCTTGATGGACGACGTGCAGATTCCGCAAGTCTCGGCCAGCAACGGCCCCGACTGGCATTTCTTCGGCCAACCACGTATGGAAAACGATTCGTACTATCAGGGCTCTTATCAGGGCGCCTCTTACCAAGGCGCCAGCGCATCGGGGAACAACACCATTCCCCAGTTAGCAGTGCGCAATACAAACGTAAGAGTCATGTCGAGCGAGCAGCCAACGACTGAAGACGCTCCGCACTTCGTCTACGCCAGCTATGTCACCAAGGGCGCGTCGGGCAGCGGCGGAGCTCCGGGAGTGCCCGTGTTCGTGCTGAAGTCAGGCATGGTTCTGGAAGTAGGCAATTACACCTATCAGGACGGCCGCATCAGCTATGAACTCGCCAGTGGCGGAAATGGTGTGATCAGCACCGATGAAGTCGACTGGAACACAACCACTCGCATCAACACCCAACGCGGCGTAAGGACGATGCTGCGAGGTGGACACCCAGGAACCGCGACAGAGGGCTTCTAACAGCATTCAGCATTCAGCACTCAGCCGTCAGCGAAAAGCTGGCGGCTGATTCCTTTGCTCGCGTAGGGACGGGCGCCCTCGCCCGTCCAGCCGAGCGAAGCTCGGCAACCTTTTCCGCCGCCAGCGAATTTTCCTGCGACCAGCGGGCGCAAAGCCTCATCCATTGGAACGGAAGTATAGCGCCGGCCGAGGGATTTCCATGTCCAAGATCAACATCGCCGAGAAGTTCGCCAAAATTCACGACTACTACAAGCCCCGCATCGCCGCCGAACTCAACGGACAGTATGTGAAGTTCGTGAAGTTCGACAGTCCGTTCGTGTTCCACCATCACGATCACGAAGACGAAATGTTCCTGGTAGTCAAAGGCCGGTTTCGCATGGAATTCCGCGACCGGCACGAATGGATCGAGACGGGAGAGTTTATCGTGGTGCCGCGTGGAGTCGAGCATCGTCCAGTGGCAGAAGAAGAATGCTGGGTTCTGCTCTTCGAACCAGCCACTACGTTGAACACTGGCAACATCGAGAACGAACAGACTGTGCACGAACTCGAGCGGGTTTAACACAAAACTCTTCATCGAAACTCAAAGCACCGAATGGAAATCATTGTCTACTCCGCGCCCTGGTGTCCCCATTGCCGCGAGGCTAAGCGCTTCCTCGACCAGCATCAACTGCCCTACACCGACATCAACATCGACACCACTCCGGAAGCTGCCGATGAGGTGGTGAAACAAACCGGCAAGCGCGCCATCCCGCAGTTTGTGATCGATGGAGAATGGGTTCAGCCATACTCGCCAGACGAAGGGTTCCTCTATGACGAGATGGCCAAGCGTCTGGGAATAGAACCGTAATTCGCTCCCTCAGTTACTTTCGGTCCGCTTCCGCTCGACTTCTGTACCCTACACGCTTGGGCCCGAATGCGTCAGGATAGTGGCTGCTGCCCGGATTCATCTCCCTCCGCCGGGCCGAACTCTCATGTTCAACTCCAATCAAGGCGAAGACGATCTCGTCGAAACCTGGCAGCGGTTTGTCCAAGCCCTCCTTGGCGTGCTGGCGCTGGTGGGCGCGGGAGTGCTGGCGCATTACTATGCTCCCCCGGACAACACCGGCCTGGAGCAGCAGGTGCACCAGCTTTCACGCCAGGTGGCTGACCTGGAACGCCAGCAAACGTTTTCGTCTACCGCCGTAGACGATGCGCGGGATTCGGTCGCCTACATCTATGGGATTTATCACGTCTCCGGCCGAGCGCACAGCTTTCGCGCGCGCGTGGCTGGAACCGGGTTTGTAGTCGCGCCGGGACTGCTCGCCACCAATCGCCATGTGGCCGAACCCTGGTACGGCGACCGCGAAGTGGCAGCGGCCCTGCGGCAGGGTGGATCGCCGGTTCTCGAAAAGCTGGTGGCGTATTTTCCGGGATCGCCGCTTCCGGTAACGCTGGCGACGGCGGTCGTGGCCACGCACGGCGATCTGGCTGTGCTGCGCCTGGAAAACACGGCCTTCACCAATCAACTGCGCCCCTTGACTCTGTCGGAGACTCCGCCGCATGTGGGCGAGTCGGTGAGCGTGCTGGCCTATCCGATGGGAGTAACGGGGATGGTGGCGAAGTCGCCCGCAGTTGTGTACGACCGGCTTTCGTCGCATCCGGATGACGCCGACACGGCGGGCGAACTGGCGGCGTTATCGCTGATCCGCCCTTCAGCTACGTTCGGCCACGTAGGCGATGTGACCGGAGACAAGCTTATCTACGACGCGCCCACCGCGCGTGGCGGCAGCGGAGGACCGGTGCTGAATCTGCGCGGTGAAGTCGTGGGCATCAACTCCGCATACATCGACGGCTTCTCCGGAGGAACGCTCGGAATCACGGTCGCTCAGCTGCGTCCGCTGGTGGAAACGGCTAAGAAAGTTCCCAGTTCTCAGTTATCAGTTCTCAGTCAAAACTTAACGGATCACCACTGAGAAGAGGGAACTGAGAACTTCTCAGATTGCAATTCCTTGCACAAACGAGCCTATTTCGTGCGTTTCCATGGCCTTCTTGCGCAGACAAACGCCTTGAATTCAGGTACATTGTAACTTCCTGCCTTGAATAATAGATTGGCTCCAGGGCTGCTCGCAGACTGGGGATAGATCCCGGTTGAAAGCTCTGATGGGCAAGGCTCCAGGCAACGGATTGCTGGCGGGCAGACTCCAAAGAAAAACTGAATTCAAAGATTTCGAAGAGAGTTCATCATGATAAAAATTTCCGTTCTGGCGATGGTTTTGCTGAGTCTGTTGGCGATCGGCGGTTGCGCCAAGGGTGGCAACGGCATTGTTCCCACGGTCACGCTGAACCCCAGCACCAGCAATGCTGCGATCTACCCGTCCCAGCAGGTGACGTTCACGGCGGACACAACCGACCCTGCTAATGCCGCTGTTAGCTGGGCCCTGGGCCCCGCCACGACATGCACGGGCACGCCGAATCCATGCGGAGCTATCATATCGACAACGCCGCCGACCTCGACCGCCGCGGCAACTGCGATCTACCAGGCGCCCCCGTGCCAACCCCCCCCGGCGACCGTCTGCCTCTCTGGTGTGCAGCCAACGATCACAGCCACAATAACTGGGTCGAGTCCCTCCCAATCGGATTCTTTGAACATCGGGTTAGTTGACGTTACCACCGAAGTTGCGCCGTTGACTCTGAGCATGGGAACCGGCTTGAGCCAGCAATTTACCGCGGTAGCCGTCCCTGATTATGCCCCTCAAACTTTGACGTGGAGCTGCAACGTGGGCGGATCGGGAGGACCGGCGTGCACAAACTTTGGTCCGGACCCGAGTGTGCCCGGGGCTTACCTTTACACCTACACGTCGGCGGACAGCTGCAGCGGCAGCGGCTGTATTCAGATATCAGCGTCTTCCACGCTCGATCCGAACGGCTGCACGCCCAATCCCACCTACTGCACGGTCGCTGCAGTCACGCCGGTCAGCTCCCGCGTAAACGGCACATACGCATTCCGGTTTTCCGGATATGACAACAGCAACAACCCCGTAGCGGTGACTGGGACGTTTACCGCGTCAAACGGAACAGTCTCCTCGGGCGTCGAATACGAACTCAATTCGAGCGGGCGCACTCAGCACCCTATTAGTGGGGGTTCCTATACTCCCACTTCCAACCCTAACAACGTAAACAACTCGAACAATGCGGGCACTCTAACGTTGGATTTGCCCTCGGGAATTTATCCGAATGAATACCAGGTCGTTCTCGACGGCAATGGCGACCTCGGGCTGCTCGAATCCGACAACAATGGCACCGGCTCCGGCATTGCGCAAATAGCATCCAAACCGCAGCTTTTCAGCGGCTCGCAGACTTACGTGTTCGGCCTGACCGGGGTGGATTCGAAAGGCAACCGCGTTGGATACACCGGGCTCTTGCCAATGAATGGAAGTGGAACAATTACCGGCGGCCAGATGGACGTGAATGACAACGGCAACGCCACGAATATTTGCGGAACCGGGCCCTGCAGCGTTGCGGGCAGTTACTCTGGCAGCGGCGGAGTGTACCAGATGACTCTAACCGCAGGGACGGACGCCGCGCCGATGATTTTTGATTTCTTTATTGGTCCCGGGAAGGACAACAAGACGAACCCGCTGACTTTTTATGTCATCACCGATCCCGCCGACACCACGAACCCGGCGGTTTCTGGAACGATGGTGCTGCAAGACTCGTCGCTGACGGTGAAGGGTTGCAGCCAGACCCCGTGTTATAACAACGCTGCCTTCGACGGCTTTTCGGTTTCTGCTTTGACGGGCGTGAATGGTTCGAGTACTAATGTCGCTCTGGTTCTGGGCGGGACCGATGGCAACGGAGATTTCTCGGGCACTTTCGACCAAAATAACGCCGGAACAGTCCTCTCCGCCGTTCAATTCGAGAGCAACTCCTACACCTACACGGCAGGCAGCAGCACCAACGGACGGTACGTCTTCCAAATGCTGGGCAATCCGAACGCAAGCCCGGCGGTCGCGCCGATTCCGTTCGTGCTCTATGCCAGCGGAGCCAATGCCGGATTCCTGCTCGATCAATCGAGTTCGTCGGCGATGACCGGAACGATGACTGTCCAAGGGAACTTAGGGATCTTCTTGTCGAGTTCGGAAATGCCGGGTACGTATGCCGCAGCGACCACGGCCAGCGCCAGTTCGGCAGTGAGTCCGATTGCGGCCAATCTGTTCACGACATGGGCGCAACCTAGTTCAAGTTCGTGCACCTCAACCTGCCTGACCGAAACTCAGTACCCGGGGTCGCAGACAATGACCGGTACTTACACGCTATCCAGCTCGGGCACGGGTTCGATTGCGCTGACAGTTCCATCGACCGAGACTTACGTGATCTACGTGGTGAACACCAACGGATGTAACGCCAGCGCCAAAAATGCGAATCCGGCTTGCGCGGTGCAGAGTTTTTACGTGATGGGCTCTTGTACGATTGTGGCGCCGGCAACTTCGTGCAGCACGGGGCCGGCGAGTACCATTCTTTACGCGCAGGAGTAAGCGTGCTGGTGGAGAGCCGGGCGTCCCCGCCCGGCTGGCGGGCGAGACGCCCCTCCCTCCACAGGACTAGACCGTTATTTTCCGCGGATCACCGTTTTTGCCGTGGCCAGATTGTCGAAGCGATCGTAGACGCGAACCACCACAACATGATCGTTCGCGGTGTTGTTTTCCATCAGCGGCGGCGGAGCTTCGGTCTGGGGCACGGCCGCGCGAAAGTCGTAATCTTCGGTTCTGGAATCCGATAACTGCCCCACCGGCTCAACGAACTGCCAGTCGCCGCCATCGAGCGAGTATTCCGCCCGCTTGATTGGCGAGAACGAATCGCTGGCGCGGAAGCGGACGTGGATTCCCTTTCCCTCGACAGTCGCGGTCAGATTCTCAATCACCGGAGAAGTGCTATCTACCTCGAAGCGCGAGCTGACTCGCTCGGCGTAGAGCGCTTCTCCCGGCGAATGCGAAGGCGCATCGGAGGCGATGACCTTCACGGTGTAACCGCCATCGGGAAGTAGACTGGCGTCGAAGGAATAGTAGCGGTCGGAGATATTATCTTTCAGCAGCGGCCAGCGCGATTCGCCGTCGCCGCGATAGTAAATGCTGTAGACGAGTTGGTCGTCATTATCGTCATGCGCCGCCCAGCGGATGCCGATCGAGTCGCGGTCGCGCACGGCCGGAGGCGGTGAATCGAAACGCGGCTGACCCTGTCCTTGGCCGGCAGGCTCGCCGCCGGTTACATGTGGAGTGGGTTGATAGCGAAATCCGGGCTGCACGATGATCTCGTCAATTTCGGGAGCGACATTCTTAGGAAGATAGTTCAGCAGGACATCGTCAAGGCGAGGCGCGGGATTGCCGGCCGGATTGCCAGTGTGGAGCACGGCTTTCCACTGCACAAAGCGCGCCGGCGGAATCTTGAGCTCGGCGCCTGCGGCGAGGGCTTGGGCGAAATTCACGCGCATCCACGGACTCCAGTTGCGATCGGGATTGTCGACGTTACCGCTGCGCGCATAAAGCTCGACATTGGAATTGGAACTCGAATTTCCGGTGGCTCGGACGCTGGCGCGTCCCCACAGGGAAAAGATGTGCGCGTCGAAGACGTCGCTTTCATACGTGCCCTCCGACTCGGGACCGGGACCGAGGACAAAAATCTTCCCCAAGTTGCTGCTGGAGGCATAGAGCCCTCCGCCGGGGGCGGCGGCAAAGGCCGTGATCTGCGTGGCGCTCGCTTTGATCAGATCGGTGAAGTCGTCGACGCCGTTGATAGCGAAGATGTGACCGCGATTGCCGGTACCGGCCACCAGGCGTCCGTGCTGATCGAAAGCCAGGGCGTAGACGAGATCTTCACGGGAAGCCCACAAACGCGACGGGGCGCCATCGGGCGCGATGCGATAGATCTCGGAGCCGCCGGTGGCGCCGAGTCCGGGAGCGGGAAACGGCATCGTGGGCGCCGTCGGTGCCGCGGTGATGGTGATATTGCCGCCAGGCGCGGGAGCGTTCTGCGTGGAAGAGAGCGTGATGCCCATTTGCGGCATTGCGCTTTCTGGACGCTTCTCTCCGGCAGCGGCAGCGTAGATATTGCCGGTGCCGTCGATGGCGAGCGCGGTAATTTCCTTCTTGGCCGCGCTGTAGAGAACGAACGCTTCGCCATTCGGTGCGATGCGATAGATCAGCCCGCTGCCATCGGAACCGGCGATGAGGTTTCCCTTGGGATCGAGCGCGAGCACGCGGATGTGGACTTCATCGCTCTTGAAGAAGAGCGAGTGCTGACCGTTGGCGCTGACTTTGTAGATTTCGCCGTGATCGCCGGTGGCGACATAAAGCGCGCCGGCGCTGTCGAGAACTATGTCCCAGATGTACTTCGAGCCAGGATCGAAATAGGGCGTTGCGCTCCAGGAAGCTTTCGCAGCGGCCTTGGCGGCTGCAGCTTTCGTTTCTTCAAGGCGATAGACCTTGCCATCTGGCGCTGTGGCCGCGTACACGATCCCTTTCTTATCGACGACCAGAGACTGCACCTGCAACTCTTGCGGTTCGAAGATGGTCGTAGTCTGGCCGTCGGGCGTAATGCGATAGACGCGGGCCGGAGAGCCGGCCGCGGCATAGATATTGCCCGCGGAATCGGATGCAATCGACCAGATGTAGGTCGAGGGCGTGGTGGCGAGCGCCTTGAACGCCGGAGCGAGTTCGAGTCCCCCCTCACTGCGCAGGGCGATGCCCTTGGCCGTCCCTTTGATCAGTTCCTCGAACTTCGATTGTTCCCAGGCGCGAGTGCCCTCGGCGACGGTGAATGTTGACAGCGCGCAGGTGAAAAGAATAATTGTCGATACTCGAGCGAGCGTTTTATGAGCCAAAGTTATCCTCAACAGTTCTACCTCGATACTGCTACTTTAATTTAACCAGTTATTTCTTTTCCGTGCTGCCGCTGTAGGTTTTCAGCGCCAACTCCAGGTCTTGCACGCGATGGCTGTCGTTCACCTTGTCGAGAGAATCGCGCGATACGGCGAGGCTTCCATACAAAATTCGCTTCAAGTTGTCCAGATTACGTTGCCATCGCGCAATTACGGACGCCGCCACCCTTCCCATGCCGGCGGGAACAAAGCGGCGCGTGGCGATCTGGGCGGTAATTCCTCGCGCTGCGAGTTGACGCTGCAACTGTGGAATGTGACCGGCTCCATAAACGATGACAATGACGATGCGGCCCGCCCCGGACGCGGCATCCATGCAATTTTCCACGATGCGGCGATTGCGTTCATGCCAGCCTCCCATCGCTATGTCGGCGACAGTGTTCTCGCCCACCACTTGCTCAAACTGATAATCGGAGAGGGCTAAGCCCTTGGTATGCAGAAAATCAAAGAGCGACGGTTCGGTCTGCGACTGCATCTGTTTGGCGGTGTCTTCGGTCAGCTCCTCTAGCTTGTCTTTGATCTCTTTGGGTTCCATCTCCTCGGCGCGGCTTTGCCATGCTTTGGCGATGCGCCAGTCGGTCGCGGCAAAACGCGCGTGCAGCGTGGGAGCAACCTCGGCGAGGAACGCGGCCTCGGGAGGGAAATAACCTTCCATCGGGCCTTGGTAAGCCTCGGGCGTGATCTCGCCGCAGATCAAATCGGGATGCAGCGCCTCAACTTCAGTTCGCAGATCGGCAAGCGAGTAGTGACTTTCAGGTTTGAAATGCAGATCGTGCGCCGTCCCCAGCAGAATCACTTCGGGTTTGGATGCACGTGTGGTCGGCTGAGTCTGGGCGGTTGGCGCGATCTGCGCGAAAAAATAAGAGCAAAGCAACGGCAGCCAAAAGACCACCGCCAGTTTTTTCATATCAAAAGTATATGTCAGCCGGAATTTGCCTACTTGATACTGATCGTCAGCATCTGCGCGCCGGAGACGACATAGTCGAGCGGTTCGGTGGAAGCTTCGCTGACTGACGATTCGCCTAGCACAACCATGTCCTGCGTGCCGCGCATATTGTCCATCACGTTCATGACGCTAAGCGGCAGCGTCGGCATCACTTTGTCGGCGACCATGGCTTCCGGATCGGAATCGATAAGCGAAACATAGACGCGATCGTTGGCACGCTCTTTGTTCAGCAACGCAATCGTCGGGGCCAAGCCCAAGCCGCGGTTCATCATCGGCGTGCCACGATGCATGCGGTCAAGCGTATCTCCATCGCTCACCAGAATGCGCAGCGTTCCCTTGGAAGTGGAGGTCGGAATCCGTATGGGAATCTGGCGCACCAGGCGCTCGCCGCGATAGGGACGAATTACGGTCTCGACCATAATCTGGTCGCCGGGACGGGCTTCGGTCATATCCGTGCGCGCAGCTTCCAAGCGGGCCGAGCGGCGCTCGCGGACCAGATCGAAATCGAGCTTTACGCCCTCAACGTCGGGAACGTCGTAGGGATTGCTGTAGATGCGCGCAAAACGGTCGCCGATGGTGGCAGCCGCCATCGCTGCTGCGGGCTGCCCGTTATCTTGCGGGGCAAACATGTTGCGCAGCGTCACGTCGGGATAACCCTTCACGCTGAGCACGCCGTTCATGCGGTAGGTCATGTCTTCGCCGTATTCGTTGGTGCCGTGCAGCGCGTTGAAGACGGTGGCCATCATGGCCACTGGGCTGAGGCGCGCATTGTTGAGAATTTCGTAATGGAATTCCTTGGTCGCGGTTCCACGTTCTCCCACACTATGCATGGCCACAGTCACAGAAATCATTTTTGACTCGCGTCCCGGCACCCCCATGATGCCATTCTGCCGATCCTGCACGAACGCGCCTACTGTCTCGGTAGTATTGACGATCTTGAACGCATTCATGGGCGAGGCCAGCGTGGCCAGCACCGTGGCTTTCGTCATCGGCAAGTCCACTTCGCCAAACTGCAGCAGCGGATGTCCGCAGGCGAGCAGCCGTTGCGGATCAACGTAGGTCACGGTGCAGGTAGCGGCGATATCCATATCGCCACGCACCAGCACGGCGCTGACGGCGGATCCCGCTTCGATTGCCTCCGGTTGCTTGCCAACGCTCGCCGAGCCAATGCCCATCACCGGAACAATGCCCACGGCCGCGAATTGAGACGCGTAGCGTTGCAAGGTCTCCTCAGAAAAACCGTTGAACACAAGCGGCGTTTCGATGGGCTGGAGATAGTTGCTGTAGTTCTGAGAAAAGTTCAGAGAAGAGTTCTGGGAAAAGTTCTGCGCGGGAAGCGCCGAGGCTTCGCCGGGGCTGGCGGTTTGCGTGCTTCCGCTCTGTTTGGGAGGATTTGCGTTCGTTACACTCGCGGGCATCGGCGCCGAATCTCGTACCGGACCTCGCGCCGAACCTCGCGCAGCACTATGATCGAGCGCGTCGATCTCCAGCATTTCCTCGATCGGGGTCACGCCCGCGATCGGTTCCTTCGAGAACTCGCCGATGCGGAACGCCAGCGCGCCCGCCAGCTTGCCGTCAAAATAGACCGGGCTTCCGCTCATGCCGGCAACCACGCCGGTGTATTCGGGCTTGGCGCCGAGCAGACGAACAAGAATAATGTCGCCCTTCGGACCGTTCACGTTGCGCATCACGCCCAGAACTTCCAGGTCCATCGCTTCCGGCTTCACGCCCTGGAACACGGTGAGGGCCGTGCCTTTCATGCCTTCGTGAATCTGATCGAGCGGCATGATGGCAATCGCCAGTTTGGCTTGAGCATTAACTTCCTGTGCGAGAACCCAGACGGAGGACGAGAAACACAAAAGGACGGCGAGTGCGCGCGCTACTTTACCCATGGACGACCCCAGAGGTCACAAAGTGACCTTGCTTCTAAAGACTCCGCGTGCGATCAAAGGTTTTGCCAGGAGAGGCGGAGTTTCTTCGGCCGGCAAAATATCCCAACCGCAGAGTACTTGCATCTATACTAGCATAGGAATTTTCGAGGATATCCCCAATGTTTTGCAGCGAATTTTGCGGGCGAAACCGCGTTCCGTCGACTTCCCGTAAGCGCGTGATCCTGTTGGCGTTGGTTCTTTGCTGGATGCTTGCCGCAGCTTTCCCGCCCTTATCTCGGGCTCAGGGCACACCTCAGCAACCTCCGCCGAACCCGAATCAGCAGGAGACTCCGCCCGAGGCCGGCGGACCGCAAAACGATGTCGGACCGTATGTGATCCCGAAAAAAAAGGACGAGCCACCGCCGCCGGCTCCCGAAAAGCCAAAGAAGATCGAGAACATGCCCGATTACTCGATCAAGGTGGACGTGCCGATTGTGAACCTCGATGTGCTCGTGACCACCAAGGACGGTCAAACCGTCCCCGGGCTGACAAAAGAGAATTTCAAGATCATGGAAGACGGCCAGCCGCAGAAGATTGCGACCTTCAATCAGACCCAGGCCCCCATCACGGCGGTGCTGCTGATCGAGTATGCCGCGACCAGCCTGAGCTATATGTATGACGCGCTGAATGCTTCCTACACCTTCGCCAGCGGCTTGAACAAGGAGGATTGGGTGGCCGTGGTTTCCTACGACATGAAGCCGCAGATCCTGGTGGACTTCACACAGGATAAGCGCGCCATCATGGGCGCGCTGAATATGCTGCGCATGCCGGGATTCCAGGAGCGCAACCTTTTCGACGCCGTTTACGACACCATCGACCGCTGCGACCGCATCGACGGCAAAAAATACATCATTCTGGTTTCTTCGGGACACGATTCTTTCAGCAAGCTGACTCTGGATCAGATCCTGAAGAAGATCAAGTCCACCAAAGACGTGACCATCTATGCCATCAGCATTGGATGGCAGGCGCGAGAACGCGCGGAAGCGATGAGTAGGGGCTACGATCCATTTGGTAGAAGCGTTGGGTGGCTGCAGGACGAAAATCAGCTCAAAACCTTTGCCCAACTGACCGGCGGACGGGAGTATACTCCGCGCTTCCAGGGCGAACTGCCGGAGGTTTTTCACGACATCGCGGCCGACATCCGCAACCAGTACAGCATCAGCTACCACCCCACCAACGCCAAACTCGACGGCACTTACCGCAAGTTGAAGGTCGAGTTACAAGCTCCGGACGGCGGTCCGCTGAAAGTTCACGATCAGAAAGGCAAGGAAGTGAAATACATCGTGTATACGCGAGAAGGTTACACGGCGAAACACACGGTCGAGTAGCGGGATACATTAGCCACTAGGCACACGAAGGTACACTTGGACAAGTTCGGCTGCTCAAAGCGCAGCCAGCCGCCGCTGGATCACGAGAAAATATAGCGCCAGCACAATGAGCAGGAATCCGTTGGTGCTGAGCACGACCGGCGCGGTAAAGACGGGAACCAGCCATCCTGACAACAGATTTCCCATCGGCATGCCGCCGCGGAACGCGAAATTGTAGACGCTCATCACGCGCCCGCGCATTTCGTTGGTGGTAATCAATTGCACCAGCGAATTCACCGTGGCAAACACCGCCATCATCGATGCGCCCACCAACACCAGCACACCCTGGCTCAGGGGCAGCGACTTCGACAACGCAAACCCGGCGATTCCCGCGCCCAGACAGACGAGCGCGCCCAAAGCGACAAGACCCTTTCTCTTGATATTTCCCGCGCTGGCGACGCCGAGCGAGCCGCAAATCGAACCGATTCCCATGAGCGCGAGCAGATTGCCATAAGTCTCCGGCCCGCGATGGAAGATGTCTTTTACGAACACGGGAAAATAGGTGCGCAGGGGCATGGCCAGGAACGTCATGCAGAAAGCCAGCAAGATCAGCGCCTCCATTGAACTTTGCCGGCGCGCGAATCGAATGCCTTGCTTCAAGCTGGTGAACATCGACTCCGCGGTCTTCGACGGCAAAAAACGGGTGCGAATAATCATCAGCGACACGATGGGCGCCAAAAACGATACAGCGTTCAGCCCGAAGCACCATGTTTCGCCGAGTTTGCCTAACGCCTGCCCGGCCAGCGCCGGCCCGATCGTAACTGCCAGGTTGAACTGGATCGAATTCAAGGCGATGGCATTCGGCATGTCTTCCCGCTCAACCAAGGTGGGAATCAGCGCCAGATAGGCGGGCCCGCCGAAAGCCTGGGCCAATCCGGAAGTAAACGAGAGGCATAGAATGTGCCAGACCTGTACGTGGTCAGTGGCCACCAGAATGGTGAGCAGCCCGGCGCTCGCCATCTGCAAATACTGCGAGCCGAGGAGAATCTTACGGCGCTCCACGCGATCGGCGATCACGCCGCCGATCAGCGAGAACATAAAGATGGGAATTCCGCCGAGAAATTGATCGAGTCCGAGCAGGAACTTGGAGTGGCTGAGTCGGTAGATCAGCCAACTCTGCGCCACGATTTGCATCCAGGTACCGATACTGGAAGTGCACGCGCCCACCCACATCAGGCGGAAATCGCGATATTGAAATGCTTTAAAAACCCGGCGAATCACTCAAGCGTCTCCAGGGGCTCGCAGAAGCCTAACATGCGCTTCAAGCATTAGACGTGACAGAAACGTTTCCGCATCAGCACGCCGCTCACCGTCAACCTGCACCAATCAATCTGCACCAACCATGGAAACGCCTGAAAGATTTCTTTGCGGTCGCGGCCCTGGCTTAACTGGATGATGTTGAATGGCTTGAGCGCGCGGCCAAGACAGATTCGAACGGCGACGTGCTTTTAAATCATGCGGGATTTACAATCCCCAGTTCCCCTTCAGGAGACAGCGCCGTGATCCCACGCTACACCCGGCCCGAGATGGCCCGCATTTGGAGCGACGAAAACCGCTTCCGCACCTGGCTCGCAGTCGAAGTCGCCGCGACTGAAACGCTTGCCGCCGCCGGCATCGTTCCGAAAGAGGCCGCGAAGGCGATCCACGCGCGGGCCGATTTCAGTGTCGACCGCATTTTCCAGATTGAAGCCGAGGTCAAACACGATGTTATCGCCTTCACCACCGCCGTGGCCGAGATCGTCGGTCCGCACGCCCGCTGGTTCCACTATGGCTTGACCTCGAACGATGTGGTCGATACCGCGCAGGCGTTGCTCATCCAGCAGGCCTCGTCGCAGATTGCCGGCGATCTGGCGCGCCTCGCCGAGGTGCTCGAGCGCCGGGCCTGGGAGTTCAAAGACACGCCCATGATCGGGCGCACCCACGGCATCCACGCTGAACCCATCACCTTCGGATTCAAAATCGCCAACTGGTATTCGGAAACGCAACGCAACATCGCGCGTTTTCAGGCCGCCGCCGAGGATTTGCGCGTGGGCAAGTTCTCCGGCGCGGTGGGCACGTTCGCCCATCTAACGCCAGAACTCGAAGAGCAGATGTGCGCGCGCCTGGGATTGAAGGCTGCCGCAGTGTCATCGCAGGTGATTCAGCGCGATCGCCATGCACAGTATCTGGCAACGCTGGCCACCATCGCGTCGACGCTCGACAAGATCGCCACCGAAATTCGACACCTGCAGCGCACCGAAGTCCGCGAGGCCGAAGAATTCTTCAGCGAGAAACAGAAGGGCTCGTCGGCGATGCCGCACAAGCGCAATCCCGTTACCTGCGAGCAGATCAGCGGATTGTCGCGCGTGGTGCGGTCGAACGCGCAGGCCGGATTCGAGAACGTGGCGCTCTGGCACGAGCGCGACATTTCGCATTCTTCGGCTGAGCGCATCATCATTCCCGACTCCACCACGCTCGCCGATTACCTATTAAACAAAACCGCAACCCTGATCGAGACCATGTTCGTTTATCCCAAGCGCATGATGGCGAATCTGGAAAGCACTCGCGGCCTCGTCTTCAGCGGACAATTGTTGCTCGATCTGGTGGAAAGCGGCGTCTCCCGCGAGGACGCGTATCGCCTGGTCCAGAGTCACGCCATGCGCGCATGGAAAGAAGACTTGGACTTCCACGAACTGATCCTGAACGATCCAGAAATTAGCGGACGAGTACCGCGGACGAAGATAGAACGCGCCTTTGACCTGCAGCGCCAGCTAAGGAACATCGATAAGATTTTCGCGCGCGTATTTCCAAACAAGGCTGGCGGCAAGAGAAAGGCGGCACCGCTAAACAAAAAGCCTGCGAAACGGAAAAGATAGCCCCAAAAGTTTTGCTTGGCGCTCTCGGCGTCTCGGCGGTGAAAAGTCCTACGCCCGCACCAACTCCAACAACTCAATCAACTGCTTCAGTTTTCCTTGGCCTACGTGACGAAGCATTTCGCGGCTTTGCCTTTCGACGGGCCCATCCATTTCGCGCAGCAGCTTCAGTCCGGCGGCGGTGATCTTTCCGTGGATGACCCGCCGATCGTGCCGTGCGCGCCTGCGCTCGACCAGGCCGCGAGCTTCCAAACGATTGAGCAAACGCGTGATGTCCGGATCGTGCGTGATCATGCGCTCGCCAATCTCGCGGCACGGTAAGCCCTCGGCCCCCGCCCCGCGCAAAATACGTAGCACGTTGTACTGCGTGCCGGTGAGTCCAAAATCCTTGAGCCGGGCCTCGATCTGCGACTGCAGCGCATCGGCCGTGCGCAACAACGAGAGATAGGCTTCCTGTTCCCGGCTGGAAAAGGGGATTTGCTGTTTGAGTTCCGCTTGCAGACCCCGTGGCATGGGTTGAGGTTAGTTGTTATAACGAGTAATTGTCAAACTAGCGGCTCCTCTTGCCACAGTTCAGCCTTGGCCGCCTTCCAGCTTTTGAATGCGCTGTTCTTTTACGGAGGCGATTCTGGCAAGATCGCCGATGAGATCGGAGTGCCCCCGGAGAATTCGGTCATGCTCTTTCACTGATTGCGCCAGACTCTGCACGTCCGCGGTCAGCAGTTGCAGACTCTCCGCCAAAGCTTCATGTCTTTCGGTCAGCCGATCGAGGCGTTCGTCAGTAGTCATGTCGATATTTTACCTGTTCGCCCTTGCGATAGAAACAGGCTCCAAAGGCCCCTCGGTGCGCGAAGGAAGCTGCCGCAAACGCGCCGGAAATACGATGAGATTAGTCGTCATGACAACTATTCGTTAAACCTCTTTAAACATTGGGCCAAACTCATCGCTTGTAATAGTTTGTAAAACCACCCACCGGGCGCATCCCGCAAGCGCCGCGCCGCATCTATTTAACCAAGCGGTTAATACGTGGGGAAACGGAATTCCAGTGCGGAATTCCAGTCAGGATGGGTAACCATGAAGAAGTTAATCATAGTTAAGAAACACGTAAAGAAACATGTAAAGAAACATGCACTGGCGTTGACCTCGGCATTCGTCGTCCTGCTGAGCATGACTGCGATGGCAGCAACCGGCCAGTACGATCGGCAGATCCAGCAGGCAATCAGCCACAAGATTCATGACGCGAAACAACTGCAGGGGGTGAGCGCCACCGTCGAGGATGGCATCGTGACCCTGACCGGCACGGTCGACCTCTATCAGGACAAACTTGACGCCGCCAAGAGAGCGAAGAAGACATCGAATGTCACTGGCGTTCGCAATGACATCGTGGTCGCGGGCAAAACCATATCCGATGGCGAACTCCAGAAGCAATTGGCCAAGAAAGTGGCCTTTGACCGCGTCGGATACTACGACAATGCGTTCAACTACATTGCGCTCAACGTGAAAGATGGCGTCGTAACCCTTACTGGCGACGTGTTGTTCGACGTGCCGAAGGATTCCGCGCTCAACATCGTAGCGCGCACGCCGGGTGTCAAGGACGTGGTGAATGACGTTACCCTACTGCCCGTTTCCTGGTTTGATGATTCGATCCGGAGACTTACAGCTCGCGCCATTTATCGCGATTCAGTCCTCAGCCGCTACGCGATTGACCCAGTCAAGCCGATCCGCATCGTCGTGGACAACGGACATGTGACGCTCTACGGAACGGTAGAAAGCGCAATGGATAAGAACATTGCCGGACTGCGCGCGAGTGGCGTACCGGGCGCGTTCAGCGTAGACAACAAGCTGGAGGTCGGGCGTGGTTAAAGAGGGAACGACGAACGGGTGAATGACTGGACGGCTACTTTCTCTCCTGGGGCGCGGCGCAAGCCGCGCCCTTTTTTCTACCCGAGCACTTGAGGATCGGGATTCTTACCGGCTCGCAGTTCCGGGTTTCCACTTGTTCAGGAATGCCAGAAAATCCTCGGGGTTGAGCGCTCGCGCGTTCTCGAATTCGCCGTTCTTCTGGCTGTAAACCAACTTCCCATCGGCATCGAGCACGGCGAGCCCGGGAATGCCACGCTTCACCGGAACCTCATACTTCGTCATCAGATCCTGGTTCTTTTCTCCCTTTTTTCCGGTGTCGACATGCACAACCTCATAGTTGGCGGCGATTATCGGCGCTAGGTCCGAACTATGAAAGGCCTTATCGAGCACATGGCAGTCGTAGCACCAGTTAGCTCCAAACACGACAATGACGCGCTTGTGCTCCGCTGTGGCCTTCTCCAGAGCCTCGTTGATTTCGGCGCGCGCATCGGCGCTTTCGTTGTAAATTTCTTTTTCTTTTTTAACGGACTGGCCAAAGCAGACGGCGCTGGCTGCGGCCATTGCGGTCGCGAGCGTCAGCGTCACAATCCACCGATAAAGCTTCATGGCCCCTCCACCTGAAACGTGACTTCTCCCCAGGCTGCCGCAAAACCGCACGTTACGCGGCGTTTTTCAGTTGGCCTTGCGCGAGTGCACCAGTTTCAGGCTGTCGCTCTGCAGAATGCGCTGGATCTGATGTTTGGCGTGAACGGTCCAGGGGCCGGCCGTGTCGAGTTTCACGTAGGCCCGCCAGTGTTGCAAGGCCTTGCGCGGCGCGCGCATCTTTTCATAAGCCAACGCGATGTTGTAGTGCGCGTCCGCATAAGTCGGCGCGAGTTGGATCGCCGTCTTGTACGTATTGATCGCTTCCTCGACGCGTCCCGTCTCGTCAAGCACGTTGCCCAGATCGAAATAAGCCAGGGCGTAGCGCGGATCGATCTCAATCGCCGAACGGTAGTGCCTTTCCGCCAGCGCGTATTCCTGACGGTTGTAGTAAAGCGTACCGAGGTTGATGTGGGCGGCAGCGTGCATGGGGTCCATATCGAGAACCTTCAAATAAGTTGTGATCGCCTCGCTCTGCGTCGAGGGATTTTCTTCCTGCACGATCCCGCGCGCAAACAAGTCGGCAACGTCGGTAACCACCAGTTCCGGTCCATTGCGCGGAGAGCTGGTCACGACTTTATTTTCTGCGGACGAGAAATCGAACATGAACTGTCCGGCGATGGGCTCCAGCAGCCGCCCCTGGTGGCGGAAAGCAACGCGGCGTCCATTCCGATAGGCGCCGGCCTCGAGCAGCGGATTCTCCATGCCCGCAACCTGCTTCTGCATGGCTTCGAGCGATTGCCGAATTACCGCTGGGCGAACGCGCTGTGCGCATAGGTCGCGCACTTTTTTGATCTGCACCAGATCGAAAAAAGAATAGTCTTCGCTTACCGTCACCAATCCCGCCTTCTCCCAGGTCTGGAGCTGGCGAGGAACGAGACGAAGAATCCGCAGTAAATCTGCGCGGCTGTAGCGATACACGCTGTTCTACTCTCGTCCCTGATTATCCGGAACTTCTGTGCGGAAATGCAAGTGTCAACCCGGTGGAAGCTGTGGAGAATCGGGCCAAAATGGCACAAAAGTGGTGGCCGCTGCCTCCACGGCCGGCTGCGTCGCGGCCAATCGCATCAACCGCCAGCGAAAGATCCGTAACTTTTCCCCCGCTGCCGACTCTATTGAAGAGGCAACTGGGCTCAACTGACCAGGGCGTTTGAAGGAGTTCGTATGAGTATGTACGGTTTTTCCTCGCGTGTATCTGCTGTGCTCTTGATGATCACTCTCGCGGGCGTAGTCGCCTGCAACGCCGGCGAACATGCGAGTGCCGCTGTTCCCAACCCTGCCGTAGACGCCACTCTGGCCACCACCAAGGCGGAGCAAACAGCCGTGGTCTCCGGTGGCTGCTTCTGGGGCATTCAAGCCGTTTTCCAGCATGTAAAGGGAGTGATCAGCGCCACGTCAGGGTATTCAGGCGGCGCGGCCAACACCGCGGAGTACGAACTGGTAAGCAATGGCGACACTGGCCACGCAGAGTCGGTGAGAATCGTTTACGATCCGACGCAGATCACGTATGGGCAACTGCTTCGCGTGTTCTTCTCCGTCGCCCACGATCCCACCGAGTTGAATCGCCAGGGGCCAGACACTGGCAGCCAATATCGGTCTGCCATCTTCTACAGCAACGATGAGCAGAAGCGAATCGCCGACGCCTACATCGCGCAACTGGAAAAAGACAAAGTGTTCCCGCGTCCGATCGTCACCCAGGTCGTTCCCTTGAAGGCGTTTTATCCCGCCGAGGCCTATCACCAGGATTACGCCGCCCGTCATCCCGACAACCCGTATATCGTCTATAACGACGCGCCCAAAGTCGCTCATCTGCGGCAAGAGTTTCCGGATCTTTACACGGGCAAATAACGCTGGCCTCACCTTGTCCGGCGACCGATCAACAAAATGAAGTGTAGTACTACGTCTACCGCATGTTAGCGAGTTCGGTATCGTGGGCCACTCTGCGGGGCCGAATTTCTTTGCCGATTCCGCCGCCTTCCGCGATTCTCAGATCGTAGTCATTTTGAAGGTTGAGCCAGAACTGTGCCGGCAAGCCGAAGTACTTTCCCAAGCGAATGGCCGTGTCAGCACTGATGGCTCGGTCTCCACGGACGACTTCATAGATGCCAGGAAAATTGAGAGCCTTGGCCAGCGCATAGGCACTTATGCCCATCGGTTCCATGAACTCGGTCTTGAGAATTTCTCCCGGGTGAACCGCAAATACCTTCCTCGATTTAGCCATACCCGCTCCACCCCTTCAGTGGTAATCAACGATTTCTGCTTCGAATGCATTTCCATCCCGCCATACGAAACACACGCGATATTGATCGTTGATTCGTATGCTGTGTTGTCCTACGCGGCCACCGCGAAGTGCTTCCAACTGATTGCCTGGCGGCACCTTCAAATTGTCGAGCGTAACCGCCGCGTTCAGAATGGCGATCTTCTTAAAGCCCCGCCGCTGCAAATCTGCTGGCAGACGGCGGCTTCGGCCTGACTGCCACAGTCTTTCTGTTTCCTTGTCCCGGAAACTCAGAATCATTCTGCCTCAATGCTAACGCGTTGCGGTAGTACTGTCAAGCAGCAGTATTCGCAAATGCGGTAGGATTTGATCAGTTCCCACACATGTCCCTCTTTTGCGACGTCGCCCTCGCCGTGCCCCTCGACACGGTATTCACCTACGCCATTCCTTTGGGCATGGAGCCGGTGGTTGGCGGGCGAGTGCTGGTACCGTTTCGGCAGCAACGCATGTCGGGCATCGTGGTTGAGCTCCATGACCGTCCGCAGCCGGTCAACGCTTCTCACGTAAAAATCAAAAAGGTGATCGAAGCGCTCGATCTGGTGCCTGTTCTCGATGAACATCTGCTGAAACTCGGAAAGTGGATTGCCGATTACTATCTGGCGCCGTTGGGAGAAGTGTTTCGCACCATGCTGCCGCTCTCTGCCGAGTTCAAACGCTCAATCGCGTACCACATCACCGACGAAGGACGAATGGCGCTGCATCTGGCAGGGATGTCGGGGTCTCCAGCACGCTCGAAGCGCACGCCGGAACAGCAACTGGTCGAGTTTCGCGTTCTCGATTTTCTAGCCGAACGGGAGAGCGTGCGCGAACCGAGTTTGCGCGGGGCAACCCGCATAAGCAAGGCGCTGTTGAGCGGTATGGTGCGAAAGAAGTGGATTGCGCGCGAGGATGTATCGACGGCACGCGACGCAGCGCGCCTAGTCAAGGTAGCCCTATTGCGGAGCGTGGAAACTGTTGTGTCCCAACCCGCAGAATCTGCCGATGGAGCGCCGGGCGTCCCCGCCCGGCAGGACGGGTCGAAGACCCGTCCCCACACCGGCACGGCCGGCCCCGCAAAGAAGCTCAACGAGAACCAGCGCACTCTCGTCGAAACGCTAGCAGCGGCAGGCGGTAGAGTGCCCGTCGCAACATTACGAAGCTTGGACGTCCCGCGCACCACACTCGGCACGCTGGTCCACCGCGGGTTGATCGAACTGATCGACGAGCCGCAGGACTTTACCACTTCCAGACTCAAGCCGCGGCCATCTCCGTTTGAGTTCGAGTTCAGCGTGGCGCAAAAAGAAGCGCTCGCGAAGATTGACGAGGCCGTGGCCTCAGGCAAGTTCGCCGGTCTGCTGCTGCACGGCATCACGGGCTCGGGAAAGACCGCGGTCTATCTCGCCTGCATGCGTAAGGTGCTCGAGCAGGGCCGGTCGTCGATCCTGCTGGTTCCTGAGATTGGCTTGACTCCGGCCGTGGCGGCGGATTTGCACCAGGTGTTCGGTGATGAAGTTGCCATTCTGCATTCGGGCCTGTCGGACGCGGAGCGAGCCGAGCAGTGGCATCGTATCCGTCGCGGAGAAGCCCGAGTGGTGGCAGGAACGCGGTCGGCGGTATTCGCGCCTGTAGGCGACTTGGCGCTCGTCATCGTCGATGAGGAGCAGGATTCGTCGTACAAGCAGGAAGAGACGCCGCGCTATAACGCGCGCGATGTCGCGGTGATGCGCGCGAAGATGGCAGGGGCGGTTGTCGTGCTCGGTTCGGCCACGCCCTCGCTCGAGTCGTATTACAACGCCAAGAAAAATAAATACGCGCTCGTGGAGTTGCCCGACCGCGTGGAAATGCGTCCGCTGCCCGAAGTTGAGATTGTCGACATGCGCCAGGAGTTTCAGGAGACGGGCCAGGAGCAGGTCATCTCGCGCAAACTGGCGCAGGAGATCCGCGGGCGGCTAGAGAAAAAAGAACAGGTCATGGTGCTGCTCAACCGCCGCGGATATTCTCCAGTCGTCCTGTGCCGCGCCTGCGGGAAGACACTTCAATGCAAGAACTGCGCCGTCTCCATGACCCACCACAAGCGCGAGCGCAAGATGGAATGCCACTATTGCGGGCACGTCGAGCGCATCCCCGACAAGTGCGTGCATTGCGGTAGCGAGTACGTTTACTTTGTCGGGACGGGATCGGAGAAGCTGGAAGAGTTGCTGCACGGCATGTTTCCTCAAGCAAGAATCGGGCGGCTCGATCGCGATACCGTGCGCGGGCGGGAAGATTTCGAGCACGCTCTGAACGCACTGAATGAAGGCGCGCTCGACATGCTGGTCGGCACGCAGATGATCGCGAAAGGCCACGACATCCACGGCGTAACGCTGGTCGGCGTCATCGGAGCGGACATGGCTCTGGGGCTGCCCGATTTCCGCGCGGCGGAAAGAACCTTTCAGCTCCTCACGCAAGTAGCCGGACGCGCGGGACGCGGCCAGTCTCCGGGGAAGGTTGTGCTGCAGACTTACTTTCAGGATCACTACGCCGTGCAGTTTGCGGCGCATCACGATTTTGCCGGTTTCTACGAAAAAGAACTGCAATTCCGCGCCTGGATGCACTATCCGCCCTACAGCGCGATTGCCAATGTGCTCATCCGCAGCGAGAAATTGGACGAAGCACTAACGTGGTCGGGCGAGCTAGGCCGCTGGTTTGAGAAAACGCGACACGAGGGCATTCGCGTGCTCGGCCCTGCAGCCGCGCCGATCACGCGCTTGAAGCGCGATTACCGCTATCACTTCATTCTGAAATCTCCCAGCCGCGAAAGGATGAATGCGCTGTTGCGGTCGATGCTGGCGGAAGCGGCGGCGCGGAAAATTCCGCGCACCCAGGTGATTGTCGATGTCGATGCGGTGTGGCTGATGTGAGGGCGGCTCTTAGCTCTTAGCTCCTGGCCATTGGCCCTTAGCCGCGTGGCTTTCGGAATCACTGCCGATGGGTCAGTCGTCGAACCCGCTCGCGGAGGAAGTGGATGCCCTGAACGCCCTCATCGCGGAGCGAGTCGCGGATGGCTGGCCACTTCTCCCGGCCCGAAGCGCCGGTGATGGGCGTGGGCGTGAACGACAATCCCAACATCGCAACCGCCAAAACAGCGAACCACTTCCGCGCCGTCGAAATTGCCGGACGACTGGGAATCGACGGATGCTGCCTAGTCAGCCACAGTACGACTGCCCAAAGCACCCAGCCAATCCAGCAGTATTTCGCCAACGGGATCAGCGCAAGCACAACCGCCAGCGAAACCCATTTGTGCAATTTTGGAAACACCGAGAACAGAATGTGCCCACCATCGAGTTGACCGCCGGGCAAAAGGTTCAGGGAGGTCGCAAACATTCCCACCCATCCGGCGACCGCGATCGGATGCAGGGATAGCGAGTTGAGCGGCACGTCCAGGCGTAACAAGCGGGCCGCTAGATGAAAAGCCAGGGGAAATCCCGGTTCGCTGTCAAGTTGGGCGCTTCTGAACATGAGCGGATGCGACAATGAAAGTCCAGCTATTATCGCCACACAGGACGGAATAAAGCCCGCAATCGGGCCCGCAATCCCAATATCAAACAACGCCGCCCGCGTGGGAATGACACCCTTAATGCGAATGAAAGCTCCCAGCGTGCCGATCAAGCTTGGAAACGGAATAAAGAATGGAGGCGTGGCGTAGACGCGATAATGCCGGGCGTAGAGGTAATGCCCCATCTCGTGCGCCAGCAGGATGAACATCAGCGTGAGCGAGAATGACAGCCCATGCATCAGCCGCGCCGGAGCCTGCCACATCCACTCGATCGGAAACAAAGGAATGTTCTCATCGTTGAACGAGAAGGCGGGCTGGTGAAGCGCGAAATTGGCGTAGATCCGCGCCCCCACGACTATAGTGCTAACAAAAGTCGCGGCCAGCAGCAGAATGTGCAGCCACCAGCGCTCGCGTGGCGGCCGGGTAACCCAGACTCGCGGCTGAGCCGGCTGCTCCCATTCAAGGGCGGTCGGAGAAGGAGAAGTGGACGTGGGTTCGGACATAGGAAACGAAGATCAAAGGTTAGAGGTCAGATTGCAGAAGTAAACCCCTGCAGTGGGTTCTTCACCTCTGCAATCTGACCTCTAACCTCTGACCTCGCGACAGCGGCTAGTCAATCGATTGCAGTTCCTTGCCCGGTTTGAAGCGGACGGCTTTGCCCGGCGGAATGGAAACTTCGGCGCCGGTGCGCGGGTTCCGTCCGATGCCGGTCTTGCGCGGGCGCACGTTGAACACGCCAAAGCCGCGCAGCTCAATGCGGTCGCCGGTCGAGAGCGCCTTCTTCATGCTCTCAAAAACAGTTTCGACGGCCAGCTCCGCCTTGGTCTTGGTGATCCCGGTGCGGTTCACCACTTCGTTGATGATGTCGAGCTTAATCAAGGGTCGCCCCCGTCTCCCGAGGATTAGCGTTCCTCAAGTTATTGATGCTAAGGGAGATAGAGCGGATTGTCAACCGGGCCTATTGTCTCGTAAGATGACAGCACCAGCCGAAACAAATTTGCGATTGGTGATTTGTAATTTGTGATTGAAACCTTTGCCCATCCGAGTTTCGATCCCAACGCAAAATTGCCAATTACAAATTACCAATCACAAATTCAAAGGGGTTTCATGATCAAGAGTGACCGCTGGATCCGGCGCATGGCGCAGGAGTACGACATGATTAATCCGTACTCAGAAAAGCAGGTGAGCGCGGGAGTGATTTCCTACGGTGTGTCAAGTTACGGATACGACTTACGCGTGGCCGACGAATTCAAAATTTTCACCAACGTCAACAGCACCATCGTCGACCCCAAGCATTTCGACGAGCGCTCGTTCGTAACCGTGAACGCCGATGTCGCCATCGTGCCGCCGAATTCGTTTGCCTTGGCGCGGTCGGTCGAGTACTTCAAGATTCCGCGCGATGTGCTCACCATCTGCGTCGGCAAGTCGACTTACGCGCGCTGCGGCATCATCGTAAACGTCACGCCCTTCGAGCCGGAGTGGGAAGGCTTCGTTACGCTCGAGATTTCGAATACCACGCCGCTTCCGGCTAAGATCTATGCCAACGAAGGCCTCTGCCAGATTCTCTTCTTCCAATCCGACGAGGTTTGCGAAACCAGTTACAAAGACCGCAAAGGCAAATACCAGGCGCAGAAGGGAATCGTGTTGCCGAAGCTGTAGGAGCAGCTTTCATCTCTCAGCCGTCAGCTATCAGTTCGCGCTTGGAGCACTCGGTGTTTGGCAGCCACCGTGTGCTCCGCAAACCACTCCAGCACTCTCCGCTCGAATTCTTGCGGCGCGGCCGCGTGGGCTCCGACGTGAACGGCCCCGGGCACTTTCCACACCGCAATCGCCGGATTCTTTGCCTGGATCAAATCCGAGTTATACGTCGGTATATAGGTATCGTCGAGCCCATGAATCAGCAGTATCGGAGTTCTTATTCCCACGACCGCCTGCTCCGGGGAAGCCACTTCCAAATCAATGCCGTACAGCAAACGAACGCAGAGAAATCCGACATCCACCATCGGACGGAAGAACGTCCTCCCGAGCCACGGCCCGGTATATAACAGACGGCCCAACCGCGTGTATTCCTCCTCGCGAAATGTGGCATTCGCCGATTCCCCCACCACCGCGCAGAACCTTAACTCAATCGGCAGAGACTGCAGCAATTCCGCCGCCCCCGTGGATTCGCCCAGTCCATACACGCACCGCGCCGGCTCATTGGTCTCGATCCAATCCACCCAGCGGTGAATGTCGTCAGCTTCTTTGACTCCGTAAGTCGTCAACCCTCCGCTGTCGCCGTGATGGCGCTCGTCGGGCATCAGAACGCTGTAGTGATTTCCCACCAGCCACTTGCCGTAATCGTACATTTCCACCCGATTGCCGCTGATACTGTGCAGCAGAATCACGGCATCCCCGTTCGGCTCATGCGGACGCATATACCAGGCGCGCAGGACCGCTCCATCCGGAGCAGTAATTTCCACGTCGCGAAACTCCACCGATTTTGCCAGCGCAGCGGCACGGACGTTACGTTCTTCGTAGGGTCGAATCGGCGCGCTGGAGGAATGTAACGCAATCCAACCCAGCGCAATGCCGCCAACAACGGTACCCGCGACGTAAAGAGACGCCAGGAAATAGAGAAGACGCCAGATAACAGAACGACGATGAGGGGGTTGTTCCACGGGAGCGGCCTGTGGATCAATGGAGAGGTTGATAGAGCGGCTCCGGGCTTCAGTTCCGAAAACTGAGAGCTGAAAACTGAGAGCTGACAGCTGTCCTTACTACTTCCGCCCGTTCTCGCCTTCCTTGAACATGTACTTGATGGCGGGCTTGTAGATCATCAGGTTCGCGGCGCCGTTCCGGTTCAGCTTGATGCAGCTCTTGTCGTACCACTCGATGTAGCCGTGAACTTCCTCGCCGTCGCGCAACACGATGACCATGGGAGTCTTCGACTGCATCTGCTTCTGATAGTAGTAATTCTCGGCGTTGGTCTGCTCGCTGGGCGCGGCTTTCCTGGCCGGAGCGCCAGAAGGACGGTCGCGGTCTCTGTCCCTATCTCTGTCCCGTCGTTCGGCCGGCGCATGATTGTGCCCGTGATTATTCGTTCCGTGCTCGGGACGGTTAAGGGTCGGGCGGATCAGCTTGCGATTCGCAAAGCTTTCCTGATCGGCGGATTGTTCGGCTGGTATGGAGTCGAGCGTATCTTTCAAATCGCACCACCTGCGCGCTGGGCGGGCAGAATAAGCCACAACACTCGAGCCTGTAATTGTGGTCCAGAGGTGTGAACTGAAGGTACGGTATCACAGCGCGCCGGGGATGACAATATTTTGTGCAGTGTCTTTAGTGCAACCGCCTGGGTAGAGACGGGGCTTGCCCCGTCTCCTATGTACGCCACGGGACATACAGCAATTGGTCGCCTCTGCTACGGAACCCGCTCCAGCGCGGTTGCAAACGCATCGAGCGAGAGCGACCGCAAAAGGTTGCGGCGTAGTCCCCGCTCGACCTCGCCCAGGCCCTCCGCCGCCCGCTGCACCCAGGCAAAATCGGCAGTTTCCGACATTTTCTTCAATTCGCCCAGAATATCCGTATTGCGAACCAGTTGCCCCGCGCCCGATTGCAGCAACATCATGTCCTCCAGCAGCGAGTAGAGCGTGCCCAGAAGGCTCTCAATCTTTTCGCGTCCTTCAGCGCCAGCACGGTAACTCTCGGTCACTTTGAACAACTCAGTGTGGTCGCCCGCCCCGAGCGCGGATTTCAGCATAACCAGCGCATGGCCGCGAGCGGCCACGTAACTTTCAAGGTTGAAAGACAAAGAGCGTCCAATCGCGCCCTCGCTGAGCCGTGCAACCAGCGCCCGCTGCCGCACATTCCAATCGGGACGAAGCTGGCCGAGGCGGCTCTCGATCTCTGCAAAAGGAAGCGCGCCCAGATTGAAGGTCATGGAACGGGAGCGAATCGTGGGCAGGAATTCTCCGGCGTTTTCGGTCAGCAAAAAAATGCTGGCAAACTCGGGCGGCTCTTCCAGAACTTTGAGCAGCGAATTCGCGGCTTCTTTCATGAATGCCGAACTGGTGAAGATATAAACGCGCTCGCGAGCTTCCGCCGGCCGATAGTAGATGGTCTCAATCACGTGCCGAACCTGGTCGACCTTGATCATCATTTGCGGCGGATCGGGTGGGATGATGAGCACGTCAGGGTGGGTCTGGACGAAGAGCCGCGTCTCCTTCTTATCCGTATCGCGCAGATTTTCGCGAGCCTCGACCGCTTCGGCGAAGCGCGAGTCGAGGTCGAGGGATTGTGCGATGCGAGTGCAGTTCGAACAGTGTCCGCAGAAATCGGGTAACCCGTCGCCGCCGGCAGGTGGCTCCAGGCAGTTCATCGCGCGCGCCAGCATAAGAGCCAGCGTGTACTTGCCCGACCCCTGCGCCCCAGAAAGAATGACGGCATGCGGAAAGCGCTCGCGAGCCAGCATCTCACGCAGCCGATGAATGGTTTCCGGGTTGCCAGCAAAATCAGAAAATGACATAAAAAACGGTCTGCCGGTGGAGCGCCGGGCGTCCCCGCCCGGCAGACGGGCGAGACGCCCGTCCCTCCACTAGATCTTTAGTTTCTTCCGCACCAGTTCCATGATATCCGCATGCGTTTCGCCAGGCGTGCCGCGAGCGTTCACCACGTGTACGCGTCCGGGCTCACGGGCCGCAATGGCCAGATACGCGTGGCGGACGCGCCCGAAAAAGGCCCGGTTTTCCTGCTCAAAACGGTTCTCGTCTTTCTCCGATCCTCTTTCTGACCGCGCCCCTTTGTGCTTTTGATTGCGACGCCGCGCACGCTCGATGCTGAAAGCCAAATCATTATCGAGCAGAATCGTGAGATCGGGTTGCAGGTTGTCGCAAAGGATCTCGTGCAACTCGAGCACCGCCTTCGAGCCCAGCTTGCGGCCTCCACCCTGGTAAGCCTCGGTCGAATCGGTGAAGCGATCGCAAAGCACAATACGCCCTTCGGCAAGCGCGGGCAAAATGACCTCGTGAATGTGCTGCGCGCGGGAGGCAAACATGAGCGCCATCTCCGTCAGCGGAGAGAGTCCCGACGTGGCGGAGTGCAGCAGCACTTCGCGAATCCTCTCGCCAGCAGACGTCCCGCCCGGTTCGCGGGTCACGGTAACAGAGAGACCGTGCGCGCGCAGCGAGCGCGCCAACTTCTCGGCCTGCGTGCTCTTGCCGCTGCCATCGAG
>JBAWFQ010000134.1:0-4652 GCA_049592035.1 Terriglobales bacterium
CCCAGAGGCCGAAACCGGCGGCGAGGTAGCTCAGCGCCGAGCCACCCGATATCTGATGCGAGCTGACGACCAACGCCCCCAGCATCGCCGCAATACCGCAAGCGGTTATGAGCCGCAGGCCCTTCACGCGGCGATGGACACCTGGATCGATTCTTTCAAACCAACAACAGATTCTTTCGACCATTCTGGAGGACCTTTGGTTACCTGGTTTGCGGCGTTTCCGGTGGCGCATCGGGATATATGCATCCCTTCCCTAGCTATTCGACTTATTCGTTGGTGATTTCTTGTTCAGTTGAGAAAGCAGTAAATTCGCCGGCGCCGGCGCCGTGACCTCGTTGTTGAACACGATGTCGTGCGCGCTGACATTCCGTCCGTACAACTTCTTGTTAGCCCCATTGTCCGGGCGCAGGGTTGAGCCCGACAGAGATATTCCGGCAAAGAGTCCGCGAGACCGGGAGTACGAAAGAATTTCGGCTCGCAGGGTGACGTCCGTTTCAGCCGACGCATTGCGCCCGACCGGGCCCGCCGCAGCTGAAATATCCGCGCCCAGTTTTACTTTGCTGTCAAGAATGCTGCGGGCCGATCGGGGACTCATCAGGAACAGCACGAAGTCGGTCGCCTGTCCGCCGATCTGAAGTCCGAAGCTCCCGCCTTCGAGCGCCATCATCGTCGGAGCGCCCCACGTTCCTTTGAAGTCTTCGCCACCGCGGCAGGTCATGACACCCCTTCCATAACTTCCGCCGAATCCGAAGGCGAACTTGATCACGGAAGGTAGGACGACGACACAATCCGCCTTGTCGATAACGCTTTGCGGAATGTCATCCGGGATATTCAGAATTTCCTTCATGACATTGCCCGCATTGGCTACGCGGTCCTGTTCCTTCTTTTGCGCGAAAACAGGTGCCGCAACGATAATCAGGAGCACAAATACAGCACAAAGTCTTTTCATAAAGTTATCCTCTCTAACAGAATTGGTTTTTTACTCTTAGCAAATCTGGCAGATGCGGTCATTTGCATTGCCCGCCGATGTGTCTTCGTTGAATTGCGCGCGGCGCAGTGTTGTGTGCCAGCAAATCCTTGATCTGATCCAGGTGGCGCTCCATCCGCTCTTCGGATGCCGCGTTCTTTCCTGTCATCAGAATCAGCTTCACTGACACGAGAAACACCCCCGCCTCAAGAAACAGATCGTGCGTGAATCCCTTGACAGCTAACGAGAGACCGAACAATCCAACCGTCATCAGAATCACGACGTTGGTCCACGGATCACTCGACTTGAACAATTTCATGGCAAATCACCCCTTCGTCGAACTTCTCTTTGACTGGTCACCAGGAACGCAATCTCATGCTTGATGAGCTGAAATCGTTGGTGGTTAACACGGGTGTCGATTGGCGAGGGCCCCCGCTGAATCCGAGGGCCCTTCACCGTGAAGTGCCCTTTGTTACTTCGCAGCCGGCACCCAGAGACCATCTGCAGAGGCGAGTTCCACCCCGGCAACTTCGGTGTTGATCGACACACTCTGGAGCTGCGCTTTTTCCCCGGGCTGCGCGGAAAAGCTCAACAGATACTGGTTGTTGAGGATGTTCTGCAGTTGGTCGAGATACGGCGCGAAACTCACCGGTTGCTGCAGTCCCAGAAAAAAGGACTCGCCACCGGTTACATCGGACAGCTTCGCAATGCCCATCTGTCCATTCGTCGCTTTCCAGTAGTTGCGGTGAAAACGGCCGACACCGGGCGCATAGATCGTATGGATGATAGTGCCGGTCCGCATGGCGACATCGCTTGCCGAATCTACGTCCGGATTGATGTACAGTCCGCGCCCAGGCATGCCGCGTCGTGCGCGGTCAATTCCGTCCGTCACCATCAAAACCTCGCGCCGGTTTTCGCCTGCGGGCCAGCGTTTCATCAGATCGATCACCGAGAGGTAAGGACTCCCGTACGCGCCGACTGACGCCAAGGGTAACCGCAGGGCTTTGGCAGCTGCGGCGTGGTCCGTGGTGAAATTCTGCACGATCTGGACCGTGGCGTTCCGCATGTAGCCGACGCCGATCGCAGTCGTCGACGGCTGAGCGTTGATGAACGTCTTCAGGTCGTCGAAGTGCATTCCCAATGTCGGGTTCGAGGCGTCATCGATCAGGATGAACAGATCGAGACCCGCTCGATCGCCCTTAGCCGGAACCCACTCCGTCACTTTCAGACGTTCTTTGCCCTGGGTGACGGCGATGTCCCGTTGGCTGAGTTCAGGCATGCGTCTGTCGCTTGGCCCGGTTGCCGTGACAGTCATTCTTACCGGCACGCCAGCGGCCGCTTCTTGTGCGTTCGATGGAGCGACGGTCATAATCGCAGCTGCCATCGTTACTGCTGCACAAAACATACTCATGATTCGTGATCTCATAGTGCTTCCTCTTTTCATTTCGTTTTTCGCGTCTGGCTCGAGTCTCACCTTCGGTAATGCACACTCCGTTCCAAACGGCAACTGATTGAAAAGATGAGCGGTGTTATGAATTTGGCTTTCCGAAACTCTCGGAAATTTCCGAGAGTTCGCGAAGGGCGCAGAGAGTCAGATATTCGTCTCAGGAGAGAACACCTTTGCCAGTTCGACGCAGGCGGTCGTACGAAAGCGCGGGAGCGCCGCCATTCTTATTCAATAATCTCGATGGCGACGCTGCCGCTTTGCGGCTACGTTACAAAAGATGAATCGCTAGTTCTGAGAGTTGATGGGCGCGTTCAGGCGAACGACTTGGCCGCTCTCGAGCTCGTATTCCGCCTCGATCACGGTGAGCTTGCCCGACTTCACCGCATTGCGAATGATCTCGCTGTTGGCCACAAGATCCATCGCGCTGCGATGAACGTTTTCCTTGATCGCCGACTCGACAAGATCATCGGCCTTGGCGTAAGTCTTCGCTTGAGTTACGGCAGGACTAATCTTTTCTACGATAGCGTCCAGGTTCGGGCTCGGCATCTTTTCACCGGAACAGGCTGCATTCACCGCGCCACATTTCTGATGTCCGAGCACGAGCAGCAGAGGGCTATGCAAGTGATCCACCGCGTACTCGATGCTTCCGAGCGCCACAGCGTCCGCGACATTCCCCGCAGTTCGTACCACGAAGATATCTCCCAGGCTTTGGTCGAAAATCAGCTCTGGACCAACTCGGCTGTCGGAACACGAGAGGATGATCGCTTTCGGAGATTGTCCGGAAACCAGCTTATGGCGCAGGGAAACCAGGTCGCGCGTCTGGGGCTTGCCAGCGACAAATCGGCGATTGCCGGCCATCAGACTATCCCAGACTTCAGCCGCGGACGGTGTGGCGTGACTGGGAGCATGCGATGAGTGTTGCGCGGGAGCGGTAGGCGGGGTTTGTGCGATTCCCGACCCTGCGAGCGATAACACAAGACTAAGGCACAAAGTGCGAATCATGAATCCTTCCTCCAGATTGAATCTCTATCTGCATCTTCGGTCGGCTTTAGGATGCTCGGCAGTGACGGCTGAACGATTTGGATGTACAGCATAAGCATTCTCAAACGCCGTTTATGGCGTAACGCATCCGCGCTTCGGCTGTCGAATCCTGGTTACCGAGCGCGAACAACAATCTGACTGCTACTGCAGCGGCGGGTCGAGCATTCCTTGGAATGTAGTTCCGAGAAACTTCCCTTTCGCGTCGAAATTCCAGTTAAAGAGAGCAAATCCGGCACGCGCGCACGCGTGGCACCCGTTGATCAACGGGTAGTCCACGGTGAACTGGATCCCGCCGTCGGGCCCCGCTTGTGAGTTCGGCCATAGTTTCCCGCCCCGATCTCCGGGCCAGACGTCGACGTCAGGAAATTGGCCTTTGAGGTCTCGAAACTGCGAACTGTTTTTCATGGTCTTGACGTCGAGCAGTTTAAGATCTTCAACATTGACGATTCGCGGCTGTCCATTCAGCAGAAGTAGCCCGTAGTTCGTATTCGCGCGCAATGGGTAGGTGATCCAGGCAAACGCTACCGGGCCTTCATCCTGGAACCCCGTCATAATGCCGAACTCGCCATGACTTTCCTGGTAGAGTTCTCGCGCAAGACTTATGGCATCGGCTGGCGCACCGACCTTTGTCATCTGGCCGATCATGCATTCCGGTACTGAGGTGAGGATCTGATCGCAGACAGCATGCGCCGCAGGCATGAACTGGGGCGGTATCTGCCAGAGGGCGGAAGCCCCGATCTTGGCCGGCGGATGCTTCGACTGTGCAGCCAAGGATACGGCCATGGAGAGAAGAAGAGCTAACAATCGATACCGGAAACGCATGTTTGTCCTCACAATTCCGAAGGGTACTTGGATTTTGGCTGCTGCACGGATGCCAGGAGTCCGAATCCCACGACTAGCAAGAAGCGTTCGAGATGTTTGGTCAGTTTCATACCACGATTCATCATTAGCAAGGCGTTCTCCAAAAGGCCTAGTTGGCATAGAACTGGCGCTTGTCGATTTTGAGTGCGCGAATCTTGGAATCCAGCGTCGAGGGCGGCATGCCTAGCTTTGCGGCGGCGCCAGATGAACCGGACACCCGACCTTTGCATTCCGCCAGCGCAGCTTCGATGAGTTCCTTTTCTTGTAAAACCATCTCTTGTGAAAGCGGCCGAGCCGGGCTGGCCGCGGTCGACAACCAGCTTTCATCCACCGAGA
>JBAWFQ010000135.1:0-16725 GCA_049592035.1 Terriglobales bacterium
CTGCTAAAGGAAACGGGGCTGGGGGCGATTGTTCCGGACATGGTTTATCTCTCGATCTTTGCGGCGGTGACGCTGGCGGCGGCGGTGCCGCTGTTTAAGCGGACGCTGTAGGGAAGGCTGTCGTTGGTCGTTCGTCGCTCGTCGTTCGTCGTTGGTCGTTGGTCGTTCGCTCCCGCTCTTCGCTTTTGTCGCTCTCCGACGGACTCGCTTGAACCAACGTCTGGCTGCTCTCTTGTCGGGGGTGCGACGGAAAAACTCGGTACTCCCCTCCCCTCATATTTTAGCTAACATGTTTAAAAATAAGCACTTACATGCAAAGTATTCACAGATAATGAGTTAGCTGTTCTTAGCCTTCGAAATCGCTCCCAGCGTCCTTATTTTTTTTATTACCCGATCTATTGGAATCAAAGGTTTAGGCAGAAAATCCCGCCAAATCTTTGAATTTAAGGGATTTATTCGTAAAATATTGCGGAATAATGACTTAGAAGCAACCAAACTCCCAACCTAGCGGGAGCTTGCCTTCCCTGCGGCAATAAGAAGGGGGCATCCCAGGTTAGCGACCAAAAGACGGTCGCGAACCTGGGGCACCTGGCAAGGGTATGCCGTCGCGCCCAACCTGGGAAAACCACAAAATAAAAACGCGGCCCGCAGGCCGCGCTGGTTTTCTTCATCTCTATATCTATTATTTCAAATTGGGAGGGGTAAAAGGACACGTTTCAGAGAAATATATCTGCCATGGAGTGAGTAAGTTAGGCCGAAGATTGGCGATTTAGCCTCTTGACAAGATTTTTGTCGAGCGGATTAGCTCGGCTAACCTTTTCGACCCCCTCCTGTGGCGGTCTTTTGGAATCAAAGACTTAGCGGTTGGCAGTGGAATCCCACCCTAACGTCGCAAAACCGCGACGTTAGGATGGGGCACCCGGCTGTTGGGTGGGGCCACTTCTCGAAAAGCGCGAGAAGTGGCGCACCCCAGTGTCTGGCCCCTAAAGGGGCATCTGATTTCAAACGACTTGCGGTATCGCTAAAGCGATGCCCTGATACGAAACTTAGTTTTTCAGCAATCTGTGAAGCCGTCGCTCGCTCCCGACGGCATCGCAGCGGTAAACCGCTGCGCCACCCAAAAGCAAATTCGTCATATTGAGCGGAGCGGAAGACCTGTGCATGGCAGCGGTCAGGTGTATGGGTCCTTCCCCTTCGGCTCCGCTCAGGGTCAGGACGACAGCGCAGATTTCAAGGATGACAGCGCCTGCATTACATCGCTGGGGATGACTTTGGGGAGAGCGCTGGCGGGCTTTGCCCGCCTGGACAGACGAGGGCGTCTGTCCCTACGTGAGCGCGGCAAGCTTATGACGTTGGGCGCTCGCACCCGGCGGTCTGCCTGAGAGCTCACAGCTGAGAGTTACATTCCGTCAGCTATCGGATTGCGCAGCACTCCGATAGCTTCGATCGAAACTTCGATTACATCTCCGGCAACTACCGGCGCGATGCCCTCGGGAGTTCCAGTCGCGATCAAGTCGCCGGGTTCCAGGGTCATGATCTGCGAAATGTAGCGGATGACTACGTCGAGGGGGAAAATGAAATCGCGCGTGTTGCCCGACTGCCGCACCTCGCCATTGACGCGGGTCTCGACCTGAACTCCCGCCCACGGGTCGAGGCCGTCGACGACCAAAGGTCCGACCGGACAAAAGGTGTCGAAGCCTTTGCCGCGCACCCACTGCGGTTCTTTTTTCTGCAGATCGCGGGCAGTGAAATCGTTGACGCAGGTGTAGCCAAGAATGTACGGACGTACGTCTTCGCTGTCCGGAAGTTGGTGGCAGCGCCGCCCGATCACGACTCCCAATTCGCCCTCATAATCGGTGCGCTCGGAAACTTTCGGCCGAAGAATCGTTCCTCCGGGCGGAAGCAGGGAAGACGGAGGTTTGAAAAATAAGAGCGGTTCAACGGGGACGTCGTTGCCTAGTTCGGCAGCGTGGGCGCGGTAATTGCGTCCGACGCAGACGATTTTCGTGGGCTCTACTGGCGGCAGCAGAGAGGCTTGCGTCAGCGGAATGCGGTCCATGCGGCGGCTGGGAAGACCTTCGACGTCGCCATCGCTCTGCTGCGGAGGCTGCAGCAGCAGGCGAGTGATTTCGCTGTGGTTGCCCGCGCCGGTCTCGACCAGGCCGTAGTGCGCGGAACCGTTGAGAAGGAATCGGCAGTATTTCATCAGAGATTATTCAAACACAAAGAACGGGAAGATCGCGAAGGAAAAATCCAGGATATTTTTTGTCGTCCCGATCCTGCGGCGAGGCCACTTCTCGAAAAGCGCGAGAAGTGGCGCACCCCTCATGGTCGGGATGACAATTCATGCCGAATGATAATTCATGAAGGAGACACTTCCGTGCACCGCTCCGGACCGTCGCCACGGGTTGCTAAGGTACGGACTCGCTGGTTGCCTCCGAACGCTGGCTTTCGTTTCCACGCACGTCCACAGCGGAAACGGAGTAGGTGTAAGTTTTGCCGGAGGCGACTGCGCTATCGCGATAGGAGGGCGATTTCACCAGCTCGGAATTCAGTTTGAGGGCGGGTTCGCTCGCTTGCGAGCGATAGATGTTGTAGCCCGCGAGATCGGCGTTCGTGACCGGAGCCCAGATCAGATCGATAAACGGCTTTTGGCCCTCGCCCGAGTACACCGCCTGCAAGCCGCCAGGCACCGAGGGCGGAAAAACATCATGGGCGACGATGCGCACTGGCGGACTGTCGTCCCCTTCAACCTGCACCTCGCTGTCGTCGCGTTTGACGATGCTGACTCCAGTGACGCGGTAGAGGTAAGTCTTCTCCCATTCGAGTCCGGAGTCGGTGAAATGCATGATGCCGGGTTCACTGGTTGAGATCGGGAGCGGGACTTCGCCGGCCATCACATCCTTGCCCGAGCTTTCATCGCCAGAACTTTCCTGGCGGCGATAGATTCGATAGCGGAGCTGAACGGCGGAGTTGGAGAATCTGCCGGAACTTGTCCAGGTGAGCACGACACCGTCGCCAGTGAGTTCGGCGGACAGATCGGTAGGCGGAGGCAAGGTTGCGATCGCGGGCACGTGTATGCGATTCGACAATCCCGCGCCGCGAGCGTTGCGGTTCAACACTTCGACGGCGTACGTGACGTCAGCGTCCGGGTTCTGCCGTAGCAGTGCGGCGGGCAGCGTGTCGGTATAGCTCAGCGGTTCCGGGTGCGCGGAGCCCGATTTGCGCGGAGGGTGTTTGGGCGGTGCTTTCGGGATGGCTGGTGGCGCTGGCAGCAGGGCGGCAGGGTTTCCGCATTCGCCGATTTCAGATTCCTCGCTGCGACACACGAGCGTCGGGCCGATATAACGAACGCTCTGGTGATCGGTGGTTAGCGTGGGTTCACTCCAGTTCAGAGTGACGAGATTGCCTTTGCGGCTGGCGCGCAGATCGGTAGGCGGCTTGGGCAGTTCTAGCGATGGCGGCAAGGGCGGTCCGACCTGGGCGCAACCGGCCAGCAGCAGGCAAACGGCGGGCGGCACGACGAACTTACCGAGATATCGTTTCATGCGGGAAAGGGAAAGAGTATCAGAGAAGAGCAAAACGACAACCACAGGGAGCACAGAGGCACACAGAGGAAATCGCTCGCCTTCCCCTGTGTTTCCCGGGACCTCTGTTGTGGTTAGGTTTTCTACAATATGTAACGGGATAGATCCTGGTCTTTCACGATCTCGCTTAGCATCTTTTGCACGTAGGCTGAGTCGACCACGAACTGCTGTCCCTTTCTTTCGGGCGCCTCGAAACTGATCTCGTCGAGCACGCGCTCCATGATGGTGTGCAGACGGCGGGCGCCGATGTTTTCCGTGCCTTCATTCACACGAAACGCAAAGCGCGCGACTTCTTCGAGCGCGTCGGGGGTGAACTCCAGCTTCACACCTTCGGTTTCGAGGAGCGCAATGTATTGTCTCGTCAGCGAAGACTTGGGTTCGGTCAGGATGCGGACGAAGTCTTCCATGGTGAGCGATTGCAGTTCCACGCGGATGGGGAAACGGCCTTGCAGTTCGGGGATCAGGTCGCTCGGCTTCGAAACGTGGAACGCTCCCGCCGCGATGAACAGGATGTGATCGGTGCGGACCATGCCGTAGCGCGTGTTGACGGTGGTGCCTTCGACGATGGGCAGGATGTCGCGCTGCACGCCTTCGCGCGAAACGTCCGGCCCATGGCCGCCTTCGCGGCCGGCGATTTTGTCGATTTCATCGAGGAAGATGATGCCGGAGTTTTCCACGCGATCGATGGCTACGCGCGTGACCTGCTCCATATCGATCAAACGCTGTTCTTCTTCCTGAATCAGGTATTCGAAGGCCTCGTTGACTTTCATCTTCCGCTTCTTAGTGCGCTGGCCGAAGATGTTGGGCAACATGTCTTTCAGATTGACGTCCATCTCCTCGACGCCCTGATTGGAGATAATCTCGAACGACGGGAAATTGCGCTCGCGAGTCTCGATTTCAACGGTGCGATCGTCGAGTTTGCCTTCGCGAAGCTGCTGGCGCAATTTCTCGCGCGTGCGGCTGGAAGATTCGCTTAGGCTGGTGCTGGCGTCGATCACCACGCCGCCCGAACTGGAGTCCGCTGGACGGGGCGGGGAAATCGGCGGCAGAAGAATGTCGAGCAGGCGCTCCTCGGCGTTCAGTTCCGCTTTATCCGCGACGTCTTCGAGTTTTTCTTCGCGGATCATTTCGATCGCGATCTCGACCAGGTCGCGAATCATGGACTCGACATCGCGGCCGACGTAGCCGACTTCGGTGAACTTGGAAGCCTCCACCTTGAGAAAGGGCGAATTGGCCAGCTTGGCGAGACGGCGCGCGATTTCGGTTTTGCCCACGCCGGTGGGGCCGATCATGATGATGTTTTTGGGGATAACTTCTTCGGCCATTTCGGGGCCGAGTTTCTGGCGGCGCATGCGGTTGCGGAGGGCAATGGCGACGGCGCGCTTCGCGTCTTTTTGGCCGACAACGTACTTGTCGAGTTCGGTGACGATTTCGCGCGGCGTCAGTCCGTCGAGCGTGACTTGTTCTTCTTCGGCGGTTCCGGGTAGGTAGATAGCCATAGATTCTCTTGTAGGGATGGCCGCCCTCGGCCGTCCGGCCGGGTCGAGGACCCGGGAGCCTTACACAATCGCGGTCGAGCTGCGCTCGACAGGACGGCCGAGGGCGGCCGTCCCTACGTGTGCATCACAGTTCCTCAATCGTAACCTTGTCATTGGTATAGATGCACATCCGCCCCGCAATCTTCATTGCTTCTTCGGCGATTTCTCGCGGCGAGAGCTGAGTGTGATCGGACAGCGCCTGCGCTGCCGCCTGCGCAAAGGGGCCGCCGGAACCGATCGCGGCAATCCCGGTATCGGGTTCGATCACGTCTCCCTGACCGCTGAGCAGGAACGTCGTATCCTTGTCGGTGACGATCAGCAGGGCTTCCAGATGGCGCAGAAATTTGTCGGTACGCCAGTCTTTTGCCAGTTCGACGGCAGCGCGGCCGAGGTTGCCATGATACTGCTCTAGCTTGGCCTCGAAGCGGCTGAAGAGGGTGAAAGCGTCGGCGGTCGAGCCGGCAAATCCGGCCAGGATCTTGTCCTGATAAAGGCGGCGAATCTTCTTTGCCCCGTGCTTGATGACGGATTCGCCGAGCGTGACCTGCCCATCACCGGCCATGACGACTTTATTGTCGCGGCGGACGCAGAGGACGGTGGTGGAGCGGATGCGGCGGGGCTTGGCAGACTGGACGGCTGATACAGATGTGTTCTTCTTCATGAGCGCAATTCTTGATTATACAGTCGTTCAACAGAAAGGCGCGAACGTCGCCAGGGTGCACAAAATGAAGCGACACATCGAAGGGATCCTGTGGGCGGTTTCGTTCCTGTCTCTGATCGTGGCCGCGATGACAGCTCAACGAGTGTTGTTGCGTATTGTCGCTCTCGTCTGGGTATTATCCACGGTCATTGCAATTCGACTCCACTTCGTCAGGGCTTGGCGGCGTTGGCCTAAAGTACCAAACAGGCGGCATTATGCCGTGTTGGAGGGGGTTGAAACATTTGCCGCTATCGAGCTGATCGGATTGTTCGTTTACTCGGTTTGCTCTCGATGATGCCGTCGACACAACCGGCACGGGTGGGCGGGCAGGAATGCCCGCCCCACACGTGTAAAATTCAAACAAGGCATTTCGGAGCCATTCTCTTTTGTCGTTTCTGGACGAGTTAAATCCGCAACAACGCGAAGCCGTCGAGGCTACCGACGGGCCGGTGCTGATTCTGGCTGGGGCGGGCAGCGGGAAGACTCGCGTCATCACCTTTCGCATCGCCTATCTCATCGAGAAGATGGGCGTGATGCCGGAATCGATTCTTGCGGTGACTTTCACCAACAAGGCCTCGTCGGAGATGGCCGAGCGCGTCGATAAGCTGGTCGGCGGGCTCAGTGTGGCCAAGCCGGTGATTTCTACTTTTCATTCTTTCTGTGTGCGAGTGCTGCGGCGGGATATCGAGGCTTTGCGGATTCCTTCCGCTGTGCCGGGACAGCCGCCGATCGGGCTTACTAAGAACTTTGTCATTTATGACGAAAGCGATCAGCAGCAAGTGGTTAAGGGTGTCATGCGGCGGCTGGGGCTCGACGACAAGCAACTCACGCCGCGCGCCGTCCTCTCGCGGATTTCGTGGGCCAAGAATCATATGCTCGATCCGCAGGAAATCTATCTGCAATCGGCGGATCCGAAGACCGAGAAGATCGCACATGTTTTTGAGGAATACCGCAAGGAATTACGCAAAGCGAATGCGATGGACTTCGACGATCTGCTGCTCGAAGCCATGCGCCTGCTCAAGTCGGTGGCATCGGTGCGCGAATACTACAACCGGCGTTTTCGATATTTGTTGGTCGATGAATATCAGGATACGAACCGTCCGCAGTACGAATTGATGCGGCTGCTGGCGGGCGACGGGCACAACGTTTGTGCGGTGGGCGATGAAGATCAGTCGATCTACTCGTGGCGCGGAGCCGACATTCGCAACATTCTGGAGTTTGAGCGCGACTTTCCGGAAGCAAAGATCGTGCGGCTGGAGCAGAACTATCGCTCGACGCAGAACATTCTGGAGGCGGCGTCGGTGGTGGTTGCGAACAACGTCCGGCGCAAGGGCAAGAATCTTTGGACGTCGCGGCAGGGCGGGGCGAAGATTGGCTACTACGAGGCTCCGGATGGTGAGAACGAGGCGCTGTTTGCGGCCGATACGATCAATCGCTATGTGCGCGCGGCTGGCGAAAACGGCGAGACGGCGCGAGCGGCCGTGCTCTATCGCACGAACTCGCAATCGCGGCTGTTTGAAGAGGCGATGCGCCGTTACCAGTTGAAGTATCACGTGGTGGGCGGTTTTTCGTTTTATGAACGCGCGGAGATCAAGGATCTGATTTCGTATTTGAAGGTGATTCAGAATCCGGATGATTCGGTTTCTCTGCTGCGCGTGATCAATACTCCAGTGCGCGGGATTGGCAAGACGACTATCGAGTTGATCGAGCGGCTTGCACTCGAAACAGGATTGTCGATGTGGGGCGCGGTGGGCGAGGCGATCACGCGGCAGTTGCTGCCGGCGCGGGCCTTGGCTGCGCTGAACAGCTTTCGGGCGCTGATTGAGGACGGGCGGGCCATGCTGGCGGGAACGTTTGTGGAGCGGGTGGAGGAAACGGGTGGTGCTGTGTCTGACGAGAACGTCGCCTCGCTGCGCTTGGCGGGGCGGACGAATGCGTCCGCCCCTACGCGAGCGGAGGAGAGCGACACGGATTTCGATCCGGGTAACTTCAGTTTTGATTTTGCTGCTCACGATTTGACGGAGAGCGAGGCGACGGGCGCGGACGCCCGTCTCTCCATCGACGACGCGGCTGATGGAGCGGTCGACGCGGCTGTTGACGGCTTTCGCGTTCCGGGCGCGGTTGCGAATACTGCCGAGATACTCAAATTTCTGATCGACCGCACCGGATACATCAAGCAACTGGAAGAAGAAGACACGCCGGAAGCGTACTCGCGCATCGAGAACCTGCGCGAACTGGTGAATGCGGCCATGGACTCGCGCGATCGTGGCGAAACGCTGGATGAGTTTCTCGATCATGCGGCGCTGGTGAGCGATGCCGATCAGTACGACGAGCACGCGCAAATCACGCTGATGACGCTGCACGCGGCCAAGGGCCTGGAGTTTCCGCTGGTGGTGCTGGCAGGAATGGAGGAAGGCCTGTTTCCGCATTCGCGGACGATGCTTGAGCCGGATTCGATCGAAGAAGAACGGCGCCTGTGCTATGTCGGCATGACCCGCGCCATGGATACGTTGATTCTGTCGCGCGCCGTCTATCGGCGGCGTTATGGCACGGACCTGCCGGAGGCGAGCGTGCCGTCGCGATTTTTGGAAGAGGTACCTCCGCAGTTGGTGGAAGAGTTGGGCGGATCGCGGCGACGGGGGTCTGCTGCTTCCACTGCGTCGTCTACATTCTCCTCTTCTGCCGGCGGTTCGCGGGCAGGAGTGTTTGCGCCACGAGGGCGGGCAGGAATGCCCGCCCCACACGAGCAAAGGCCTCACTACTCTTACGAAGACGAAGACCAGAGTGCTGCGTGGAATCCGGCGCGCGTCAAGCCGAAGGCGGTGCCTCCGCTGCAGAGCTACAACTCGATCGATAACATTGCCGAGTTTTTTGCTTCGCGCGGCAAGAAATTCAATGTTCCGAAAATGCGCGCGGAAGAGCCCACGGGCAGGCGCGGCTTCCGTCCGGGGCAGAAGGTCAAGCACCCGAAATATGGGGAAGGAACGGTGTATAAGCGCGAAGGAGATGGGGAAGACGCTAAGATTACGGTACAATTCCCTCGCTTCGGTTTGAAGAAGTTGGTGGAGCGGTATGCGCGGTTGGAGAAGGCCTAGAGTTGCAAACCCCGAGCTGCAAGCTCCGAGTGTTTGAAACACGACAGCACGAATTTCAGAGAGGATTTGAAACGCACTGATGGCAAATACGAAGAACCTAACCAAAGAAGAGCGGAAGAAAGTCAAACGAGCATCCCGCAAGAAAATCAAAGCGGAGAAGCCCAAGAAGCCTCGCGATTACGCCCGCGGGTCGAAGAAGCGCAAGGTGAAAAAACTGGCGCGCGGTCAGGCGAAACGGTAAGCCGTTAGTCTGCTGAAAGCTCGGCGGGCATGGGCGAACGCCCATGCTCGACTTCAGTTGTGAGGAGACAGCCAACTCTTGTCGCAATCATCCACGGAGCCAGCCGTCGGCGTTATTCGTACTTCCAACACTCAAGCCTTCTGTTGTAAGTCCATCGACAAACTGATCTCGGAGTCGGAAAGCCCGGAGCACCGGCTGAGTAAGACTCTGGGGCCGTGGTCGCTGACGGCGCTCGGCATCGGCGCGATCATCGGATCGGGAATATTCGTGCTCACGGGCACGGCCGCGGCGGGAGAATATTTTCAGGCGCCTTCGATCTTACACGCGCAGGCGCTTGACCTGATTGTAAATTTCCTGCGTACCGGCAGCACTGCCGGAGCGCTCATGCACGGCCGTCCGCCTGCCGGGCCATCGATTGCCATTTCGTTTTTCCTGGTGGCCGTCGCCTGCAGCTTTGCCGGATTGTGTTACGCGGAACTGGCTTCGATGATTCCGATTGCCGGCAGCGCCTATACATATTCCTACGCGACGCTCGGCGAAATTTTTGCCTGGATCATCGGCTGGGACCTGATTCTCGAATACGTGGTCTCAAACGTAGCCGTGGCGGTCGGTTTCGCCGGTTATACCAAGGCGCAATTCGCGGCGTTCGGGATCAATTTGCCCGATAAATGGGCTAGTCCGGTCTGGGCCTCCGGACAGTGGACGGGCGCATATTTTAATCTGCCCGGCTTCTTGATCGTATTTATTCTCACGCTGTTGCTGGTGCGCGGCGTGAAAGAATCGGCCGAGACGAATAATATTATGGTCGCGATCAAGATCGGCGCGATCCTGACGTTCCTCGTGGTGGGCGGAATGCTGGTGAAGCCCGCCAACTGGACGCCCTTCGCGCCCTCTGGCTTTTCCGGAATTGTGACGGGCGGCGCGATCGTTTTCTTTACCTACATCGGATTCGATTCTGTTTCAACCGCCGCCGAGGAATCGCGCAATCCGCAAAAAGATTTGCCCTTCGGCATCATCATGTCGCTAATTGTTTGCACCCTGTTGTACGTCGGCGTCGCTTTGGTGCTGCTTGGCATGATGAAGTACACGACCTTCGTCTCCGGAGAGGCCGCCGATGCACCTGTAGCCTACGCCATGAAGTACTTGGGCGTGCACCCGCTGTTCCGGTCGGTGATCGTGATCGGAGCGCTGACCGGGATGATCTCGTCGTTGCTCGTTTTTCAATATGGCCAGGCGCGCATCTGGTATGCCATGTCGCGCGATGGCCTGTTGCCGAAATTATTTTCCGCCGTGCATCCGAAATATAAGACGCCGTACTGGTCGACTTGGATCGCCTGTTTTGCTGTAGGAATCCCCGCGGGGCTCGTGGATATTGGGGATGCCGCCGACCTCGCCAATATTGGAACGCTGTTCGCCTTCGTGCTGGTTTCGCTGGGAGTCATTTTGCTGCGCCGCAATCAACCCGAGCGCAAACGCGCGTTCCGCGTGCCTTTCGTGCCGTGGTTTCCGCTGATTTCCGTGGTTCTGTGCGGCGGCTTGATGTTAGGTCTGACGCTGATTACCTGGCTGCGGTTTGTGATCTGGCTGGCGCTCGGGCTGGTGATTTACATCTTCTACAGCCGGCATCATAGCGAGTTCTGCAAGAAAGATCGGGCCATCGGGTGATCGGGCTATCGGGCCATCTGTTTTGATTTTGAATTTAGATCACCCGATGACCCGATGGTCAGATGACCCGATTCTCCCCTCGCCTATCCTTTAGAATCGCTACATGCCTTCGGAACCCTCCAGCTTTATCTTCTCGCTGCCTAAGGCCGAACTTCATCTCCACCTTGAGGGCTCGATCGAACCGTCCACGCTGCTCGAACTGCGTCAGCGTCACGGGATGGATGGCGCCTCTCTAGCCGAAGTCGAGCAACTCTACAACTACGCCGACTTCAAGGGCTTCCTCGCGGCTTTCAAGGATGTAACCGGACACCTGCGCGCGCCGGAAGATTACGAGCTGATCACCTACCGCCTGATGGAGCGGCTGAGAGCGCAAAATGTGTTGCACGCGGAGGTGATCGTTTCGGTTGGCGTCTGCCTGTGGCGCAAGCAGGATTTCGCCGCGATTTTCGAGGGGATGGAACGCGGCCGCCAGCGCGGCGAGAAGGATTTCGGCATTTCGCTGCTTTGGATTTTCGATGCCATTCGGCAGTTCGGCGCTGAGAAGGCGCAGAGCGTGCTCGATCTCGCGATTCAGTTTCGCGATCGCAACGTGGTGGCGTTCGGCATTGGCGGCGATGAGCTTGCCGGCCCACCGGAGTGGTTCGCCGGAGTTTATGCGCGCGCCGCGGAACACGGCCTCCATCTGACGGCGCACGCCGGGGAAAGCGCCGGGCCCGAGTCGATATGGGGCGCGCTGAATCTGAAGGCGGAACGCATCGGACACGGCCTGACTGCGGGGCAAGATCCGGAATTGATCGAAGAGCTGGCCGAGCGCCAGGTACCGCTGGAAGTCTGCGTAACCAGCAATCTGCGCACGGGCTGTTGTGCCGAACTCGCGCAACATCCAGTGCGCCACTACTTCGACGAGGGACTGATGCTGACCCTCAACAGCGACGATCCCGCCATGTTTCGTACCTCGCTGGCAGCGGAGTACGCACTCGTCCAGGAGACGTTCGGCTTCAGCGACGAACATCTCAGAGAGTTGGCGCGGAATTCCTTCGAGGCGTCTTTCTTGCCGCCTGAGAAAAAAATCGCGTTCTTGAATCTGCTGGACGCCGCGACCTTGCGGGCGTAGGACGGCAACGCCTCTCAGCGAACGACGGGCAACGATTCTGCATCACACAGCCTTGTGGCAGCCGTCACACTTTAGGCGGCTCCGTGCTCGCCTATAATGGCTCCCTATGAAACTCGAAGAGAAAATTGCCGAACTGAAGAAGCGAGACCAGATGGCGCTGGAAGGCGGAGGCGCGCAACGGCGCGAGCGCCAGCACAAAGAGGGCAAGATGTCGGCCCGCGAGCGCGTGGAATTTCTGCTTGACGAGGGCACCTTCGAGGAGACCGACAAACTGGTCACGCATCGCTGCCACAACTTCGGCATGGAGCAGCAGAAATACTACGGTGACGGTTTTATCACCGGCTACGGACGCGTCGAAGGACGTCTGGTTTACGTCTTCGCGCAGGATTTTACCGTGTTCGGTGGCTCGCTCTCCGAGGCCAACGCCTTGAAGATCGTCAAGATCATGGATCTGGCGGCCAAGATGGGCGCGCCAGTCATCGGCCTGAATGATTCCGGCGGAGCGCGTATTCAGGAAGGCGTGATGTCACTGGCCGGCTACGCCGAAATCTTTTTGCGCAACACGCTTTATAGCGGAGTCGTTCCGCAGATCTCGGCCATCATGGGCCCGTGCGCGGGGGGCGCCGTTTACTCTCCGGCGATCACCGATTTCATTCTGATGGTCGATCAGACTTCGTACATGTTCATCACTGGTCCAGACGTGATCAAAACGGTCACGCACGAAGAGGTAACGAAAGACCAGCTGGGCGGAGCTCACACGCACAACGAAACTTCAGGCGTCGCTCATTTCATGTGTCGCGATGATGCGGAATGTTTGTCGATGGTACGCGAGCTGCTGAGCTTTATTCCATCAAACAATCTGGAAGACCCTCCTCGCAAGGCTTGCACTGATCCGATCGATCGGCTGGATGTGAAGCTGGACACGATCATTCCCGATCAATCGAATATGCCGTATGACATGAAAGACGTGATTCACACCGTCGTCGACGACTCCTACTTTTTTGAGATTCACGAGCACTATGCGAAGAACATTGTTGTCGGATTTGCACGGCTCAATGGAAAGCCGGTGGGGATCGTCGCTAATCAGCCCGCGATGCTTGCGGGCACGCTCGATATCAATGCCTCGGTGAAAGGTGCGCGTTTCGTGCGCTTCTGCGACTGCTTCAACATTCCGCTGGTGACGTTTGAAGATGTGCCCGGATTTCTACCTGGCACGCAGCAGGAATACGGTGGGATTATCCGGCATGGCGCGAAGTTGCTGTTTGCTTTTGCGGAAGCTACCGTGCCTAAAGTGACCGTCATTACTCGCAAGGCTTACGGCGGAGCTTATTGCGTCATGGCTTCAAAGCATATTCGCACCGATGTGAATTACGCTTGGCCGAGTGCGGAGATTGCGGTAATGGGACCGGAAGGCGCGGTGGATATTGTGTACAAGCGCGAACTGGATCATGCGGAGAATCGCGAAGCCGCTCGCCAGCAGAAGATCGAAGAATTCCGCGACACGCTGGCTAATCCCTACGTTGCGGCTGATCGCGGATTTGTCGATGCCGTGATTCAGCCGCGCGAGACTCGCAAGAAGCTGATTCAGGCGCTGGAGATGCTGGAGACTAAGCGGGACAAAAACCCGCCTAAGAAGCATGGGAATATTCCGCTGTAGTTCAGAGCGGGAGCATGGATCCATGCCGAACGTGCAGTATGTAAACTGATTTCTCTTCATCAAACACAACAAAGAGAAAACGATAGGTGCCGCGATTGCCAGAACCGAAGAACAGCTCGCGGATGGGCAGATCGAAGGATGCGCTCTCGGGAGCCATGGGGCACCGTTCGGGGTGGTGTGCAAGATTCTTTGCGGTCTGGCGCGCGCCGAATCCAATCGCGGGCCGCGCGGGGCGCTTGGCTGCGGATGTAGCGATAGGCTGTTCTGAGATCGCTTTCGGCTGCGGGTGTGACGATGACGCGGTAAGTCATCTGCCCGCGTCTTCGCGTTCCAGTTCGTCAAATACTTCATTTGCCGGGCGGCCTGCGCCTCTTTGAGCCTGCGCCAGGCCGCGGCGAATGCTGGCCACGGCGTCCAGTTGACTGGCTACCTCCTGGTAGGCCTTGGCATCGAGAAGGACGGCCTCGGCTTTGCCCTTTACAGTGAGCACCAGCGGACGTCCGGTCTTCTTCATGTGCTTCATCAGGCCCGAGGAGTTGCGCTTGAAGGCGGTCAGGGAATGAATGTCTTTGGTGACATCGATCATGATGCGATTGTAGCATTGGATTAGCATCTTAATTGATGCTTGGCCGGAATCGATCCGGTTGTTGGAGATGCCGGAGACCACGTGCGACAAAAACCCGCCTAAGAAGCACGGGAATATGACGCTGTAGAGTGCGATCAGAGAGGGTATTCGTGTCGAAGGGGCTAGCCTAGGTCCATCTCTTTACCAATGATCTCGTTTGCGATCTTGAGACCCGTCTTAGCGCTGTGCTCGTTAGCTGCGGCGAAGAACAGGATGAACAACAGAGAACCGTTTGAATTGTGCAAGGGAAACGGACGGCTAACGGCCTCGAACTCATTCTTAAGTCGCTGGACATAGAATTCAGTAATGAGGCGATGGTCCGCGGACTTATGGACAGATTCGACCGTCTCGTTTGGGTCGAGAAGCGATTGAAATGCAGTAGTGGAGTAGAACTTAGCCTCCCACTCCTTTGTGCCAAATACCGCGCTGAGGCGTTGAGACCAGGCCCTCGGAGGTTTCCGATCGCGCACAAGCATTCGATTTATCGCAGAATAAGGAAACAGCACCCAAAGATCTACGGCACGCGTGCGCCCCAGGGCCTCGATTGCCTCCCATTTCACAGACGCGCCAAATGGATCGAGGAACACTACCGCGCGTTCTCGTATCGAGTCCAAGTTCCGACACCATTCCAGCAACGCCTTGTTGGCGTCGTTATTCACTATCTCAACCGTGCGATTCGGAAACTCAGACGACATATCTCTTAGCTCTTGGCACTTAGCCGCGTCTCTCTCGATGAAAACATACTTATGGAATGGGGGTGTAACCTCGAGTGCCCGCCTAACGCTGCCCTTGCGAAACTCCTCATCGAGTTTTCTCAATTCAGGAAGTAGTTCGGTGAATCCTGTAGGTTCTGGTCTCTGCAAACTGCCCGTTCCTGCGAATGCGTCAACATAGCTGATTGCGTAAAACCGAGCTCGTGCGTTCCTATTGAATATCGTTGTGTAAGCCTGAAGATACTTCTTCAGAACCGCCAGCTTTCGTTGTGTCCACGCTCCGCCGAATTCATCTTGGGACGTCATTGTACGCAGTTCGGACAAGCTTCCGAACACCTCACGATTCTGATACGAATTTGGATGGAAAGCTACTACCAGTGCCAAGTCTAGCGAACAAATAGCGAATATGATACGTTTGCGTAGGGGGGTACATCTTACGGCAGATCACTTTACTTTTGAAGACATCTCAACTGTTAAGATTCTTGCAGACCATGAGACTGGTTCATGAGCCTAAATTCCCACATCGAATGGACTGACGCAACGTGGAATCCCGTCCGCGGGTGCGTCAAGATTAGCCCTGGGTGCAAGCATTGCTATGCCGAGACGTTTGCGGAGCGGTTTCGGGGGGTTAAGGGGCATCCTTATGAGCAGGGGTTTGACCTGCGGCTGGTGCCGGAGAAGCTTACTGAGCCATTTTCATGGCGATCTCCCAAGTTGGTGTTTGTGAACTCGATGAGCGATCTGTTTCAGTCGGGAGTGCCGGACGACTACGCCGAGGCTGTCTCGCGCGTGATGGCTACAGCGAATTGGCATACTTATCAGGTGCTGACCAAGAGGTCGGAGAGGCTACTACAGTTGCTCTCGGAGCGGCTACGATTTGCGGCGGAGCAGGAGAATATCTGGTGGGGCGTCAGCGTTGAGGATCGGAAACATGGGTTGCCGCGCGTGGAGCATCTCCGGCGAGCTCCGGCTACGGTTCGCTTCCTATCCATCGAGCCTTTGCTGGAAGACCTTGGCGAGATCGATTTGTCTGGCATTACATGGGTGATTGTGGGCGGCGAGAGTGGGCCGGGGGCGCGTCCGATGAAGCGGGAGTGGGTCATCTCTATTCGTCGGCAATGCCGGGATCAGGGAGTGCCTTTCTTCTTTAAGCAATGGGGTGGGGTGCGAAAGGCTAAGAACGGTCGCATGCTTGATGGGCGCACTTATGACGAGTATCCGGCGCGGGTGCTAAAGCCGGTGCCTGAAAGAACGGAGTGCATTGCTTCGGCTGAAGAGTTCGGGAAGCGCTTTCAGGCTTCGGCGCTTGCAGTGGGGTAATGCTGACTTCGCGGTGGCTGCCGAGCTTTGCTCGGCTTGGACGGACGAGGGCGTCCGTCCCTACGCGATCAAAGGCGTCCGTTCGTACGCGAACTTGGACGGGCGAGGATGCCCGTCGCTCCACAAACACACACAAATAGAGAGTCCCGAGGTGATGTTGGGCTCATTCCTCTCGGCCAGTAGCTCGCGTTTAGACCCTTGCTGACCTTTTCCTACAACTCCCTTGCGGGTTCATTGTAAGCCGATCTTTGCTCGGGCTCCGGGCTCACCGCCAACCGGATAAATCAGTCCAACGCCTCGGGACTCTATCCTGCCTTTAACAGAGGCTCCTGTTCTCCTCGACCAGCGCTTAGCTATAGACCCTTGCTTGCCCTCCCAGACTCACCTCGCGGTTGTCTGAGTGACTTCGCTTGAGCCCCGGACGCTGCACCAACCGGAAAAACTTCAGAACGTGTCAAAGAACGATTATG
>JBAWFQ010000136.1:0-33804 GCA_049592035.1 Terriglobales bacterium
GGCGGCGGTCCGATCACGTTTAGAGTTTCGCCGGTCGGCAGATTGTCGTTATCGTAGTGGCGGCTGGCCGAATTGGGCTCGGGTTTGTTTTTGCGAGCGGTGCGCGCGTAGTCCCCGAGTGATTGAGCGGCAACTCCACAGACCGCTAAAAGAAGCAGAGCACCAATGGCCATGCATTTCGTGTGTTTCATGTGATCGTCCTTTCGCCAGCCGCGATTTCTGATCGCGGCCTGTTGTTTCTAATATCAAGAACTCGTGCTTACCGCCTGCGCGCCTCCCAGAAAGCTGCCAATCGTGCGGTCCAGTTCCGCGGCTTCGTGGGCGATGTCGTCGGCCAGTTGTTTCGCCAGTTCCGGGTCGCGGGCGCGCGAGAGTTGCTGCGCGTAGCCTGCAATCGTAGTCAGCGACAGGCGCAGTTCCTCGGCCAGTTCCGACGATAACTCCTGATGATGCCTCTGATCGTGCCGGATGCGCTCAATGTCGGTCTTGTCGGTGAGCACCAGCGTCGTGCCCATCAGACTCGCATCTTCCGCCAGCACCGGAGAGGCCGTCACTTCCAGCACGCGGTTTTCTCCCTCGCGCGCGAAGTAGTTCAGCACCAGCCCGCGGACCGCAGATGTTCCCGCCAGAGCGGGAGCGAGAGCTTGCTCCACGCTTGCTCCCGACATCGAGCCGTCTTTTTCCGGGCGCAGCGTGGCCGAACGAAAAAGATCGGTGGCATGCAGCCCGACGGGCGAGGCGAACCCCAGCAGTTTGCGCGCTGCCGCATTGGCTTGCCGCACCAGGCCGTTGGTACTCAAAAACAACACGCCGCAAGAAAGATTAGCGAGGATAGTCGAGCTCAGCGTGTCGGAGGCCTTGGCTTTTCTGCGTTCCGCGAGTTGCTGCGTGGTGAGCTCATGTTTTTGCTGCTTCAGTTGCTGAATGACGGCGTGATAGGCGTGCACCGGCAATCCCTCAGCCGCCAGCGGAGAGTGAGTCAGCGATTCGGATTCCTGCGCGAGACTCTTGCGCAGGCGCCGCATCACGAACAGCCCCAATCCAAAAGCCGCGAGGGCAACCAATAAAAGCAATGCCATGCGGAGCATCATGGGATTGACGAGCAATCTCACAGCGCCCTCCAATACCAATGCAGGAGCCGGTTTCCGAAGAGGAACGACAAGATTCCCATGCTCCCAAGAAACACGCCAAAGGGCATTTCGTAATAGCGGAGCGCAAGGCGCGCGGATTGCCAGGCGCGGCGGCGGGCCTCGATGCGAGCTTGATCAGAAGAAACGGTAGACGAAATTCTCAATGCAGCAGCGCGCGCCTGATTGCGGCGCGTGCGCTTCATCCAAACCGCGAGCACTGTACTGAGTCCAAACAGCGAGCCCGCCAGCGATGCGGCAAAAATGGTTAGCACCGTGAGCCTGGTTCCGAGGAAGGCGCCGATCATGGCCATCAGCTTGATGTCGCCGAAACCCATACCTTCGACGCCGCGGGCGCGCAGATAGATCGCCGCCGCGCCGTAGAGGAACGAAGCGCCCACCGCCGCTCCCAGCAGCGAGTCGGCGAGGGACCACCATTGCCACGAAATCGCGCCGCGCATCGCGGGCGATACGAGGCCGGGCATGATGCGCGACGCCAGGTCATTCACCGGAACCACCAGGCTAAACACGATTCCCAGGGCCAGTCCGGTGAGAGTCAGGGCGTCAGGAAGAAGCTTGGTTTCGGCGTCAGTGAAGATCAAACCCAGCAGCAGGTAGCCGAGCACAATGCATTTCAGCATCCCAAGCGTCAAACCGAAATGCGTGAAGCAGCCAAGAAAGAGCAGGCCCGTGAGCAGTTCGATCACGAGGTAACGCGGTGAAATAGGAGCCTTGCACGAGCGGCATTTTCCGCGCAGAACCAGCCAGCTCAGCACGGGAATGTTGTGGTAGAGCGGAATGAGATCTCCGCAGTGGGGGCAGGCGGAGCGCGGCGTGACGACGGACTTGCCGAGCGGCAACCTGTAGATGCACACGTTCAGGAAGCTGCCGAAGCACAGCCCCAGAGCGAACATCGCAGGTGCCAGAAAAGGTTCCACGTGAAAAGGTTCCGCGTCAAAAGATTACAGCGGGCCTAAGTGCCCATTCTGCTTGGACTTAAATGATTATAAGCTGGCGCGGCGGAGGCTTCTAAACACGAAAGTCATGGTACTTCCGCGGCGTGCAAGTTGTTGTGGAGCAAGGAGGAAAAGCGACTTACGCTACCCGGCTGATTTCCTGCCGCTGCGGTATGAAGATCGAGAACACGGTTCCGGTTGAGCGCCCCGTCTCGCGTCCGTCCGCTCGGCTGCGCACACGAATCGAGCCCCCGTGTTTCTGGACGATGCCGTGCGAGACCCACAATCCCAACCCGGTGCCTGTGTCTTTTTTTGTGGTGAAGAACGGTTCAAAAATCTGGCGCAGATTCTTGCGAGAAATGCCGCTGCCGTTATCGGCCACCGTAATGCGGACTCCGTCCCTGCCATCGGACCAGTTGCGTCCCGCTGCCACGCGGACGTGCAGAGAACCTCCAGTCGGCATGGCCTCGACCGCGTTCACCAGAAGATTCGCCAGCAATTGCCGTAACTCGCCCGAATGCCCACTGACGCGGCAGCGGTCGCGGTAGCGTCGCGTCACGTGAATTTTCCGGCCATCGAGCTTGCGCGAATACAGTTGCAGAATCTCATCCATGATGGTGGCAGGATCCATCGATCCGGGAGAACTGGTGTCGCGAACAAATCCCAAAGTTTGCTGCGCCAAGCGCGCGACGCGTCCCACCTCTTGCTCCGCCTGGGTTAGATACTCGACGGCGTGGGTGGAGTCATGGCGCGCGAGATACAGCAGGTTGATGACAGCCTCCAGCGGATTATTGATTTCGTGCGCAATCGAAGCGGCAAGCCGTCCCGCGGTGGCGAGCTTTTCGCTGCGGCGGATGGCTTCTTCGGATTGCTTCTCAGCCGAGATGTCGCGCGCAATGGCCGACGCGCCCACGATTTCGCCGCGCGCGTTGCGCAGCGGCGACACCGAGAGCAACACCGGGCAGCAGGTGCCGTCCTTGCGCATGCGCTCAGTTCGATAAGAAGCCACGTTCACGCCGCGGTTGAGCAGTTCGCGGTTGCGTTCCGCCTCCTCCTGGCGCTCTGGCGGCGCTAGTCGAGCCATCGGCGAACCCACTGCTTCCTCGGCCGTGTAGCCGTAGAGAAGTTCGGCGGCGCGATTCCAGCTGGTAATGGTGCCATCTGGGCGGGAGCTGTAAATCGCGTCGCAGGAATATTCGACAATTGCCGCCATCTCGCGGGTGGTGCGATCGGCGCGCGATTCCGCCAGTGTTTTCTGCCGGGCCATGCTTCCGGCAAAGACGGAAGCGGCAAGGAAAACCAGCAACCGCTCTACATCGGCTCCGCGGTGAATGCTGAAACTGAAATACGGCGGAAACTCAAAAAAATCCATGCACGCACCCGAAAGAAGCGTGCAGAAAACCGCGGGGCCAAATCCTAAGAAGCGCGCGGTGAAAAGCACTGCGGCGAGCAGCAGCACAAAAAGATGGCGGTGCAGCACGGGAGAAAAAGTCCACAGGCTGAGCGCCACCCATACCGCAAGCGCGGCGCCCGCGTATTGCACCAGCGCCGAATGGCGGTTTCGGGCGATCCAACTCTTCAGATTAGGGCCAATTCCAGACATGCTTTTAGGACGCAGCCCGTCCCAACGAGCGGCTGGGGGGTGTTGGAGGCGGGCAAAAGTGCTTGCGTTGTCCAGAGAAACTCTAGCAGCAGCGGCGGGAAGGAGCAACCGCCTTCCCCTGTGAACCTCTGTGGACCCTGTGATTAAGTTTTAACTTTTGGTGTTGCCCGAGAGCAGCTCAATCTTTGTGAAGAAATTTGTAATCGAGAATGGAGGCCGCGAGCCCGAAAGCGTCCTCGGCATTGTCGAGTGCGTCCTTGGTGCGAATCAGCCTTCCCTGGCAGAGTACATTGCTGTTTTTCTGCCCAGAGATTTCTTCTGGCATCTCGAAGATCAGTTCCACCAGCGCGTTCGCCGGCAGTTGCTGCGGGCCATGAAACATTATGCCCGACTGGCTGATGTTCTTGATGACGCCCGCATACCATGTACTGAGATTTTTCCCGCGATAGCGCAGCGGAATGTTCGAGCGCAGGCGCCGTGCCCGTGGCATCCAGGTGGGCTTCTTTTGCCCGGAGCGCCGTCGCACGGTTGTGGTCTCGGCCGCCGGTTCATCGACTCGGTTTCCGCGACGCATGGTCTTCCAGTCATACTGGTAAGCGGTCGCGCACACCATGCAGACCTGGTAATACTCCCCATTGGCCGCCCGGCGCGGCCAGGAAAACTCGTGCGAACATCGTCCCAGCATAAGAACATCCATGAGTTTTTGCGGCATGATGACGAGTGGAACTCCTTACCGATCGGACCACCTCCATCTTCCAACAGCGGGGCCATTCTGAACAGGTTACTTTCGTGCAGCAAGAATTCAGCCTATGCTTTTGCATATGGCAACTGAATTGTCGCGCATGGGCTTCGTCCTCGCCGGAGGCAAGAGTTCCCGGATGGGCGCGAATACAGACAAGGCGTTTGTAGATTTTGGCGGTCAAACGCTGCTGGATCGCGCGCTCGGGGTAATGGGCGCGGTCTGCGGCCGGGTTACGATTGTCGGCGACCCCGCCAAGTTTGCCAAAGCTGGATTTGCGAAAGGTGGATCGGTTGTCGCCGATATTTTTCCCGGATGTGGTCCGCTCGGCGGCATTCACGCCGCGCTTGTGCATTCGTCGGCCGAACTGAACCTGATGCTTGCTGTCGACATGCCTTTCGTCTCCCGAGAGTTACTCGCTTTTCTCTTCGACGTGGCCGCGGCCGAAGACGAGGATAACCACGCGTTGGTCACCGTGCCCCACACCAAGCGGGGATTGCAACCGCTCTGTGCCATCTATCGGCGCGATTTTTCCGCCGTCGCCGAGCAGGCCTTGCGGGCAGGGAAGTACAAGATCGATGCGGCGTTTTCGAGCGTATCCATCCGGGTGGTCGAGGAGCGCGAACTGGAGGCGGCCGGTTTTTCCGAGCAGAGCTTTTTCAATGTGAACACTCCCGAGGATCGCCTGGCGGCAGAGGGAAGAACGATTGCGGAGTGAGGCGGCGAGTTGACACAGGCTGAAAACGTTACCTCAGCGGCTAAAGCCGCACTCTAAAGTGCACTTACCGCAGCGCTGAAGCGCTGCGCCACCCAAAATCAAGCGCAAGATCGACTTTTTCCGCAAGCTGTTGACACTCGTCCCTAGGGCCACCTACGATTTGCGGAACCATGCAGACCTCAGAAGTAACTCACTTCCGCCGCCCAGCCTCCAATTGCAAAGCGACGCATGGCGTCGCAGCCAAAGCCCCAGCCGTAATGAAGACAATCGCGATGCTCCTCGCACTGCTCGCGTGTGCGTATGTTTCGCTGGCCGCGCCGCCGGCAATTCCTCCTGCTGACCCGCATCGCTACCTCGATGACATCAAAGCGATCAGCGCACCTGCGATGGAGGGGCGCGGCGCGGGCACGAAAGGTATAAGCCGGGCCGAGCACCTGATTGAGAAGAGGTACAAGAGCCTGGGCCTGGAACCGGCAGGCACGAACTCCTACTTGCAGCCCTTTACCGTGATCACCGGAGCGCAATTGAAAGAGAAGAACAGCTTGGCCGTGGTGACGGGCGGCGAGAAGCGGGAATTGAAAGTCAAACAGGATTTTGTTCCGTTCAGTTTTTCCGCATCGGGGTCGGCGCACGCTCCCATCGTGTTCGCCGGTTACGGCGTTACCGCGGACGAGTTTCAATACGACGACTACGCCGGCATCGACGTCAAGGACAAGATCGTCGTAGCGCTGCGCTTCGAGCCTCCGTCGTTCGCGGTGAAAGGCGGCAATCAGGGTATGACGCAGCATTCCCAGTTGGTGACCAAGGCCATCAACGCCCGTAATCATGGCGCGAAGGCGCTGGTGCTGGTGAACGGCAAGCTCGGAGACGGGGAAGAAGATCTGCTAACCAGATTCGGCAGCGTGAACGGACCGGAAAATACCGGCATCATTTTTCTTCAAGTCAAAAATGCGGTTGCCGAGGACTGGTTCAAGCCGTCGGGCAAATCGCTGGTGGAATTGCAGAAGCAGATTGACGATTCCTCCAAACCCGCATCGTTTGCGTTGCCCGAAAATCAAAGTGCGGCGCTGACGGTGAGCATCCGAACCACGCGCGCCATCGTGAACAATGTGCTGGCGTATCTGCCGGGCAAGACGGACGAATACGTGATCATCGGCGCGCACTACGATCACCTCGGACGAGGCAATATCGATTCGCTGGCGCCGTCGCAGATCGGGCAGATTCATCCCGGAGCGGACGACAACGCATCCGGCACGGCCGGAGTACTGGAGTTGGCGCGTTTGCTGGCACCGCAGAAGGGCCAGTTGCGGCGCGGAATCTTATTCATGTCTTTCGCTGGCGAAGAGCTGGGGTTGCTGGGTTCGTCTGCCTGGGTGAACAATCCGACGCGTCCGCTCGACAAAGCCGTTGCCATGCTGAACATGGACATGATTGGCCGCATCCAGAATGAAAAAGTCTACATCGGAGGGGTGGGGACGGGTTCGACTCTCAAAGCCGTGATCGAGGAGGCGCAGGCCAATTCCGGATTCAAGATCGAGTACTCGCCCGGCGGATATTCCTCAAGCGACCACACCTCATTCGTGGCCAAGAAAATTCCGGTGCTGTTCTTCTTCTCCGGCCTGCATTCCGACTATCACAAGCCCTCCGACACCTGGGACAAGATCGATCCGGTGGCGGCAACACGGCTGCTCGGCGTGGTCGGGAAAACGGCCGAGTTACTGGCGGATGCGGACACGCGTCCTTCGTTTGTTGTGGTCGAGGAAGACAAGCATCCGGGTGTCGCGGGCGGCGGCGGTGGTTACGGGCCATATTTCGGATCGATCCCCGATTTCGGCCAGGTGGAAACCGGCGTGAAGTTCTCCGATGTGAAACCAGGATCGCCCGCCGCGAAGGCGGGACTAAAAGCGGGAGACATCCTGATCCAGTTCGGTGACAGGCCAATCAAGAACCTCTACGACTTCACTGACGCCTTGCGCCGCAGCAAAGTGGGCGATGTAGTTGAGGTGAAAGTGCTCCGCGACGGCCAGCCGGTGACGGCATCGGTGAAACTAGAACAGCGGAAATAGCCATACATCCCAGCGACTTCACGCTTGCGGAAAACAGCTAAATGGAGTGATCGGCATGGGGGGGCGGTTGCACCGCCCAGTGCATAGCGGTACATAGGTTCTTCCCCTTCGGCTGCGCTCAGGAATGACAGGGGAGGAGGGCTCAAGATTGCGGCGGTTGTGGTATCCCACTCTTGCGCACAAAACGCGCAAGAATGGGGCACCCGACTCCCGTGAAATCCCACCCCTTCGGCTGCGCTCAGGGTCAGGATGACAACACAAAGTTAGGGGTAGAATCAAGAAACCGGGGGAAGGATCCTGCTTGAAACATAGACGATTTTGCTTGCTGGTGTTGCTGGCCATCACCATGCCAAGCCTCGCCCAGTTCGCGTTGGCCGAAGACATCCGCCAGCTTGCCCGCGCCGTCGACAACCACTACAACCATCTGCGCAGCCTGGAATCGGACTTCACGGAAATCTACCGCGGCGATGGCCCGGAGCGTGTGGAATCAGGCGCTTTGTGGTTGAAAAAGCCGCGCAAGATGCGCTGGGAATATCGTTCTCCAAAGGAGAAGCTGTTTGTCAGCGACGGTCGGGTTGTGTGGTTTTACCTGCCGGCGGAACGGCAACTCAGGAAGACGGCATTCCGGAAGCTGGACGACTTGCGGTCACCTCTGGCCTTCTTGCTCGGTAAAACAAAGCTGGAGAATGAATTACGCGGACTTTCTAAGGCTGTGGATCAATCGCCGCTGCAACCGGGCGACACGGTATTGCGCGGCGTTCCGCAGGCCATGGCGGGCGATGTGAGCGAGGTGCTGCTGGAGATCACGCCCTCCGCCCAGATTGTCCGCATCGTATTGGAGGAAGCGGACGGGGCGACGACGGAGTTTCGCTTTGCCGGCTGGAAAGAGAATGGGGAGATGAGCGGCAGCCGCTTTGAATTCACGCCGCCGCCGGGAGTGGAGACGGTGGAGACGCTGGAAGGAGAATCGGGACCGTAGGGTCGTTCGAGCGACGAGATCGCTACCTCCTGGAGGTTGGTAGTGGGGCGGGGACGCCCGGCGCTCCACGACCGAAGCTGTATGGCGGGATTACTTATGTACCACACGAATGGATAGCTGACGGTAAGGGCTTTCGGAACAGAATGTTACACTTAGCATAGACAGCCAGCACTGCTCACAACTGGACACTCGGAAAACGATAGGTATGGCACAATTCCTGGTCAAAGTCGCCGACGAACAGGGTCATCTGCGGCAGCAGGTGGAAAACGGCTATTCCGAAGCCGAGGTCCACGACCGCTTCGTGCAGCAGGGGTATTTGGTCTACTGGGTCAAGCCCCGTACCATTCTCACCGGCGGCGGCAAGTTCGGGCGCCAAGGCAAGCTCAAACCCGCCACCTTCCTGATTTTCAATCAACAGTTTCTAACCCTGATCAAGGCGGGACTCCCCATTCTGACCGCGCTCGATCTCCTGATCAAGCGGCAACGCGACAAAAACCTGCTCAAGCAACTGGAAAACGTACGCGAGCGGGTAAAGGGCGGAGAACTGCTGTCCGACGCTTTCGCGGCGCAGCAGGTATTTCCCAAGATGTACACGACCACGCTGATGGCGGGCGAAAAAAGCGGCAACATGGAAGAGGTGTTGAGCCGTTACATCACCTATCAGCGCATGGTGCAGACTTTTCGCAAAAAGCTTCTGGTGTCACTGGTGTATCCGGCGCTGCTGGTCTCGGTAGTGACGGTGATGTTGATTTTTCTGATCACGTACGTGGTGCCGAAGTTTGCCGACCTCTTCAACAACCTGGGAGCCACGTTGCCGGCGATCACCGTCTTCATGCTGTCGTTAGGTTTGAACGCACAGAAATACGGATGGATCGTGGCGCTGGTATTGGTCGGGGGCGGTGTGCTTCTGTGGCGGTGGAAGCAAAGCGACAATGGCGCTGAGCGCATTGACCGCTTTCTTTTGTCGCTGCCGCTGATCGGGGAAATCCGCCTCAAGTATCAGGTAGCAAATTTCTCGCGCATTCTTGGAACGCTGTTGCAGGGCGGTCTGCCCCTGGTGCCGGCGATGGAAACCGCCGCCGAATCGCTCAGCAGCCGGCAAATGCTGAACGGAGTCACCACGGCGTCGGAGCGGGTAAAGGAAGGCCAAACCCTGGCGCACGCCCTGGAAGCGCAAAATCTGTTTCCCGATCTTGCGGTCGAAATGCTGGAGGTCGGCGAATCGACCGGCGCGTTGCCGGCGATGCTGGCCTCGGTGGCGGAGTTTTACGAAGAGGACGTGCAGACGGCTCTCGGCGCAGCCATGGCTCTGATTGAACCGCTGATTCTGGTAGTCATGGCGGTGTTTGTAGGCGGCATTCTGATTTCGCTATATATGCCGATTTTCACCTTGGGAGCGCAGGTGCACTAGACACCGACTGTAGAGACGGGGCTTGCCCCGTCTCCGCTGCGAAAGGAGACGCGTCTCTACAGAAGGTTTGGGAAGGGGCTGTAAACTGGAAATGGCAATGGCTGACAAGAAAACAGTGGTCGTAAGCGGCGGGAATGGCGGAAAGCTGGTGCCCGAACCGGCGCCGGTAACCGACGAACTGGAACGCGCGCGCGATATCGCGCGCCGCTACCGCTGCGAGTTCATCGATCTCAGCGATTTTCAGTTGCACCACGACCTGTTCGAGAAGATCCCCGTCCACCTGATGTTCCGCTATAAGTTTGTGCCGCTCGATGAGACAGCGGACGGACGCCTGGCGATCGCTATTGCCGATCCCAGCCAGTTGATGATGATCGACGAAATCAGCCTGCTGCTCGGCAAGCGCATCGTCACCAAAGTTTCGACGCTGAAGCAGATCTCCGACATTCTGCAGAAGACCGAGCAGTCCAAACGCGTGCTGGAAGACGCGAGCGAGGGATTCACGCTCGACGTGATCCGCGAAGACGAAGCCGGGAACGATGAGACTATTTCCATCGACAAGTTGACGGCGACGGCGGGCGCGGACATGAGCCCGATCATCCGCCTGGTCGACACTACGATTTTCACCGCGTTGCAACGTCGAGCGAGCGATATTCACATTGAGACGCGCGACGACTCCGTGTACATCAAGTTTCGTATTGACGGCGTGCTCACCAACGCCATGCCGCCCATCGGCAAGGAGCATCACTCGACCATCATTTCGCGCATCAAGGTCATGAGCGAGCTCGATATTTCCGAGCGCCGCGTGCCCCAGGACGGCCGTTTCCGCGTCAAGTACAGCGGACGCGCCATCGACTTCCGCGTATCCATCATGCCCTCGATCCACGGCGAAGACGCCGTGCTCCGCGTGCTCGACAAGGAGTCGATGAGCGAGAAGTTCAAGAAGCTCACGCTCGACGTGGTCGGATTCGATCCCAATGACCTGCGCCGGTTCCGTGCCTACATCAAGGAGCCCTACGGCATGGTGCTGGTCACGGGGCCGACGGGCAGCGGCAAAACGACCACCCTCTACGCCGCCGTCAACGAGATCAAGACCGACGAAGACAAGATCATCACCATTGAAGATCCGGTCGAATATCAGCTGCGCGGCATCACCCAGATTCCGGTCAACGAAAAAAAGGGTTTGACCTTCGCCCGCGGCCTGCGTTCGATTTTGCGTCACGACCCCGACAAGATCATGGTCGGCGAAATCCGTGACAACGAAACCGCTCAGATCGCCATTCAATCGGCGCTGACCGGCCACCTCGTGTTCACCACCGTCCACGCCAATAACGTGGTCGACGTGCTCGGCCGTTTCCTGAACATGGGCGTCGAGCCTTACAACTTTGTCTCGGCGCTGAACTGCATTCTGGCGCAGCGGCTGGTGCGGGTCATCTGCGATTCCTGCCGCACCGCCGTGCATTATCCGCCCGAGGTGCTCGAAGCCAGCGGCCTCGACCCAGCGCAGTGGTCGCAGGTTCCTTTGTACGAGGGGCAAGGCTGCATCGAGTGCGCGGGCACAGGTTTCCACGGCCGGACGGCCATTCATGAACTTCTGGATTTGACCGATCGCATCCGCGAGATGATTCTGGAGCGGAGACCGACCTCGGAAATCCGCAAAGCGGCGCGCGAAGACGGTATGCGTTTTCTGCGTGAATCGGCGCTCGACAAAGTGCGCGGAGGATTCACCACGCTGAAAGAAATCAACAAGGTCACCTTCATCGAGACCATGCGGTAAGGCCCGGTCAATAGAAACTGGTTACCCCGCGCGTGGCCGGCAGTTCAAGTCCGGCATCCCCGGAGGTAACTACTCGCGGCATGAAAGTACGGGATATCATCAAGTTGCTGGAGCGGGACGGGTGGTATCTGAAACAAACCCGCGGAAGTCATCGGCAGTACAAACACCCGGTGAAGCCAGGACGCGTCACGTTGCCGGGGCATCCGAATGATGATCTTCCCCCGGGCACGTTGAACAGCGTCCTCAAGCAGGCAGGATTGAAACCTTGAACTACGTTGTGGTTTATGAAAAATCCGATACCGGTTGGGCGGCTTACGTTCCCGATTTGCCCGGCGTTGTGACCACGGGCCGAAGCAAAGCCGAGGTGCGCTCCTTGATCAAGGAAGCGATTGAGTTTCATCTGGATGGTTTGAAAGAAGACCGGTTACCGATTCCGGAGCCTAGCGCAGAGGCAGAGGTGGTTTCGGTTTTGCAGCCATGACTTCCAAATCCAAACACGTTCGCCGTCCCACGCTCGCCTGCGAAATCGCCGCCGATCGTGTTCTGGCTGGCCGCGCCTCCGACGCGGGGCGCATGGTAGAAATGGCTTCGGCGCGGGAGTTGGCGCCCGGTACGGTCGTGCCCGATCTGATGGAAGCGAATCTGCGCGACGCCGGGGCCATCCGGCAGGCGATTGAAGGCGCGCTGGCGAGCGTCGGGGGACGCTCGCGCGACGTGATCGCCATTCTGCCCGACACCGCGGTGCGCGTTGTGCTGCTCGATTTCGAAACGCTCCCCGCTAAAAAGGACGAGGCCGAAGCTGTGGTCCGTTTCCGGCTGAAAAAGTCTCTGCCGTTCGATCCCGCCGAGGCCCGCATCTCCTATCACGCCCACCCCGCAAAAAAGGGAGTACAGGCGGTGGCAGCCGTGGTGCTGAACAAGGTGCTGGAGGAATATGAGTCGGCGTTTCGCGACGCGGGCTACATCCCGGGCGTGGTGCTGCCCTCGATGCTGGCGGCGATTGGAGCGGCGGACGCGGAACGGCCGACGCTCGTGGTCAAGGTCGACGCGCGTACCATCAGCATCGCGATTCTCGATCAGGAGCAGTTACTGCTGGCGCGCACGCTGGAGAATGTACGAGGCGTAACTATTACCGGCGAACAACTGGCGGAGGAAGTCTATCCCTCGGTAGTATTTTTCCAGGACACCTATAACCTGAATATTGAGCGAGTGTACGTAGCGGGCCTTCCCGATGCGGGTGGCGCCGGGCCAGCATTGAAGAGCCAGTCGGGCGCTGCCGTAGAGGAGTTGGTAACGGCGTCGCAGATCGGATCGACCGCGGGAACGGTTCCGAGGTGGCGAATGGCAGGAGTCGTGGGAGCGTTGATTTCGTAAAGAGCTAATATGCGTTTAGATATCAATCTCGCGACCCACCCCTACGAAGATGCCCGTGAATTCTGGGCGCGCTGGGGATTGGGTGTCGGCCTGCTGGCCGCGTTCACGCTGTTTCTGCTGGGCGTGACCATGAACGACTGGAGCAAGGCCGGAAGAGATCGCGGCGAGATCGCTCGACTCGAGCAACAGATCGCGGAGCGCGACCGGGAGCGGGCTCAGGCGCAGGCCTATCTCGATCTGGCTGCCAACCGCAGCACGCGCGATCAGTCGCAGTTCCTCAACGGACTGATTCAACGCAAGTCCTTCTCCTGGACGCGTGTATTCGAGGATCTGGAGCAGGTCATGCCTCCGAACCTGCATGTCGTCTCGCTGCGGCCCGAGATGAATGACCAGAGTCAAATGGAATTGGAGATGAAAGTAGCCTGCGATACTCGTGCCGCCGCCGTCGAACTGGTCCATCGCATGGAAGGCTCGAAGCACTTCCAGGGAGCCCAGTTGGTGGATGCCGGTGCGGCTTCGCAGGAGGGAGGCGTGGCCGCTTCGGTGGTCGCGGTTTATGTTCCCGACTCCATCTCCGACACCAGAGATAAAGATAAAAACGAGAAGGATAAGAGCGGGAAAGACAGGAGCCAACGGTAATGCCGGACCTGGGGTATTCGCGGCGCAAGTTGAAAATCGCGATTGGCGTGATGCTGGCCGCCGATGTAGTGGCTGCGGCCGTTCTGTTCTCGCCCCTTGTGGGCTCGGCCGATTCGCGACGGTTCCAGATCAACGAACTGCGTGCCGAACTGGTCAAGAAAACTCGTGCCGTCGAACCGCTGCGCGGCATGGACAAGAAAATCGTGCTGGCCAAGGATCAAATCAACGAGTTCTATAAGGACCGCTTCGCTCCGAAAGATTCCGTGCTGGTCAATGAACTGGGAAAGCTGGCGTCGGAAAATGGCATTCGCATTCAGCAGGAGCACTATAAGGAAGAAGACGCCGAGACCTCCGGCATCGTGCCGGTCGAAATCGCTGGCAGTTTCTCAGGGGACTATCTGCAACTGGTGCGGTTCATCAACACGCTGGAACGGTCGAAAATGTTTTTTGAAGTGGATAGCGTGGACCTGGCGGGCGAAGGCGCGGGGCCGGTCAAGCTCGGAATCACCATCCACAGTTATTTGCGGTCGGGTGCATAAGTGAAACTGGGAACCGAAAATCGGAAGCAAGTCATCGCGCTGGCAGTGCTGGGCGGAGTTGCCGTGCTGATGATGGTCTATGAATTCTGGCCCTCGTCCACTTCGACGACGCCCACCGCGGCGCAGACGACTGCCACGCCCGCCAAGCCCGCTACGCGGCGCACCGCTTCCGGGAAAGTAGTGCCCATTGCGGAACCGCGGCTCGATCCCACGCTTGACCTGAAGCTGCTCAGCCAAAGCGAGGAAATCAAGTACGCCGGCAACGGCAGAAACATTTTTGCCGCGGGCTCGGTAGCGGTCATCGAACGGCCTCGGAAAAATGGCACCACCGACGCACAACAGGCCGGGATTCGCCAGCCTCCGCCGATTCCGCCGCCGCCCCCGATCACGCTTAAGTTTTTTGGCTTCGCCAACCGTCCCGGCGAAACCAAGAAGGCTTTTTTGTCCCAGGGTGAAGACATCTTTATCGCGGCCGAGGGCGACATCGTCGACCGGCGCTATCGCGTATTGCGTATCTCGCCGACCACGGTGGATGTGGAAGATGTACTCAACAACAACCGGCAGAGCCTTCCGTTGATTCAGGGAGCTCCGGGGTAGAGCCCCTGGCTGATTGGTAATTGGCGATTTGTAATTGGTAATTTGAAGGCGAGTGAGCATTTATGCGGCATCGTGGTTTGAGATCGTCCAAATTACAAATCACAAATCGCAAATCACAAATCCCCCAGCGCGGTTACATGATGATCACGCTGATGCTGGCCCTGGCGCTGGTCACGCTTGCTCTTCTCGCCGTGCTCCCCGCCATGAAACAGCAGATCATGCGCGACCGCGAAGAGGAAATGATTCATCGCGGCAATTCGTACATGCGCGCGATTCAGCATTTCTACAAGAAGTTTGGCCGGTACCCAACGCGCGTCGAAGAGTTGGAGAATACCAACAACATGCGTTTTCTGCGCCGACGCTATACCGATCCCATGAATATCGATCCGCAAACCCACAAGGAGAGGCCGTTCAAATTCCTGCAACAGCAGGACATCACTTTGAACAGTGGGCCGGTTCTGCCGGGGCAGAGTGGGCCCGCCGGGCAAGGCGCATTCGGCGGGACTTCAGGAGGGTTCGGCGCCACGCCGGGAGGCTTGAATGGTCCGCAAAGCGGGCTTGGCAGCTTCGGAGCGCAACCGGGTGGGACTCAGACGGGCCCGAGCACGCAGACCTCGGGGAGCGCTGATTCCGGAGGTTCTTCGTCCAACAGTTCTTCATCCAGCAGTTCATCCTCCGGCAGTGTCGATGTGGAAGGGCAGCCTTTGAGTGGCACAGGATCGTCGTCTCCGAGTTCCGGCCCCAATGGACAAACCTTCGGCGGTGGGCCGTTACTCGGGGTCGCCAGCACCAGTAAAGCAAAAACGATTCGCGTGTTCTACGACAAGAACCATTACAACGACTGGTTCTTTGTTTATTTGCCAATGGCCGACATCGGCGGCCTGCTGACTGGGCCGATCAACCCTGGCATGCAAACCGGCAACATGGGTGGACTCACTCCCGGACAGATGGCTGGCGGTGCTCTGGGGCAAGGTGGAACAGGGCAAAGCGGCTTTGGATCAGGATTGGGACAGGGACAAGGTGGCGGCCAAAGCCCAATTCTGCAGCCGGCTCCGCAGACCCCGGCTCCCACGCAAGGTTCCCAGCAGTAGAGTTCGGATTTCGGGCGAAACTCTGCCTGATTCCAACAATAGAAAAGCCCCGCATCGAGCGAGGCTTTATCGGAGAACCGGAAAACGCGCCACACGCAAAATCCTAAACAACGATGATCTTGCGTCAATCGTCAGGCGTCGACCGTTGCTCGGTTAAACGTTAAATGAAGAGCCGCAGCCGCAAGTGCTCTTCACGTTCGGATTCTCGAACTTGAATCCAGCGCCTTCCAGCGTCTCGACATAATCCACGTGCGCTCCGCCCAGATACATCAGCGAAGTGGCATCGACGTAAACCTTGAGACCGTCGAAGTCGAAAACCTTATCCATCATGCCGGCGCCGTTCTCAAAGGCCATGGAATATTGAAAGCCGGAGCAACCGCCGCCAACAACGGACAGGCGCAATCCCGACGGGACCGGCGTCTGCTGGGCCATGATCTCTTTGACCTTGGCAATCGCGGCCGGGGTCAGAACAGGTGCCGCGGTTTTGGGTTGCGTTCCGGGTACGGTGGTAGTCGCCATCTGAATGATCTCCTTGTAAAGCCTGATTATAACAAAGGTCGCAACTGGCCCGCCAAGCCTTTTTCGAGCCAGTATCGCTTTCGCAATCTAGATGTTAGATGCTTCGGCCGCCAAGAAGTCGCGGCCCCTCTTGCCAAGGGGTCTATAATCGTCCGCAGTAGAGTCAGTGCCCGAACGTCGGCGGATGGACGCTTCGTTTCCGCCGCCGCTATAAGATGGCAATTTCGGCGGATTGGCTCGATTCTCAGCTCGGAGGTGGCGTATGACTCCTATGTTCATGCTGCTGGTTGCGTGGGGTATTCTGACGGGAATCCTCATCATCCTCTTGATCTATCGCAGCACTCTCACCATGCACGAGGACGATTCCATCTTCCTCCACGATACCGAATCCCAGATGCATAAGGATCAAACCGAAGTGATCGCCAAGATGAACAAGATCACTCCCATCGTCAAAATACTTGGCGCCGTGTCGGGAGTCATGATCCTCGTCATTGCCGGATTGTTCATTTATCAGGGACTCACTGCCTCCACCACGCTGCAGTAAACGGGGAAGTTTCTTGCCACCCCGGCTCGGGAGGAGCTCGCGCGAGCGGCGGCGGATGGTCGCCGCCCGCCGGCGAGCGTCGTTTATGGTTCATGCGCATGCGCCTGCGGCGAAATCCATAACCCGAGTATGACCACGCATCACCCCATAGCGATTGTCGGCGGCGGTCCAGCGGGCGCTCTAGCCGCTGCGGTCCTGGGAGCGGCCGGCAGAGACGTCCTTCTCTTTGAGGAAAAGCTTGCGTGGGAGAAACCTTGCGGCGGCGGCGTCACGCACAAGGCTTTGCAGCAATATCCGTTTCTGGCCGAAGTCGGCGAAAGCAATCCGGTTGAGCATAGTTCCGTCGAACATGATCTGGTCGAACATAATTTAGTTGAACAGTGTGAGTTGATTAGTCCATCGGGTCGGCGGGTGCGCTTCCACCTGCAGCACCCGGTCGCGATCTTCTCGCGGCTGGCATTGAATGGCTCGTTGTTGGAGCGTGCGCGACGGGCCGGGGCTGGCGCGCGGGTCAACATTCGCCAGGAACGCGTCACCCGGATCGCGCGCACCGGCAATGGCAATGGCGGTGACAACGAAAATCTCTGGCAACTGGTTACGCCGCAGCGCGAATACCGCGCGTCCTACGTGATCCTGGCAGCGGGTGCGCGCAATTCGTTGCGCGCGCAATTTCTCCCGCCGATTTCGCCGAACGATCTGATGGTTACCGCGGGCTACTTCATCCCCGGCTGCAGGTCGTTGATGCAGATTCAATTCTTAAAAGGAATTACCGGCTACATCTGGGTTTTCCCCCGCGCCGATCATGTTTCCGCCGGAATCGCTGGCAAGATGGGCGAAACCTCAACCGGCAAATTGCGCCGCACACTGGAAGGCTGGCTCGAAGAAAACGGCTTCCCGTTAGATGGCGCCAGCTTTTACTCGCACATTCTGCCGTCCTTTCGCGCCCAGACTTTTGACGCGCTTGACGTCTGCGGAGAAGGTTGGGCCATGATCGGCGACAGCGCGGGCCTGGTCGATCCGATTACCGGAGAGGGTCTCTACTACGCGCTACGCTCGGCGGAGTTGTGCGCCAACGCGCTGCTGGCCGGACGACCCAGCGATTACCGCGCCACGCTGGAAGCAGAGGTTATAACTGAGTTGAAGCTGGCGGCACAAGTTGCCCAGCGCTTCTACAGCGGACAAATTTTCGGCGAGAGCGTGCTCGAGCGCATGGTATCTCTGACCGCGCAAAGCGCAAGCATCCGCGATCTACTGAGCGACCTTTTTGCCGGCACCCAGGGCTATCGCGACCTGCGCGCAAGGCTGCGCAAGATCCTGCCGTCGGCGCTGGCCGAGGGCTTGTCAGGAATGCTGCGCCGCCCGTGGAGCGGCAGCAGTGACAGCCTGGCAAAAGAGACGCGGCAAGCCGCGTCTCTACCCTGATTTCCTATACTCTGATTTCCTCTACGCCGCCTTCGCCATCATCCCCTTAATGTCGTCGAGCAGCACCTTCTCGTGGCCTTCCGGGTTCACCTTCTCGTACACCTTGCGAATTACACCGTGCGGGTCAATGACAAAAGTGGTGCGTTCCCAGAACTTCATCCCTTTCCATTCCGCCTGGCCGAGGCCGAGCGTCTTCATCAGGGTGGAGTCGGTATCGGAAAGCAAGTCGATGGTAAAGGCAAACTTGTGAGTAAAGTTCCTGTGTGAGGTAACGTCATCGGCGCTGACGCCCAGCACTTTGATTCCGGCAGCGTCGAAATCGGCCTTAGTCGCGGTAAACGACTTCCCCTGGATGGTGCAGCCCGGCGTGTCGTCTTTCGGGTAAAAGTAAACGACAAGCCACTGTCCCGCGAAATCGGAGAGTTTCATGGTCTTGCCGTTTTGGTTAGGAAGCGAGAAATTCGGAAACGGATTGCCAGCAGAAAGCATGGGAGAGTTCCTTTCGTGGAAAGATCAAAAAATTGTAGCAGGGCAAAAACAAGGTGGAGAGACGGCGTCCCTTCGGCAAGCTCAGGGCGGGCTCTCGCCCGTCGTCCGTACCCACTAATTTCACGGAGCCGGTCAGGCCGCGTGCGATGCTTTCTTAGCGCGTTCCTCCATCTCTTTGGGCGAAACATCTTCCTTGTGAGTTGCGATGCCCCAAAGGTGTCCGAACGGGTCCTGGATGAAGCCGGAGCGATCGCCATAGAATTGGTCGGCGACCGGCTTCAGAATCTTTGCGCCCTCCGCCGCTGCCTTGGCGACCACTTCGTCGCAGTCAGGTAGGTATACGTACAGACTCACCGGAGACGATCCGATACTCTCGGCGCTGCGGTAGCCCATCTGAGGATTTTCGTCGGCTAGCATGATGCGCGAGTCGCCGATTTGCAACTCGGCGTGCCCCACCCGGCCATCGGGAGCGTCCATGCGTACCACGACGGTCGCCCCGAAAACCTTCTTGTAATAGTCAATGGCTTTGGCCGCGCCTTTGATCACAAGGTAAGGAGTAACGGTGTTGTATCCCTTGGGAATGTAGTGGACTTTTTTCATGATTATTCTCCTCTGGTATTCCGCTCAAATAACGAGGTTGCGAGTTGAGGTCAGAGCAGCGCAGATCGGGCCCCCACGGGCCGGGTCATTCCCTAATGAGAACACAAGTTGCCAACGCGCTTCAACCGCCTTGCCTTTAGCCGCCGAGATGCAGAGGATGTACCATCGTTAGAGAATCTATCAAGGCCTTTACCTGTGCCCGAACTGCCCGATATTGTCGTCTCAATTTGAAAACATAAAATGAAATTGTCATCCTGAGCGGAGCAGTAACTTCACGAAGTGAAATCCTGCGGAGTCGAAGGACCCCTACATCCTTTCCGCACCTGAGACGTGTCAGGGAGTTCGCCCCGGTCAGCCACGATCGCTGGGTCGCGATCGTTTCAGTTCGACCAGTCTGGTTCCCACGCCTTGCGTACCTTTTCATCCATATACCGACCACGTCCTTGTAATCGGGCGGTTCGCAATGCTCAACGGCGCACCGCCGCAGAGATTGCTCGGCAGACAAGCGAGAATGCTTATCCCTACCGACACCACCGAACTTACTCCATCCCCAACTCCCGCGCCAGCGTCTTCCACTTCCCATCCACCAGCGCGCGTGTTTTCGCGTCCATCACGATCTCGTCCGGCCACGGACGCTCAAATCCTTCAGTCGACCACTTGCGCGTGGCATCAATGCCCATCTTCGATCCGTAGTTAGCCAGCCGCGCCGCGTGATCGAGCGAATCGACAGGGCCCAAAGTGAACTGAATGTCGCGCTCGGGATCGATATTATTCAGCACCTTTAACGTAACGTCCGCCACATCCTGCACGTCCACATCTTCGTCGACAACGATAATGCACTTGGTGAACATTGCTTGCCCCAGCGACCAGATGGCGTTCATCACCTTGCGCGCTTGTCCCGGATAGGACTTGCGAATGGAAACGATCATCAAGTTGTGGAATACGCCTTCAACAGGCAGATTGATGTCGACCAGTTCCGGAATCGTCAGCTTCATCAGCGGCAGAAAAATTCGCTCGACTGCTTTCCCCATCCACGCATCTTCCTGCGGAGGCTTGCCCACAACGGTAGTCGCATAGATTGGATTTTTGCGATGCGTCACGCATGTGACGTGAAACACCGGGTACTCGTCCTCAAGCGAGTAGAAGCCCGTGTGATCGCCAAACGGCCCTTCGGTGCGAAGTTCGTCAAGATTGACATAGCCTTCAAGCACAATCTCGGCATGAGCCGGAACTTCCAGATCGACGGTCTCGCACTTCACCAACTCGACCGGTTTTTGCCGCAGAAATCCCGCGATGATAAATTCCTCGACATCCGGAGGCGCGGGCACGATAGCGGAAAAAGTGAGCGCTGGTTCGGTTCCGATGGCGACCGCGACTTCCATTCGTCCGGAGGGACGGTCACCCGCGGCGAGGATTGCTCCTCCGGATGACCTTGCCATGATGTCGACCGCGGACGCCGCGCTTCGCACGGCTGGACGGCCGGGGGCGGCCGTCCCTACGTGATCTGTGGCAATCGCTGCGTTCCGCAGGTGGTCGCGGTAATGTTCCGCCGCAACTTTCTGGCGCTGCCAGTGCATGCCCGTGGTGCGCTCGTCATAAATCTGCATGCGATACATCCCGACGTTTCGTTTTCCCGTTTTTGGATCGCGCGTGATCACACAGGGCAGCGTAATGAAGCGTCCGCCATCTTTCGGCCAGCATTGCAGGATGGGAAAATCAAGCAACGAGAAATTATCGCGCTTAATCACTTCTTTACAGGGGCCGCTAGCAACGGTCTTGGGAAAAAACTTCCCCATCTCGGCCAGCATGGGCAGCATCTTGACCTTGTCGAGAAAACCTTGCGGAGATTTCACATCCATGAATCCGCGAATGCGCTCGGCGATTTCGTCAAGCGCGTCGACCTCAAGCGCAAGCCGCATACGCCGCGCCGATCCGAACTGGTTGATGAGGAGTTGCGAGCCAGGATAGCCCTTCAGATTCTCGAAGAGCAGAGCCTTGCCACCAAGCGCTCCCTGCCGGTCTTTATCGACAACTCTACTCTTAGAAACCCGATCGGCAATCTCGGTAATTTCTAAAATTGGGTCCGCTTCCATGCGAACGCGTTTCAGTTCGCCGGCTCGGTCCAGTGCTTGGATCCAGTCGCGCAGATCGTCGTAGGCCAAAATTCCTCCCAGAAGGACAGACGATTATATGACGGCGCTGACGGAAACCTTGAACCACGGAGAGCGCAGGGGAATCACAGGGGAAAACCTTAACTAGCCTTCCACATTTCGCGCGCTGCGACTACGATATGGAAATCAATTTCGCGCGCCCATACTTGATCGAGGAACCCATGATCCGTTTCAAAGTGAACGGCAAAGAGAAGACATTTGACGGCGATCCCGACATGCCGCTGCTCTGGTATTTGCGCGACGTGGCGCAGCTTACGGGAACGAAGTTCGGCTGCGGCATGTCGCTATGCGGAGCCTGCACCGTGCACCAGAACGGCGCCGCCATCCGCTCCTGCACCACTCCGATGAAACAGGTCAGCGGCGCCGAGATCACGACCATTGAAGGTATCGCACCGATGCATCCTGTGCAAAAAGCGTGGATGGAGATTCGGGTGCCGCAATGCGGCTACTGCCAGACCGGTCAGATCATGCAGGCAATCGCACTGTTGAAAGACAACAAGAACCCCAGCGACCAGGATATCGACACTGCCATGTCGGGCAATCTCTGCCGTTGCGGAACCTATCAGCGAATTCGGGCAGCCATCCACCAGGCGGCGAAGGAGACGGCATGAATCTCATTGAAAATGTCAGCCGTCAGGTTAGCCGCAACGTCAGCCGTCGCGGATTTCTGCAAGGCGCATTAGCCAGCGGCGTTTTCGTGTTAGGTGCGCGCTTCATTCCCGAGCCGCTATGGGCCGCTCAAGGCGAAACGCCCGCACCGCCGTTTGAGCCCAGTCTGTGGATGTCGATCGCCTCCGATGGCACCGTCACCATCGTAGCCCATCGCTCGGAGATGGGATGCGGCAGCCGCACGGCGTTGCCGCTAGTCGTTGCCGACGAACTCGACGCCGACTGGTCGAAAGTAAACATCGAGCAGGCAATTGGCGATCCGAAATACGGCGATCAGGATACCGATGGCTCGCACTCCGTTCGCAGCAATTTCGACCTGATGCGCCAGGTGGGCGCTACCGGACGCGCAATGCTAATCACAGCCGCAGCCGCACAGTGGAATGTCTCGCCAAAAGACTGCACTACCGAGCTCCACTTTGTCGTGCATAAGTCGAGCGGCCGCAAGCTGGGCTACGGTGAAGTTGCCGCCGCGGCGGCCAAGCTCCCGGTTCCGAAAAAAGAAAGTGTGGCGCTCAAGCAACGCTCAGAATGGCGCTACATCGGCAAAGAGAGCAATTCACTTTTCGACCTGCCCGAGATCGTCACCGGCCAAGCAATCTTCGGCATGGACGCCACCATGCCCGGTATGGTCTACGCGTCGGTCGAGCATCCGCCCGTGCTCGGGCAGAAGATCAAATCGTACGATGACAAAGCCGCCCTCAAAGTGCCCGGCGTTCACAAAACGTTGACCATCGCTCCCTTCAAACCGCCGCATCAGTTCCAGCCCCTAGGCGGAGTCGCCGTAATTGCCGACAACACCTATGCGGCGTTCAAGGGACGCAAGAGTCTAAAGATCGAATGGGATGTTCATAGTAGTCCACACGTGGTCTACAACTCTCAACCCTTTCGCAAGACGCTCGAAGCCACTTCCCGCCAGCCCGGCAAAGTGGTACGCAACGTCGGCGACGTGGATGCCGCATTTGCCAAAGCCGGAGCCGAATCCGGAATAAAAATAATCGAGGCCGAGTATTACGCGCCACATCTGGCGCATGCCTCCATGGAACCGCCCGTAGCCGTAGCCGAATATCGCAACGGAAAAGTTCTAGCCTGGGCCCCCACGCAGAATCCGCAAGCCGTGCAGGAGACGATTGCGGGCGTCCTCGGTATCAAGAAAGAAGATGTGACGTGCCACGTCACGCTTCTCGGTGGCGCCTTCGGACGCAAATCGAAGCCCGACCAGGTGGCGGAAGCTGCCGTTCTGTCCAAGCAGCTAGGCAAGCCCGTGAAAGTAGTCTGGAGCCGCGAAGACGATATTCGCTTCGATTTTTTTCACTCCGTAGCCGCGATGTACATGAAGGCCGCGGTTGGGCCGGATGGCAAGCCATCAGCGTGGTTGCAGCGCACTGTATATCCGCCCATCGCGTCGACTTTTGACGTCTCAGCAACTTACGCGCTCGATGAAATGGGCCTGGGATGGAACAATCTCCCCTTCGATATTCCGAACCATCGCGCCGAAAATGGACCGGCCGACTTCCACGTGCGCATAGGATGGCTGCGCAGCGTCGCGAACATCTATCACGCGTTTGCGATTCACTCCTTCGCCGACGAACTGGCTCACCATGCCAACAAAGATTCAGTCCAGTATCTGCTGGACCTGATCGGCCCGTCGCGCACAGTCAAACTTGACCTCACGGGAGACGAAGCGGAAGAAGCCAGGAATTATCCGCTAGAAACCGCCCGCTTACGGCGCGTGGTCGAAATCGCAGCCGAGAAATCGGGATGGGGAAAACGGCCGATGGGCAAGGGACGCGGCATGGGAATCGCAGCTCACCGCGCCTTCTTCACTTATGTAGCAACCGTGGTTGAAGTCGAAGTCGATGACCGTGGACAGGTTCACATTCCGAATGTGTGGACCGCGCTCGATGCCGGCACAATCGTCAGTCCCGACAACATTCGCAACCAGTTCGAGGGCGCCGCCGTGTTTGGAACAAGCCTCGCCTTGTTCAGCGAGATCACGGCGACCAACGGAGTGATTGACCAAAGCAACTTCCACAATTATCAGATTACGCGCATGAACCGCGCACCGCGGCACATCGAAGTGCACATTGTGGAGAGCGACGCGCCGCCCGCCGGAGTAGGCGAACCCGGCTTGCCGCCAATTGCGCCGGCAATCTATAACGCGGTGTTTGCGGCCACCGGCGAGCGAGTGCGCGAGCTTCCGTTATCGAAAACAAAACTTGTGTAGAGAGGGGGCTTGCCCCGTCTGGGATTACCCGGAAACTCTGGTTCGAGCAGGAATTGGGAAGGGCACGGCTTTACAGTTTGGTGAAAACTCGCATTTGTTCTTGCTTTTGGGTGGCGCGGTTTACCGCTGCGATAAACGCCTTATTTTCAGTGCCGGCTTTAGCCGCTGACGGAGCGGTTGCGGTGCGCAACGGAGTTCTTCAGCAAACTGTTTAGCCTCTGAGGACTTGGACATTTATGACGAAGCACTTACTGACGTTCCTACTACTCCTCTTAGCATCCTTCGCAACCGCGCAGGAAATCACCGTGGCTGCGGCGTCCGACATGAGCGCCGCTCTTCCGCAACTAGCCGATGCCTACACCAAAAAGACCGGGCAAACGGTGAAGCTGTCCTTTGGCGCGTCCGGCAATCTGACCAATCAAATACGCAACGGCGCACCCTTCGACGTTTTTTTCTCGGCCGACGAAGACTATCCACAACAGCTGATCGCCGAGGGACTGGCAGCGAAAAATACGCTCTACCGTTATGCTGTAGGCCGCTTAGTACTGTGGGTTCCGAACGACTCACCGCTCGACTTATCCAAGCTATGCATCCAGGCATTGCTCGATCCGTCGGTAAAGAAGATTTCAGTAGCAAATCCCGCAACCGCGCCTTATGGTAGGGCCGCCGCCTCCACCCTACGCCACTTCGGAATCTACGGTCAGGTCTCAAGCCGCCTGGTCGTGGGTGAGAATATCTCGCAGGCGGCGCAATTCGTAGAATCGGGCAACGCCCAAGCCGGATTAATCGCGCTCTCCCACGCACTCGCGCCGGCAATGAAAGATAAAGGCCGCTACTGGACGGTCCCGCTCGATGCCTATCCCACGCTGAATCAGGCAGCCGTTGTTCTCTCGAAATCCAAACAACAGGATGCCGCCCGCAAGTTTCTCAACTTCTTGCGCACCCCCGAAGCCACCGCGCTCCTAACCAGTTACGGTTTCAGTCTGCCTGTGGAGAAGCCTACCAACGGAGGAAGAATGAAATGAACTGGGAGGCGTTCTGGCTAACGGTGCGTCTAGCGGCCATCGTCTCGACGCTCTTGCTGGCCATCGGAATCCCCATGGCCTACTGGCTGACCTACTCGCGCCGGCGCTGGAAATTTCTGATCGAAGCCGCGGTCGCTCTCCCCATAGTCCTCCCGCCAACCGTGCTGGGTTTTTATGTTCTGGTAGCGCTCGGTTCGCGCAGCCCGCTCGGCCGCTGGTGGGAGTCGCTCACCGGCCACACGTTGGCATTCACTTTTGAAGGCCTGGTGATCGGGTCGTTGTTATACAGTCTGCCTTTTGCCGTGCAGCCCTTCGCCGCGTCGTTCGGAGCCGTCGACCGCAAACTGGTTCAAGCCTCGGCATCGCTCGGCCACTCGCCCGTGCAGACTTTTCGCCGCGTCGTCCTTCCTCTCTCCAAAGCCGGGCTGGTCACGGGATTTGCCCTCAGCTTCGCGCACACGCTGGGCGAATTTGGAGTCGTGCTCATGGTCGGAGGCAATATTCCCGGCGTAACCCGTACCATCTCCATCGATATTTACGATCAGGTGGAGACCGCAAATTATTCGAGCGCGAACCAGACTGCTCTCGTGTTGCTGATCATTTCGTTTGTTGTGTTGTCGATCGTCTACGGCGTGAACCGGCGTCCCTGGGTGGTTGGCCCGTGGAAATAAAATCGACAGATGCGAGCGCGTCACCCTCCGCGCCGCCAATATCACCGCCGGCAATTTCCGCCGATCTCGAAGTCCGTATCCGCAAACGCTTTCCGAATCCCGAAGGCAGCTTCAATCTGAATGTCCATTTTCGTGCGCTCGCCGGTTTCACGATTCTCTTCGGCGCATCGGGCGCCGGAAAAACTACGCTGCTAGATTGCATTGCCGGACTGACCGATCCCGACGAAGGCCGCATCGCCGTAGGCGGCGAAGACCTTTACGATTCTGAGAAGAAGCAGAACGTGGCGGCCTGGAAACGCCGCATCGGATATGTCCATCAGGATCTGGCCCTCTTTCCTCACCTGACCGCTGAGCAGAATGTCGCCTACGGTCTTCGCGCTCTGAGCGCGGCCGAGCGTCAAGCGCGCAGCCGCGAAATACTCGACCTGTTCCGCATTGGTCACGTGCGCGACCGGCGACCAGCGCAAATTTCCGGAGGCGAGCGCCAGCGAGTAGCCTTGGCCCGCGCGCTAGTGACCGAACCCCGAGCGCTACTGCTCGATGAGCCCCTGGCCGCGCTCGATCGTCCGACAAAGTCGCTGCTAGTGGGCGATCTGCGCCAGTGGAACCAAAATCACCGCGTCCCGATTCTCTTCGTTACCCACAACGGAGAAGAAGTATTTGCCCTGGGAGATGAAGTGATCATGCTGGACGCCGGAAGAATCGTAGCGCAGGGCCAGCCCCACGAAGTGATGCGAGCCCCGCGACTGGAGACGGTAGCGCATCTTTCGGGATTCGAAAACATTTTCGACGCCAAGGTGCTGTCACTGCATGAAGCCCGCGGCACCATGAGCTGTCGCCTCGGCAGCGGCGAGGTCGAACTAGAGACGCCGTTGGTTCGAGCCGAGGTCGGCTCGCGTCTGCGCGTGGGCATGCGCGCCGGCGATCTGCTGCTGGCTACCGAAGAGCCACACGGACTGAGCGCGCGCAACGTCTTGCGCGGAACTATCCGGCGACTGGCACAGAGAGACGTCATTGTGGCGGCGATAGTAGATTGCTCCGGCACGGAGTTTGAAGTGCACTTGACGCTAGCCGCGCGCGACGCTCTTAAACTGGCTCCCGGCAAGCCCGTCTGGGTCGTGGTCAAGACTCATTCCTGCCACTTGATGGGGATTTGAAAACAATTGCTGTGCACGTGTGGCAGCGGGGCGGAGCCTGCCCTGAGCCTTGCCGAAGGGCCCCGCTTGGACGGGGCCGAGTCCCCACACGAGGCTAACGCTCCACCGTGATCACCGCGATCCACTGCCCGTCCCGTTCGTCGTGATAGGCAATCGTTCCGCCCAGTCGCTGGGCGATATCCTCCGGCAAAAGGTCGCGATGATAGCCAAAGAATCTCTCCTTCATGCGCTGCCAGAATTCCCAATTCTGTAGCAACGGATGCGCGGGCTGGTACTTCGTCGAAAACACCAGAGCCACGTCATACTGTCCGCGAGCTCTGGCCGCCAGGTCGATCTGGGAAGCGGAAAAATCCTCGATGCGCAGGACGCGAAAACCCGCACCAGCGTTGGCACTGGCACTAACATAGCCCAGCCAAGGCCGGGTCAGTTCATCCGACGCCGGCCATGCTGTCAAAACGCGCGCCCCCGGATATCGCATCGCCAAGAACCGACCAGCCTCCGCATGCATCACAACGTAATCGCGATAAGCCAGATTATCTTCAGGCGAGAACCCATAAGGCGGATTGCTGAACAACCCGGCAACAAACGCGATAGCTACCGCTGCCACAATCAGTGTCCAATATCGTGCTCGCCGCCACAACGTCGAGACCATCATTAGGATCACCAGCGGGACGACCGGCAACATGTAACGAGCCAGCACGGCGCCGCCCACAACCGACATGAAACCGAGGTAAGCGATCACCACAAAAAGAAATGCCACCTGCATCCAGAATGCAATCCGAGGACGGGCAACTCCGGCCTCTTTCAGCGGCGGCCGAAGCATAGCCAGCAATCCCGCCAGCGTGAGCAGGTATAGGCCGAGATATCCAAACAGCTGCCAGAGCCTCAGCCCGAAAGCCAGCGGTATGCGCAGAGGATTGAGGGTAGCGGCCACGTTGTAGCGAAAAAATTCCGGATTACCCAGCAGGAAGCCTGTCTTCGAATAGTGATAGGCATACCAACCCGCCAGCGGCACCACGGGAAGCAGCAGATACAGCAAGCGCGAGCGCTGCCGCCCCGGTGGAAGAACTTCCAGCCATCGCGGGCGCATGAAATAACCCAGCACTTCCCAGCAGACCAGAGCCAGCGGAGCGAGGATCGCCGTCTCTTTGGCCAAAGCTGCCAGAGAAAACCACAGGGCCACCTTCCACGGATGATTTTCTTTGCGATCGGCGACATAATAGCCCAGCGCCCAGAACGTAAATCCGGCAACGGTCAAGTCAAGCGTTGCCATCGAACTCTGGGTGAAGTACACGGGATAAAGCGCCACCAACAGTGTGGTCGCCCAGGCCACAGACAAATTGGCGGCGATCCGCGCCAGCCGAAACAGTCCCAAAAGCGCGAATGCGCTCACCGTCAGCATGGCGGTGCGCGTGACCAGCGTGGAATATCCAAAAACGCGCCAGGCCAGCGCCAGCCAAGCCATCACCAGCGGAGGATGCGCATTGGTTAACGTGGAATGCGGAATGAGCGTGCCGGAAAGAAATAGATCGCGCGCGGCCGGCACGTAATAACCAGCCTCGTCCCAAAAATAAGGCAGCCGGAGCAACGGCGCATGGATCAGCATCAAGCCCGCAAAGAATAGTGCAAACAGCAGAAACTGCTGTGTCCATGCGTCCGCGGGAGAACCCGTCGGCGAAGAGTGTTTCTTTGGATCGGGCCGCTGATCGGATTGCGCCGGCGTCCAAGTCGCCATCAGTGCACGGGTCCAACCGGAGCCCGCGGATCAAGTTTGATCTCCCCGAAGGCGGCCTCGTAGTTTGCCACATTCTGCTGCAGGAGCGCCATCAGCGCCTTGGCCTGCTGCGGGCTGAGATAAATTCCCTGAAAGTTTCGCAGTTCCACCTGCGACTCCGAGCTCTGCTGCATGGTCCCGAAAACCAGGAAGAAATCCCAGACGTTCACCCGAATCTGCACGCTGTTAGCATAGGCCTCGCGGTAATCGGGGGTTTGCACAAACTTCACATTCGGTTGGTTCGTCGTATTCATAGTCCGAAGTGTAACGCGCTGCCGAGCGCAGAGCAAAGAGGGAGCGGGCGGGCAAAGTCGCTACGCGGCGAAGAGCGGCGGCGTTCGCTACCAGCCCCTAAAGGGGCGTCAGATTGCAGCGCGGTTACGGTATCGCTAAAGCGATACCCTGATACGAATCAGAGAAGCGATACCGTGATACGACGCCTGCATCTTCTTGCCGGTTAGACTTTTTGCCGGTTAGACTTTGGGGTTTGTAAACAGCGAGTATTGTTCCGTGCCGCCTGATTTCACCAGCGCTGGCGACGCTGCCAGGGCGCTGCCCATCGCGGGGTTGTGATAGACGATCCAAATCGGTCTGGGCGACTGTTGCAAAGAGTGCTCGAGATTTCGGATGGTCCGCCGCAACGCCACTTCCGGGAACGGATTGAATAAGTACAGCACCAGGGGTGTATCGGGAAAGGCAAACTCGCTGGCGTCGGCGCAGAACGCCTCAATTTGGGTGCAGCGCTGAGTTCGGGAGCAATACGCGCGAATGTTTTCCTCGGCCGCGTGATGCAGCTCCGACAGCAACTCCACTCCCACAATTTTCCGAAACGGATACTCCGAGGCCATCAGCAACGTGCGTCCCTTGCCCGATCCCAGATCGACGAAGGTGAATTGCTCGAAGGCGATGGGCAAGCTGGCCATCATCTCTTGAAACAGGGCCGGGTCGGTTGGTTGATAGGGGGAGTGAAACAGTCCCAACAGACGGGCTTGCCAGCCCACGGTGCCGCTGGTGGTGTTGACGCGGTGTTCCCAGTCGTACTCCATGTCGCCATAGCGCTGGCGCCGGCGCTCGGGAGTCGAGTCGCGGACAAAGCTCCACAGGTTGCGGAGGAGGAGGGAGGTTGCGCCGACCGCGCCCTTCTCTTGCGTCTGCTCGCGCCACCGGTTGCTTAGAGCGCTCCAGAATGATTGCGGGAAATTTGGGAACACGCAAGGATGCTAACAAGAAACTGCTCTTGGTTATTAGCGCTTAGTTTTTTGTTTGGGCGGTTCTTGTGATGGTGTCGAAGGCGCACTCTCAGCGGCTAAAGCCGATGTTGAGGATCCGTTAGCATCGCAGCGGTAAACCGCTGCGCCACCCAAAAAGCAAGTGCAACCCCTAGAAAGCCGGGAGCTGAAAGCTAAGAGCCCTTCACTTTGATTCTGACGGTATCTCGCGCGGGGGCTGCGGCGGGGACATGCCGGGCGGCAGGCCTTTGGTGATGAAGGGGATCTTCTGCGGATCCTGCACTTCGATGCGGCCATCTGACATCAATTTGTAGGGGTGATTCTTGGGATCGGTTGGCGTCCCACGGATAAATCCGGCGCGCTCCAGATCGCCCATGCTGGTGGGGAATCGACCGCTCTGCTGGCGGTATTTTTCTATTACCTGCTCCAGTTGCGTTACCTCTTCATCCACCTGAAGCGCGAGCAGATGTTCGACCGCATTTTGCCGGATGCGGGCTTCCTTGGTGCTCTGGTAGGTGGTGACCCATAACATGCGTGCGGTGTCGAATTCGCCGGCATGCTGCGCCATTCGTGCTGCCAGGATGGGCATGTATTCACTGGTTACGGGAAGCGCTGCTCCCTGCCTGAAGGCGTCGGCCGCCTTGGCGTAGTCCTTGAACTCGGTGTAATAGAGAAAGCCGAGATTGTAGTAGAGGCGCCATTGGTCAGGATTGTGCTCGATTCCATATTTTATGAGTGAGAGCGCGGCGCCCGGCAAGCCCGCGCCGCTGGGCGGTTTCGGAGCCAGAAAGTTGGCTCCAAACTGGTACGCGGGCAGAAGCTTGGGATCGAGTTCGGTGGTGACTTCCAGTAAGGGCGCCAGCAGGCGGAAATCGCCGGAATCGTTGTGATGCTGGATTCCGAAATATTGCACCGCGCGCGTCCAGTAAATGTCGGCCAGCAGGCCGGTGTAGCCGAGGCTCAACCGGCGCAGCACCTTGGAAGAGCGCAGATAAAGGGCTTGCTGCGGTATGGATGGAGCGCGCAGACGGTCGATGGCGGAAAGCACGGCCAGGGCGCCGGCCATGGAAACGAGCAGCACCACGCCCGCGACCAGGTTGACGCGTCGCGTGGTACTCATTTCAGATTCCGGCGCTGGAAGATCAACACCGCTCCAGAGATGGCCATGGCCGAATATAGCAGCGCGTAGACGGTGTTGTAGAGGATCAGACGTCCGGGTACGGGGTCGCCGTGTGCCACCTGGTTGATGACGTTGAGAGCGGAGAAATTTGGGACCAGGTAGGCGATGCCAGTGGCCAGCCAGCCTCCGAGTCCCTGGGTGATGCGGGCAAAGCCGCGCAAATCTTCCGACAGGCTTCCGATTACGAACAGGGCAAATGTGAAGACGGCAGCCATCAGCGGCGTTGAAAAAGAGGAAAAAAACAAGGCCAGCGCGCACACGATCAGAAATTGCAGCACAATGAAGTAGAGCGCGGCGAGCACCCACACATCCATCTTCTCGAACTTGTGCGCCACGTAGAGCAGCGCCAGAAACACGCCCACCGCCATGAAGAATGTGTTGACCACCAGCGTTCCCGTAAGCCCAAAGAATTTGCCCACCACGAACTCCCAGCGGCGGACCGGTCGCGAAAGGACGGTGTAGAGCGTGCGTTTATCGATCTCTTTTGAAACCAGGCCAATGCCGATGAAGATGGCGATGACTACACCGAACAGCGACACTGCGGTCAGGCCGAGGTTGACGACGACGAGGCGCTCGATGTCGATGGAAATTTCACCGACCAGAATCGCCGCCCCGGAAAGCAGCAGCGCAAACGCGATCAGGTTGTAGAGAACGCGGTCGCGCACCGCCTCGCGAAAGGTGTTGAAGGCAATGTATCCGATGCGAGAGTTCACGCACCCACCCCTTTCCGGCTTGCTTCCATCCGGGCGTCCTCTTTGCGATCGTTTTTCCGGTCGTCTGCTTTCGGGATTTCGCTTTTCTGTCCTTCCGCGGGGTGAAGTTTCTGAATGTAATACTCCTCGAGCGAACGGCGAACCGGGGTCAGGGAGATCAGTTTGAGGCGCTCGTGGCGCAGCACTTCGAGCGCGGCATCCTGCTGTTCTTCGGGCAACACCGCGTTCACCATGTCGCCGCTGACGCTGGCCTCGGCCCCGAGGCTGGTCAAACTCGCGGGGACTTTGGTGGCGCAAAAAATAATCTCGATCTTGGCCTGCCTCTCGGAAGTCAATTCCGCAACCGCTCCGACGCCGCGCAGTTCACCTTGGTGAATGACGCCGACCCGGTCGCAAAGCGCCTCCGCGTCCGACAGAATGTGGGTCGAAAAGAATACCGTCTTGCCTTCGGAGCGCAGGTGCTGGATGAGATTCCGGACCTCGCGCCGCCCCATCGGATCCAGTCCCGACATGGGCTCATCCAGAAACACCAACTTCGGGTCGTGCAGGATCGCCTGCGCCAAGCCTACCCGTTGCAGCATCCCCTTGGAGAACTTCCGCAACTGCAAGCTCGCTGCATCGCTCAAGCCCACGCGCTCCAGCATCTGTTCCACCCGCGCTGAACGGCCCTTTGCCGGAATTCCCGAAAGCTGTCCGTAGTAGTTGAGCAGTTCGCGCGCGCTCAGGTGGTCGTAGAAGTAGGGCTGCTCGGGCAGGAATCCAATCTGCGATTTCACCCGAGGATCGTCCATGTCCATCCCCAGAATCCGGGCGCTTCCGGCGGTGGGGAATACCAACCCCATCAAGAGCTTGAGAGTGGTGGTCTTGCCGGCGCCGTTGGGACCGAGGAAGCCGAACACCTCTCCCTCTTCAATGGTGAGGCGCAGCGGACGCAGGGCGAGTTTCGGCCGCTTGCGCCAGAATCCGACTAGATAACTCTTTTCCAAATCGAGAATTTCAATCGCAGCCATGGCTACGCGCGGATCAGCAAACCCCTTATGGAGTTGGATGTGGAATCCTACCAAGAGAATTATAAGCAATGCACAAGTGCCCTGCGGCATTCGGGTAGACGCGAGGGTTACGAAGGTAAACCGCTCACCGGGAGCAAGGCGGGGCAGGAGAAGCCACGCCGCCTGTAGCGCTAATTTTGCGGAGGGACGGTGCCATCGCAAGTCGTAATCGCGTTAGGACTGACGCGAATTACCGCATCGCCGAACGAACAATAGTAATGCATTCCAGAATAGTTATATGTGATCGGGCTGGCGATAAAATTGTAGGTTGAACCCGGAGTGCCGCTCACATTGGTGAGCTGGAAAGAGTATCCGCTTCTTTGTCCACCCGCCAGCACGGTATCAATCAAGCAAGCTTGGGTGGAGTCTGGCGGATTGCAGCCCGTGCCCGATAGGGCCCCCAGAGTGGATGCAAAACCCACCGTTGGATAGGCGGAGTTATACGAAATTTGCGCCGAGTTCAAAGTGCGGAGCGCGGCCACCGCCGCCGATTCGTTGGCCGAGATACGTGAACGCAGAAAGCTGGGCACAGCGATCGCAGCGATGATCAGAATGATAGCCACGACAATTAAGAGTTCAATGAGCGAGAATCCCTTGCTGCTTCGCATTGCATTTCCTCATTTGGTGCCGCGCATTAATACCAAATCCCAGACAGTTGTTGCATTTTTCCTGCCGGACTCATCTTCCCGCCACTTAAACGTATGCCCTTGGAAATGCTATGCAATTGGCAGGCTCTAGTCTGGGAGCGCCGCTTT
>JBAWFQ010000137.1:0-45574 GCA_049592035.1 Terriglobales bacterium
TTCGTGCAGGAAACGATGCGGCTCACGCCGCACTTCAGTCTGAGCATGGGAGCGCGTTACGATCTGCAGACGTTTTCAAAGACGGGAGTGAGCAATCCGCTGTGGCCGCAGGTGGGGAAGATGCCGCTGAAGGGGATGAATTTCGCGCCGCGGGTGGGGATTGGATATTCGCTAGGCAGCCAGCATCCAACTATGGTGCGGGCCGGGTTTGGAATCTTCTATACGCGCATTCCGCAGCTTTATCAGACAGCGGTCACCAATGACAATGGACTTACCGATAATTTCATTTCTCTCGATAACTCGGTTTCCGCGCAAGAGCAGGTTTTTCCTGCCTATCCGAATGCGGCAGTGAACTGTCCGCGCGGGCCGGTCTCGTGCACCATCCCGGCGGCGTGGATGCCGTATGCGACCAACGAAGTGTCGGCATTTGCTTCCGACTTTAAGACGCCGCGAGTGCAGCAGGCCAGTCTTAGCCTGGAGAGGGAACTGGGCGGCGGGTTCATGGGCACGCTGTCTTACTTGATGGTGCATGGCGTGGATATGATCCGGGCGAGAGACGTAAATCTGCCTGCGCCCACGTTTTACAGCTATCCGATCGAAAGCGCGGCCGGTGCGGTGGTGCCCAATGCGCTTTACAACGTGGAGTCATTTTCGACCTGGCAAACTACCTACAGCATCAGTTGTCCATATCCGCCGTGCATTAACGCGTTGCAACGTCCGATTTCGCAACTCGGGGCTATCGACCAGTTTGAGAGCGCGGCAACCAGCCTGTACAACGGCCTGACGGTTTCGCTGCGCAAGCGGATGTCGGGCGGGATGTACTTCAACCTGGGGTATACCTGGGCGCACGCCATCGACGACGGGCAGGATGCGCTGGTGGCGGGACAACCGGTAACCGTGCAGAACTCGTACTCGACCAAAAGCGAGCGGGGTCCGAGTGTGACCGATCAGCGGCAAAGGTTGACGATTTCGGCCATCGAAGAGCCGCATCCGTTTGCCGCGGGGCAGAAAACTCTGGCGGCCATGTTCGATCACTGGAAAATCTCGGGGATCATGATGTATGGCAGTGGGCGGCCGGCGAACGCCATGGTGTCGGGCGATCCGAATCAGGATGACAATACCAGCAACGACCGTCTCTCCGGTTATGGACGCAATGCTTTTACCGGTCCCGACTATGCCAGCATGGATCTGAAGATGGGACGGATGATGAATGTGGGCGAACATTATCATCTGGAGTTGACGGCCGAGTCGTTCAATCTATTCAATCGCAACAATCAGAGGCTGGTTATTACCGATAATGGCTTCCAAAGCACTGCGGGCCAGTTTGTTAAGTACACCAACTATCCGATCGCGGGAGGTCCGGCTTATCCCGCTTATTATCAGCAACCTGCGAGTCTTATGAAACCTACTAGTTCGTTCGCGCCACGGCAGATGCAATTTTCGATGCGCATGAATTTCTGAGGCGAAGTGAAGATTTCTGCACATTTCCACTTGACTTGGTGGGCAAGCCTTGCCATAACTATGCAGTCCAGTTGGGACGGGCAAGGGGTGCAGTTTGTTGGCGGAAGTTCGACTTCAAGAGGGTGAATCCCTTGAAAACGCGCTTCTGCGGTTCAAGCGTAAGGTACAAACCGAGGACATAATCAAGGAAGTCAAGCGTCACTCGTTTTACCTGAAGCCCGGCGAGAGAAAACGAGTCAAGGAAGCATTGGCTCGCAAACGGAGCCGCAAGAAAGCGCGCAAAGAGCAGGACTAAAGAAAAACCGGCCGTTTCGGGGTGGAGCGACCCGTTTTATGAAGCTTGCAATTGAAAACTAAAGCGAGATCCAACAAGCCGCGCCTCGACCGGCGGTTTGGTTCCAAGTTGTTCCGACTTCCCGGTGATCGTTAAGCCGTGCATCAAAAAGCAATAACCATGCGGTACACACCGTGTGGCGGGCCGAGTCCAAGGGTCAGCATGAGGGGGATGTTAAATCTCCTGCCCACGAAGTGAACCGGATCCTTCCCTATTCGGGTCTCGCGTGCAGCAGGGACGCGAAATGGGAGCGCCTCTTCAATGGAATACCAGGACAAGATGTTGAAATGTGTGGATTGTGGCACGGAGTTCGTGTTCACAGCGGGAGAACAGTTGTTCTTTCACGATAAGCAGTTCAAGAACGAACCCAAACGCTGCAAGAACTGCAAGGGCAAAAGAGTGGCAGTCCTTGGAAATGGATCGCACGCCCCGTCGTCCCGCGGGCATTCCTACGCGAAGACGGAAACGCGGACGAACTGTTCGCAGTGCGGCAAAGAGACTACGGTCCCATTTCGTCCCACGCAGGGACGTCCGGTGCTGTGCCGCGAATGCTTTCAGCAAGGACGGCAGATCGCGAGCGCCTGAATCATTTGAGGTTGAGGGAACAGGCCCAACCGATCGCTCAGCCCGCGCGATGGCGGGCTTGCGGCGCGTTCGCCGCAGAGTTGCGCTCGCGTTGTTGCTTAAGGTCGGCGTGGCGGATGAGCAGCGCTTCCACCTGCCGCAAAAGATCGCTTGTGCCGAGCGGCTTGATGAGCAGCGAGTCGGCGCTTTCTGTACTCGGAGGTTGCTCTCCGCTCTCTCCTTTCTGATTCTCCCCGCGCCCGTTTAGTCCGCGCCAATGTTCTCCCGAGGGCGGATACGCCGTGAGCAGAGCGGTCGCGGGATCGTATGCCTGGCGCCGCGCCATGCGCAGGACTTCCAGTCCGGCCTCTTCGGTTTCCATGCGCAAGTCGCTGATGACCATCTGGTAAACGCCGGACTCCATGCGAGCCAAGGCTTCGGCGGAACTGCTCGCGGTGTCCACTTCGAATCCATGGAGTTCGAGAACGGCTTTGAGGGTCAGCAGGACGGGGAGATCGTCATCGACAAGAAGAATGCGGCGTTTCATGTGCACCTCGTAAGGGGAGTTGGAGATGCATGCATTGCGAAGTCAGCTCTCTCCGAGCTTCAGTCGCAACATCCACTCGTTTAGTATAGGAGCGTGGCTCGCTTCTACATAGAAAATTTTGGCTGCCGCGCCACGCAAGCGGACGGAGCGGCGCTGGAGCGGCAGTTCCTCGAGCGCGGACTGGAGCGCGCCGGCGCGGCTCGCGACGCCGAAATTGTCGTGCTGAACACCTGCACCGTGACCGAAGGCGCGGATAAGGATGCGCGCGCATCGATACGGCGGCTGCAGCGGGTGAATCCGGATTGCCGCATTCTGGTGACCGGTTGCTACGCGCAACGCGCGCCAGAAGAACTGGCAGCCCTGCCCGGCGTGACTTGGGTAGTAGGTAATTCGCACAAGCACCGGGCGGCGGAGATTGCGACCGCGCCTTCGTCCAATTTCACGGTTGATTCCTCTTCCCCGAGTTCCGGTTTCGTGCCGCTGAGGCAACTTTCTCTGGGGCAACCTTCTCTGGTGCGGCCGTCCGAAGATCAAGCTGCGCATGTGATCGTGGGCGATATTTTTGCGCATACCGAGCTGTTGGCGGCTCCGGTATTCGAAGCGGCCAACGAGCGCACGCGTCCGAACCTCAAGGTGCAGGATGGATGCGACAATCGCTGCTCGTTCTGCGTGATTCCCTATGTTCGAGGACAGAGCCGGTCGCTCGCGAGCGAACGCGTCATCGCGGAAGTGCGGACGCTGGTCGAGGCAGGCTATCGGGAAGTGGTGATTTCGGGAATTAATTTGGGACGATGGGGAAGAGATCTGGAGGTCGTTGGTCGTCAGTCGTTAGTCGTTGGCGAGCAAAGTCTCTTCAGTTCGGTGATTCCAGCAGCCAAGCACGATGATTCGAGCCCCGAACGACCGACGACCAACGACCAACGACTTGTCAATCTGATTCGCGACATTCTCCAGCACACGTCGCTCGAGAAATTGCGCATCAGTTCGGTCGAGCCCATGGATTGGAGCGATGAACTAATCGGGCTGGTGGCTTCGTCGCCGCGCATCGCCAAGCATGCGCACGTGCCCATGCAGTCGGGGAGCGATGCCGTGTTGCGGCGGATGCACCGCAAATATCGTCCCTGGCACTACCGCGAGAATATCCTGAAGATTCGCGCCGCCATGCCCACCGCCGCGATTGGCGCCGATGTGATGGTAGGGTTTCCGGGCGAGACGGGAGCGGAGTTCGACGAAACGCGGCGCATGGTCGAAGAGCTGCCTTTTACCTATCTGCATGTGTTCACTTATTCAGCGCGTCCGGGTACGCCGGCGGCGGAGTTGCCGGGTCAGGTTCCGGTGGCAGTGGCGCGGGAACGGAACCGCGTGCTGCGCGGGCTCGCATCCCGGAAGAAAGCGGCCTTCTTGCGGTCACTGGTTGGGACCGTGGTCGAGGCGATCACGCTGCAATCGGGCGGAACGGACTTCACCGAAGCGCTTACCGACAATTACCTGAAGATAAAAATCTCCGGGCGTCATAAAGCAAACCAATGGATTGATGTGAAGGTCGAGGGAGCAGAGGGCGAGATGCTCGTTGGGACGCCGGTGGGGCGGTCCGGCTTCTCCGCGGCCAGCATTGACATTGACCAGCTAGTGACTCAGGAGTGCACACCGGCGAAGAAACGCATTGACCGGCAACCCTTTGCGGGCTTACGATAACCAAAAATCCAGAAGTGCGGAGTGATTCGGACCCATGTCACAGTCGGCGTTTCGGTCTGTCGTGTGCTGTTTGCTGGCGATTGTGTTTCCGGCACAAATGATGCTGGCGGGGGAGACCGCGTCCGCCATGTTGTACACCAACGGTTCGGCTTGGGTGAACGGCACCGAGGCACCGAAGTCAATCGCCATGTTTGCGGGAGATTTGTTGCAGACGCGGCCCGATTCGACGGCCAGCATTCAAGCGAATGGATCGAACGTCATGGTGTTGGCCGACTCGCTGGTGAAATTTGAGGGCCCGGCGGTCGAACTCGAGCACGGCTCGGTGCGGGTGACGACCGCGCGCGGACTGGCGGCAGTTGCCGGCGATGTAACCATCAAGCCAGCGGGCGATGCGTGGACTGAGTTTCAGGTAACCGATGTCAATGGCCAGGTGCAGATCGCGGCCAACAAGGGCGACGTCACGGTGCAGGACGACAAGGGAACCACCACCGTGGCGCAAGGTCAGCAGACCACCCGCGACGACACGAACGCCAACGACAACGAGAAAAAGAAGAAAAAACGGCGCAAGGCGGCTGGGGCGGCAACGGCGGCGACGGGAGGAATTATGAGTTCGTCGACCGCGGTCTACGTCGGATTGGCTGGCTTGGGCGGGGCTGCGATCTGGATCTGGACGCGGGAGCCATCGCCCGTGAGCCCGGCATGTCCGACCAATCCTTGTGAGTGATTTTGTTGTTACGAACTAACTGTTTTTACTTCTTCCGAATTGGTTCTGGGGTCGGCGACTGAATTCATGTCGCGCTACGTTTCCTACCGAGATTTCGACTGGGTCCTACTGGGCTTCGTGCTGGTGATCTGTGCGCTCGGCGTGCTGCAGATTCACAGCGCGACCGAGCATACCAAATTTGCCGGCGCCCACCTTAAACAAATCTACTGGATTCTGGGCGGCGTAGGCGCGATGTTCATGGTCAGCCTGCTCAACTATCAAGCTGTGCTTGAACAAATCCACTGGATGTACATAGTTTCGCTGGCCTCTCTGATTGCCGTCCTGCTCTTCGGGCAAAAATACCTGGGGGCGCGGCGCTGGATCAAAATGCCGGCCGGCGGCCATTTTCAGCCGTCGGAGTGGGTGAAGCTGATCCTGATTCTGGCGGTGGCGAAGTACTTTGCCGATTTGCACGAGCGAGAACTGTCGTGGTCCGACTTTCTGAAGGCGGGCGCGATTGTCGGCTTCCCCATGCTGATGGTGTTGGCGCAACCCGATTTGGGTACGGCGCTGACCTACCTGCCGATTGCCATCATGGGGCTCTTTCTGGGAGGACTGAGGTTACGGCAGGCGGGGGTGGTGGTTCTTCTAGCGGCGCTTTGCATGCCTCTGGCATGGCACCACATGAAGGACTACCAGAAGCAGCGGTTGCTCAGTTTCCGCGAGCCCGATGCCGACCCCAAGGGCTCGGGCTACCAGGTGACGCAATCTCTGATCGCCGTCGGTTCGGGTGGGATTTTTGGCAGCAGCCAGGGATCGCAGACCCATCTGGCCTTTTTGCCCGTGCCCCAGACCGACTTTATTTTTGCTGCGTTTGCCGAGGAACATGGGTTTGTAGGAGCTCTGGCGGTTCTGCTGTTATACTTTATAGTGCTGATGCGGTTGACCCAGAATGCGCAAACGGCGCCCGACCGCGCCGGGGCATTTCTGGTCATGGGTGTGGTGGCTGTGCTTAGCTTTCACATTTTGGTCAACGTCGGCATGGTGGTTGGCTTTATGCCAGTCACGGGAATACCTCTGCCGCTCATGAGTTATGGTGGGTCTTCCGTTCTTTTCATGTTTTTGGCGCTGGGGATGGTCATGAACGTCAGGATGCGTCGTTTCGTGAATTGAGACGGTCGGCAGATGCTGGGGCGCCCTTCTCAACAGGTTTCATCGACCTTGAGATCGGCGCTACGAAACAGGATTAGGCAGAAACAAGATTAGTAAGAAGAAAGATTACGAAGGCCCTCGCGAAAAAGGAGGGCAGAATGCCGGCAGAAGTCGAAGCCGGACAGGATTGAAGCCAGTCAGGCGGGGAACGGCCCCCTCAGCGAGAATGCGAGAGAGTGGCCACAGACCTGACGGAAGGCTTAACGCGATCAGTGCAGACGAGCAAGAACAATTCACTGCAGTGTAGGTTCCGGGAAGAATTCCGGGACCGCGCCCGCTCCTTCCCGGAGCGGCGCTGAACGCTATCGATCTCCTAGTCCGCCTTGTGCTTCTGGTCCGGTAATGCAAAACCGGAGTAGAAATGAACAAGGAATTGTATGTCTCAGCCACCCCCCACGAAACCAAAGTGGGGATCACGGAAGACGATCAACTAGCGGAAATTTACCTCGAACGGGAAAACGAATACACCTTAGCGGGCTCGATTTATAAGGGCCGGGTTACCCGCGTGCTTCCAGGCATGCAGTCGGCCTTTGTCGATATTGGGTTGGAACGCGACGCCTTTCTGTACGTCTCCGATTTCATGGATTTGGAACAGCAGGACGAAGACCTGGATGAAGCGATCCCGGCGAATCGTCCGGTGACAGAGGCGCGTCCGCGTTTGGAGTCAGACGCAGATTCTCCAGCCCAGGAGCAGTTTGGAGACGCCGGCAGCGTAGCAGCCGAGGGAGAAGAGACGGAAGCGTCGGCTGCCGGAGCGCCGGGTAACGCCGCAGGCACGAGCACGAGTCGCGACTTTCGCGGCCGACGCCGCCGTCGTGGACGTCGCGGCGAGAATGGAGACCGCGGCGGACGCGGCGACCGTCCGGAGCGCGGCGAGATTCGAAGCGAGCCTCGCAACGATATACGCAATGAAACGCACAGCGAAATACGTAGCGAGAGCGCTAGCGAAACGCGGAGTGAGCCCCGTTACGACCGTTTTGGCCGCGGCGAGCGTTCCGGACGCAGCAGTTCGGATTCGCGGTTCCAGCGCCCGGCGCCCACCGGTCGCGACTATGATTACGGACCGCCCCCGGGATATCAACCGATCATGCTGCCCGGCGAATCAATCTCGAAGTACCAGCGCCAGGGGCTGGGGCAGAGTGCGGGTACAAGCGAACATCCGGCATTGTCGGCGGAGAACGCGGCGGTAGCGGAGTCGCCTGCATCACCCGCGATCGTGGCAAATTTTCCTGAGGACGAACCCATTTTCGCGGCCGAGGTTGCCGAACCTCTTCACGAACAGCATGAGCACGTGCCGCAAGCTGAGGTCGAGGAAGAGGTCGAGGAGGAAGTGCACGATGCCGCCCTCAGTGCTCCACCGGAAATAAACGAGGCAAGGCGGGAAACGCCCGTAGCGGAGCCTTACGCGACTCCAGAGCCGGTGCGTGAGAGCGCACAACAGGCCGGTTTTGCAGCGGCTCCGCAAATGGCAGAAGAGATTGCAACCGAAGTCCCCCATCACTTTGCGCCCGGATCCGTCGAAGAGCAGGAGATCGAAGAGGAAGAAGTCGAACTCGCCTCCTACGGCGAAGAGCCGGGAGACGACGAAGGTTTCGAGGAACTGGAAGAGGAGACACGCGCGGCCAGTGGACAGTTGTCGGAATCCGGTGTTGCAGCAGAGCCCGCTACGGCTGGTTTGGCAGCGACTGGTGAACCGGCAGCCAACGGGGAAGCGGTTCCCGAAGCCGTTCTGGAAGCTGAAGAGCGCGAAGCGGAGGAGTTGGAACTGGAAGAGGCGCAAGCCGAAGCCGAGGCGCTGCTGGAGGCCGAGGCGATTGGCGAGGGCACGGTGGATGCGAGCGCGGAAGTTCGCGGCCCGGCGCCGGAGGCGAGGCTGTTGCAGCGTACGCAGCGTCGCGGTCCGGAGCGGGGATTCGATCGCGGCCGCGGACGCCGCGGTGGACGCCGTTTCCGCAGCCGCGAAAATACGGTGGTTCCGCAGATCAGCGAACTGCTCAAGGAAGGGCAGGAAGTGCTGATCCAGATTGCCAAGGAGCCGATCGGCAAAAAGGGCGCGCGCATTACCAGCCACATCGCGCTGCCGGGACGCTTTCTGGTCTTCATGCCGACGGTAAATCACACTGGGGTGTCGCGCAAAATCTCATCGGAAGAAGAGCGCCTGCGGCTGAAGCGCATCATTCAGAGCGAGCGCGAAAACGGCGGCGGCGGTTTTATTGTGCGGACCGCGGCCGCGGGTGCAACCGACGAAGAACTGCGGGCGGATATTCGCTTTTTGAAAAACCTCTGGAGCGAGATCAAGTCGCGCTCCGACAGCAGCAAGTCTCCGGCGCTGATTTATCACGACCTGAACGTGGTGGAGCGGGTGCTGCGCGATCAGGTGAGCTCGGAGTTTTCCGCCATCTGGGTCGATACCGAGCAGGAATACGAGCGCATTCTGCGCTTCGCGAATCGTTTCCAGCCGGCGCTGGTGAAGCGCGTCAAACTCTACACCAAAGAGACGCCGCTCTACGATCAATTCGGGCTGAACGAAGAAATCAATAAGGCGCTGAAATCTAAAGTCTGGCTGAAGAGCGGCGGCTACATCGTGATCAACCAGACCGAGGCGCTGGTCGCCATCGACGTGAACACCGGCAAGTACGTCGGCAAAACGGCCCGCTTGGAAGACACGATCGTGAAGACAAACGTCGATGCCATCAAGGAAATCGTGCGCCAGGTGCGACTGCGCGATCTGGGCGGCATCATCATCATCGACTTCATCGACATGGACGAGCGCCGCAACCGCCAGAAGGTAATGCAGGCGCTGGAAGAGGCGTTGCGCCTCGATCGGGCGCCGTCAAAAGTGCTGCAGTTCAATGATTTCGGCCTGGTGGCGATCACGCGCAAACGCGTGAAGCAGTCGCTCGAACGGACCATTGGGTCGCCGTGTCCGTATTGCCAGTCCACGGGCTTCGTGAAATCGGTGAACACCATTTGCAACGAGGTCTATGTCGAGATGCGCAAGATCTCGAATCATCTGGAGCACAGCGACGTAATGCTGCGCGTAAATCCGGAGGTCGCGAAAGCGCTGAAGGCGAACAACGCGAAACTGCTGAACGAGATGGAAGAACTCACGAAGAAAACCATCATCGTGAAATCGGATCCGGCGCTGCACCAGGAGCAGTTCGACATTCACTAAGGTGGAGCGACGGGTGTCGCGTCAGTCGCTTTATCAAGCAAGATCTAGAGGGACGGGCATCTCGCTCGTCCCTCTTTTTTGCCAAGACATCACATAGAGAAAGAATGGCAGGTAGTGGGTCAGTTTCACCCACTACAAAATCGCATTGTTTATGGCAATTACCATGGTACAACACCATTATGAATGCCACTCTTAGTATTGATCGGGCTGGACGTCTCGTCATTCCCAAGCCAGTTCGCGACCAGTTGCAACTCGAACCCGGAGAGTCGCTGGAAATGGAGTCGTTCGAGGATCACGTTGTGCTGCGCCCAGTGCGAGGCAACGCGACGGCCTACAGGAAACGCGGCATCTTGACTTTCCAAACCGGCCTCCTGAGGGCGTCTGTTGTCGACGAGACCGTCCGTAAAGTCCGCAAGGACCGAGAGCGGCAAATATTGGGCAAGAAACATTGAAATCTTTTTTCCACACATCGGTTTTGGTCGCATCGTTTCTAGACGGTCATGAACACCACGAGCGGAGCTTCGCTATTCTTGCCGATGCCGACCGCAAAAATGCGTGCTGCGCAGCGCATAGTTTGGCGGAACTCTATGCGACTCTGACGCGGCTACCGGGCAAACTACGCTTGACCGCGGACCAGGCGCTGCTGTCTCTCGATTCCGTCGCGGAACGGCTAGAGTTAATTTCCTTGAATGTCCCTGAGTACCAGCACGCAATTCGAGAAGCTGCAAGTGGGGGTATTGTCGGCGGCACAATTTACGACGCGCTGTTGGGCCGATGTGCCGTAAAGGCGCACGCTGCGAAGATCTACACCTGGAACGTCAGCCACTTTCGAATGCTCGGGGCTGAAATCGCGGCAAGGGTGCGAACGCCGTAAGGCGTGTGGCGGTTTTATTTTCGTTGGTTTTTCCTTCTTTAAATTTTCCAACTAGCCGTTTTTATGCTTCGCTGATGAGCTTTGCAGCCTCGGCCGTGCGCACTCGGAGCTTTTCCAGCGCGCCGCGGAGATCTCCACCGTTTGCCGGCGCTTCCGCCTCCGGGCTGGCAACCAGCGCGAACCGCTCCACTCCTTCTCTCAACCGCGTGGCCAGGTCGATGAGGACCACCAGAGAATCGGCGTGGAGCTTCCATACTGAGCGCGAATTCCGCGAGCGCTTGAATTCCTCAATCTCGGTAGTCATGCGCGCAGTGACGGCGACGATGCGCAGCAGCATTCGCGCGGCGTCCGCCCGCGGGCCCGTCTGTTCCAGGTAATCGGCCGTATATGCTTGAACCTCGGCCTGACTGAGCACCAGGTTGAAATAACGCATGGGCACGATCTGCCGGAATTTCGGATCGGCGACGCGCACGAAGACGCGAATCGATTCTTCCACCCGGCGCAGCTTCGCTTCCTCCGCCGAGAGCGCCTGCGGGGTGATGGCGGCCGGAACATACTTCGGAGCCGGAGCCAGGGCTGGAGCAACCGCCGCACCGCCTGCGCCCACCGTGTGGCCAAATGCCGCGGAGCCGGGATGTGTGCGCGGAATCGGCGGCCGGCGCTCCAATTCTTTTTTCAAGCGGGCAACGCGGCGGAACTTTTCCAGCGCCGCGCTGTAATCAACCTTCAATAAAGCTTCCTGGTTCAGCGCCGCGACATGCTCGACGGTGACTTCGACGCCGTCAACCGTACTCAAAATGCTGCCTCCGAGTTCTTCCAGGCGGCTGGCGAAAGACTTGATCTCATCTGCGGCTGCCGCGAACAACGTATGAAAACGATCGCCGAAGGCGGCATTGTATGGCGCCAGCGTGGCCAGCACTCCGGGGTGATAAATCGATTCACCGAGCGCGCCTTTCAGTTGCCGCACCCGCTGGATAATGCCGGAATCCATCAGCGCCGAGAAATCCTGAAAACGATTGGCCTGGTCAAGCAAGGCGCTGAACTCGCGCAGCAGTTGCACATCGCCGTCGGAGAGCACGGGCACGTCGGACTCCGAAAGAATTTCCAGCAGCGCGATTTCAAACGGAGACAGAGGAATCGAGCCATCCAGGCCGTAGCCGCGCCGCTCCCACTGCCCAGCTACACGCGGATGCCGAAACAGAAAGGTTGCGACCAGATCGGTCTTGTCGCGATTGGCGCCCGAATCGTCGCGGTGGCGCGCGAAGTAGCGCAGCAGCCCTTCCGCAACCTCGGGATCAAGCCCGGGCTGTACCGCCAGTCGCAGCATGGCCGGGGTGATCGCCATGTCGAGCAACTGAACCCACAGGTGCATCTTCTCGAGGGTCGAATGCACATCCTCGGCGTGGCCGATGACGTCGGGAGCCAGTTCGGCGGGCGCCGGCAGCTCTCCGCCCAGTTGGTCACTGAGCAGCCGCTGGTAGAAGCTTTGCACGGTGGCCAACAACGCCAGCTCCCATTTGGGATCCTCAAGCAAAGTCAGTCAGCTCCTTCGCGATGGCTCGGTAATGTCAGCAAGGGGGACAAGCTTTAGTAAAACCGAAAGGCAACCTTCGCGCAATTGGTTACCTGGTTACGGAAGTGTCTGCACCAATACCCCGGCCGCAAATCCTGCTGACCCTTGGGGCCTACTGGAAGACCACGGTTTTATTCCCGTACAGCAGAATGCGGTTTTCCACGTGCCAACGCACGGCGCGCGACAGGACTATCTTTTCAATGTCGCGGCCCTTCTGCACGAGGTCGCCGACCGTGTCGCGGTGATGAATGCGAACAACGTCCTGGTCGATGATGGGACCATCGTCGAGTACTTGCGTAACGTAGTGAGCGGTAGCCCCGATCAGTTTGACGCCGCGCTGAAATGCCCGGTGGTAGGGTTTGGAGCCGACGAACGCGGGCAGGAACGAGTGATGAATGTTGATGAGATTCTCCGAGCCGACAGCGGCAATGAACTCACCAGAGAGCACCTGCATATAACGGGCGAGAACCACAAGGCTGCATTTGTGTTCGCGGATGAGCGCGATTTGCCGCTGCTCCGCCTCTTGCTTGTTTTCTTTCGTGACCGGGACGACGAAGTAGGGAACGTGGTAGAAGTCGGCGATACGCTGATTGTCGGGATGGTTGGAAACGATCAGCGGAATTTCGCAGCCCAGTTCGCCGCTTTGGTGCCGGTAAAGCAGATCCTGCAGGCAATGGTCATATTTCGAAACGAAAATGGCGATGCGGGGACGATCGGCGGAGCGGGCGAGCCGCCAATCCATTTGGAAGTCGCGGGCGATCGGCACAAAGCGCTGGGGAAATTCCGTCAGGTCAAAAGCAAAATCAGCTGTGTCGAACTCAACGCGCGTAAGAAAAAGATTCGACTCCTCGTCGCCGTGTTCGTCGTTGCACAGAATGTTGCCATTGTGGCGAAAGATGAACTCGGCAATTGCCGCAACCACGCCTTTGCGGTCGGGGCAGGAAACAAGAAGGATAGCGGAGTTATGCATGAATTAAGTGTAGCGCCGGCATCCTCGCCGGCTACCCAGCCGCTCGGACGGCGGCGTTACGCCGGTTACTCCCGCCGCCGGTACGGCAGCTACTTTTTCAGGGCTTTGGCAATCTCGCGCGCAGCGTTGGCGCCGGAGCCGCCGGTTAACCCCGTTCCGGGATGGGTTCCGCTGCCGCATAAGTACAGGCGTTCGATCGGAGTCGAATAACGCGCCCAGTCGAGCACGGGACGCATGGTAAAAAACTGGTCGAGCGCGAGTTCGCCGTGGAAGATATGGCCTCCAGTGAGGCCGTAGGTTTCTTCGAGATCTTTGGGCGTGATGATTTGATGGCGCAGGATCGTCTGCGGCAGACCGGGCGCATACTGCGCAATCGTCTTCACCACAGTTTCTCCGAGCGCCTTGCGTTGGCTTTCCCAGTCGCTGTCTTTCGGCTTATACGGCGCGTACTGCATATAGATCGACATCACGTGCTGACCCTCAGGCGCGAGCGATGGATCGGAAAGCGACGGAAACGTAATTTCAATATAGGGATTGCGCGAGAAGTTACCGTACTTCGATTCGTCGAAGGCGCGCTCCAGGTAATCGATTTCAGGACTGATCTGAATGCGGCCGCGAAGCAAATTGCCGTCCGCTTTCGCTTTCGGCGCGGTGAACTCCGGGAGCGCGGAGAGCGCAAGATTGATTTTTGCGACTGTTCCCAGCGAGCGATAATTCTTCATCTTCTGGATGAAGTCGGGGGAAAGATGCGCCGGATCGACCAGGCGCATGAGCGTGCGCTTGGGGTCGGCGTTCGAGACGACTGCGCGCGCGGAAATTTCCTCGCCCGACGTGAGCACCACGCCGGTGGCGACGCCGTCTTTCACGCGAATCTCGGCGATGTCGGCGCCGGTGCGAATTTCCGCGCCCGCCTGTTTCGCCGCGGCAGCCATTGCCAGAGTCACAGCGCCGATGCCGCCGGCAGGGAACTGAACCCTCCCCGCGGGAGTTGAATCGGCAGCCGCGCGCAACAGCAGCACCAGAGCGCTGCCCGCCGACCATGGGCCAAGAAAAGTTCCGAAGATGCCACGGGCCGCGATGGTTGCCCGCAGCGGTTCAGTATCAAAGAACTCAGCCACCAGATCGGCAACGGCCATCGGCCCCCAGCGCAGCACCCGATACAAATCCTTCTTGCCAAGATTGCGAATCGACCGGCCCGTCTTCAGCATTCCCCACAGGTCGCCACTGCTGGGGCTGTCAATGTTCGGAGGTGTGAGCAACAGCGCCTCGGCGATGACTTTGCCGATCTTGCCGAGCGCCGTGCCAAATTCCATGTACGAGGTAGCATCTGTCTGGGACCACTCGGCGATTTCCTGCGCGGCTTTCTTCGCGTCCGCGTAGAGGACGAGCGCTCGCCCATCCGGCAGCAGTGAGACCGTGCTCACGTCGGGAGTCGTCAGCTTCAGGCCGTGCTGCTCTAACTGCATGTCGCGGACGATATCGGCGCGCAGCGGGCCGGTATTATGCGCGAGCGTCGAGCAACGGAAGCCGGGGCAAAGTTCTTCCGTGACGGCCGCGCCACCCACTTGGGCGCGGCGTTCGAGCACCAAAGGCTTGAAGCCGGCTTTGGCGAGATAGAAGGCCGCGACTAGACCGTTGTGTCCGCCGCCGACGATGATGACATCGCGAGTTTCGGCCATGCGTCTTTCTCCGGCCATCAAGCCTTCCCGTCTTTCAGAATTTCCAAAGCCGCGAGACGTCCGGGTGCGCCCATGATGCCGCCGCCGGGATGCGTGGCCGATCCGCACATATACAGATTCTTGATGGGCGAGCGGAACTGCGCCCAGCCCGCAACCGGCCGCAGAAAAAATAATTGTTCGAGCGAGAGTTCACCCTGAAAAATGTTGCCTTCGCTCAATCCCCACTCGCGTTCCAGGTCAAGCGGAGTAACCACCTGCCGGTGCAGAATGATGTCCCTGATATTTGGCGCATATTCGGCGATGGTGTTGACCACGGCATCGCCGAACTTTTCTTTTTCCGTATCCCAATCGAGCCCCGGCGCCAGCTTGTACGGCGCGTACTGCACGAAGCAGGAAAGAATGTGCTTGCCCGGAGGCGCGAGCGAAGTATCGGTGAGCGTCGGAATCACCATGTCGATATACGGATGCGAAGACCAGTGCCCATACTTCGCTTCGTCGTAGGCCTTCTCCATGTACTCAACGCTCGGCGAGATCGACATCGCGCCGCGCAGATGAGCGCCCGCGCCCACTCCCGGCATGGACTTGAAATTCGGCAGCCCGTCGAGCGCCATGTTCACCTTGCCGGAAGAACCGCGAAATTTGTAGCGCTTGACGCCTTCCATGAATTCATCGGGCAGATTTCCGGGCTCGATCATCCTGGCAAACGTAAGCCGCGGATCGACGCTCGAAGAAATCACGTCCGCATAAATCTCGTCCCCGTTCGCGAGCACAACGCCCGCTGCGCGCCCACTCTTGACGACGATCTTGGAAATCGGAGCCTCGGTGCGAATCTCGGCTCCAGCTTCGCGAGCGGCATCGGCGATCGCATTCGAGATCGCGCCCGTGCCGCCGCGCGCGAATCCCCAGGCGCGGAAAGCGCCGTCAATTTCACCCATGTAGTGATGCAGTAGAACGTAAGCCGTGCCGGGCGAGCGCACACCGAGGAAAGTTCCGATAATGCCCGAGGCCGACATGGTGGCCTTGAGCACATCGGTCTCGAACCACTGATCGAGAAAGTCGGTGGCGCTCATGGTCATGAGCTGCACCTGGTTGTATTTGTCCTCGCTCGACATGCCCTGGAAGCGGCGGCCGATGAAGAGGAGCTTCATCAGTTCGCGCGGATTCAGCGTCGTCGGATCGGGCGGAATCATGCTGAGGATCGGCTTTACGAAGCGGCACATCGCCTGCATCGCTTTGCCGAATTCATCGTATGCCTCTGCGTCCACGCGCGAGTGGCGCGCGATTTCGCGATGCGTTCTGCCATGGTCGTTCACCCGCCACAAGTAGTCGCCGTTGGGCATGGGGGTGAAAGTGCCATCCAGCGGCAAAATCTCAAGCCCGTGGCGGGGAAGTTCGAGGTCGCGAATAATCTCTGGCCGCAGCAACGAGACAACATACGAGCACACCGAAAACTTGAAGCCGGGGAAAACTTCTTCCGTGCAAGCCGCACCGCCGAGCACGTGGCGGCGCTCGAGCACCAGAACTTTCTTTCCCGCCTTCGCCAGGTAGGCGGCGTTGGTGAGGCCGTTGTGGCCTCCGCCAATCACGATCACGTCGTACTTCGGGTTGTTTGCGGCTGCGGACATATTCGACTCAGAACAAAATTGTGTTGCAAAATCGTTTCCAGATTGACCATAACTTCAACGGAAAAATGACTCGTCATTCTATCGAGAAACTCACCCTTTGTCTCCACTTAGGTGTCATGTCTGACCGATAGTCAATCCCATTTCGGTGCTTGCCGTGCGGGTGCGCACGTGCATATAATCCGGCGAAGATTCTTCTAGATTCCCCTGTGAACCTCTGTGACCTCTGTGGTAAAGACTTTCTTGACCGCAGAGGTCATGGGGTCTTCAAGGGGAAATACACAGGGGAAACCCAGCGAGGCCTCTTTGCCCATTGGAACCGCATTTCACGAGAGAACTTTTGCCCTCTGCCACAGCCTGAACTACCGCGAGTGGTCGGGATACTACACGGTTAGCGTGTACGAAGTTCACCACGAGCACGAGTACAACGCGATCCGCAACGCGTGCGCGCTGATCGATATCTCGCCGCTTTATAAGTACATCGTCACCGGCAAGGATGCGACCAAACTGGTGAACCGCGTGATCACGCGCGATATCAACAAAGTCGCTGTGGGGCAGGTCATCTACGCCTGCTGGTGCGATGAAGAGGGCAAGGTCATTGACGACGGAACGATCACGCGCCTGGAAGAAAATAAATATCGCTGGACGGCGGCCGATCCCAGCCTGCGCTGGTTCCGGCAGAACGGCCTGAATATGGACGTTCAGATCGAGGATATCTCCGAGCAAACCGCGGCGCTGGCGCTGCAAGGGCCAGCCTCTGCGAGACTTTTGAAGACGGTGGCGGAGGCCGACATCTCGAATCTGAAGTATTTTCGAAAAACGAGCGGCAAGATTGCCGGCGTGCCGGTCGACATTTCGCGCACCGGATACACGGGCGATCTCGGCTACGAAATATGGATTCCGTGGGATCAAGCTGTCAACGTCTGGGATGCGCTGATGGACAAGGGCAAGCAATTCGATATTCACGCCGCCGGAATGTTGGCGCTCGATGTGGCGCGCGTCGAAGCTGGATTGCTGCTCATCGAAGTCGACTATATCAGCTCGAAGAAGGCGCTGATCCCATCGCAAAAATATTCTCCGTACGAGTTAGGCTTCGGCAAGATGGTGCATGTCGATAAAGAAAACTTCATCGGCAAGCGCGCGTTGACGCGGGATCACAAGCAGGGAGTGGCGCGCCAGCTGGTGGGGTTGGAAGTCGACTGGGTGGAAGTGGAAGAACAATTCGACAAGTTTGGATTGTCTCCGGCAGCCCCCAGCCAGGCGTCGCGCGTGGCCGTACCTGTTTATGACAGTTCCAGTTCCAACGACAGGCAGGTGGGCAAGGCCACGACGACGGCGTTCTCTCCGCTGCTGAAGAAGTTGATCGCGCTCGCCAGCGTGGACTCCGAGTATTCCAAGCCCGGCACCAAGCTGCAAATGGAGTTGACCATCGAAGCGCAACGGATGAAAACAACGGCGACGGTGGTGCCATTGCCGTTCTTCAATCCGAAGCGGAAGACGGCGGTACCGGTGTAGTTGTTAGCACCGCCTTATCCACTACTGCGTAAACGCGTCGTAAACCCGCAGAAATTGCTCCGGCTTAAAGGTCACGAATTCCGGCGGTGTGTTCACCAGTTGGCCGTTAATCTCTAGAACATTATAGGTCGAGCCGAGCGCGTTCGCTTCCTTGTTCAGGTCTTTAGGAGTGAGGTCTTTCCACTTCCCGCTCGACAATCGAAGTTCCAGCGTTTGCAGAGCGGTAATCGTTTCCGCCGGCGTGAATTCGCAGTGTCCGGCGCGGTGAATGTAGGTTTGCTTCAACTCGGCAAAATCTTTCGCTTCGTCGACAACCGTGGCATAGGCGTTCTCTTCTTCGACCGGCACCAGTCCGTCGCCGACCGTGTGCATCGTCAGCACGGGGAAGGGCAACTGGCCGTTGTAGATGATGTAATCCGACAGGTAGGTAAGAGCGCCCGGGTCGGCGGAAATCCGCGGAGCCGCGGCTAGCGCGGCCAGATCGTCATCCAGGTTCAGCTTGGCGGCTTTGTACAACTCTTTTACTTCAAAATAATCGGCCGAGCCCATCAGTTGCGTCGCATAATCCACGCCGGTGTTGAACGAGGGATTGCCTCCGGCGCGCGCTTCCAGTTCGGCGCGGAAGGCGAACGAGAAGGCAAAGTCGACATTTGCCAGCCACTCAAACTGATTGGCTTGCTGGTCGGTGTAGTCCTTTTTCGGCGGCTCCTGAGAAGCAGGATCGTACCAGCCCGGCACATCGGCCAGAGCCGCGACCAAGGCAATGCGCGCCTGACCTTGGGCGGTGGTTTGGGCCGCGGCGAGAAACTCTTCCGCATTGGTGAAATTCTGGGAGGGGTTGGTGATGTCCACCACTTGCAAAGCTCCGCCGGCGATCAGCGTGTTGAAGGCAAATTCGGCGTCGAGTGCCTCGTTCCAAGTGCCCACGCTGCCGCCCACCACCCCGCACATGGGAAGCGCGGCGTTGAAGCTGCTCGGGTACTCCTGCACGAGCGCGGCCGTGATCATGCCCCCGAGAGAGTGTCCCCAGGCGATGGTCGTGGTCGGATTTCCGACATCGGTTTGAAAAACACCGAGCGTTGCCATCTGATCGGGAATCGCCTGTTGCACTGCCCAGCCGGTCGAAGCGTACGAGGATCCAGCCAGCGCGTACCCCGCCGCCAGCAAGTAAGCGCCGGTGAGTGGATCGCCTACATCCTCCGCGGGATTATCCCCGCCGGGTTCGACATATCCGTGACTATAAAGAAGAAGAGTGCCGTTCCATGGCGCCGGGACGTCGATCACATAGGTAGCGCCATCCGGCAAGCTTCCGGTGATGTGCTGCTGCGCGGCTGCGCTACCGCAGAATACGACAATCAGAATCACGGCTAGGACACACAAGAGCGCGAACTGCGAGATCTTCGACATGGGAACCTTCCTTTGATAGAGTGAAAACCCGCGCCCCAAGCTGGGGAAACCTGTGGCGACCGACCACAAATTGTTTGACATTCTGTGCCGCTTTCGCAGGCTTGTCAAATGCATCGGAAGGGATCAACTAATATTTCCGGGGCGCAACGGCCGCTTTCCGCGCTTCCAAAACAAATACCCCGGTACGCCCACCAGCACAATCGTAGCTCCCCAAAAAGCCTCGGCTGGCCGCTCGATGATCGTGTTGAGCGTCCAGGCAACTCCGATCAAAATGTAGATCGCGGGCAGCCAAGGATATCCGGCGCAGCGATAGGGGCGGGGAACGTCTGGCCGTTTCCAGCGCAAAACAAAAAGCCCGATGACGGTCAGCGTGTACGAGAGCACCATGCCAAAAATAACGTACGTGTAAAGCTGATCGTAGCGTCCGCTCATGGTAAGCACCGCGGCCCAGACGCCTTGTCCAATCAGGCTGAAGGCTGGCGTACGCCACTTGGGATGAATGACGGCCATGCGGCGGAAAAAAACGCCGTCCTGCGCCATGGCGAGGTAGACGCGTGCGCCCGACAGCGTGCAGGTCGCCGCCGCGCTGAAACACGAAATCGCGATCATGGCCGACAGCCACGCTGCGGCTCGGGGTGAAAACAGCACGGCTGCGGCGGCGTGCGCAATGGTCTCGTGCTTCGCAACCTCACTCAGGGGCAGGGCATAAACATACGTCGCGTTCATGGCAAGATAAATCGCACCTACGGCGAGCACGCCTAAAACCATCGCCAGCGGCACATTACGCCGCGGGTCTTTGACTTCGCCGGCGACCCAGGTGATGTAAACCCACCCGTCATAGGCCCAGAACACGGCGATCAGCCCCACTCCGAGAGCGGAAATCAACTGCCCGATGCTGAGTCCCATGGTCAATCCCCCCATGGTCAATCCTTGGTGCAAACCGCCCGGCGCCGGCGCGCTGAAGTTCGACCAATGTCCTTTGCCAATGGCAAATCCGAGAACAACAAAAAGTCCCATGGCGGCAAACTTCGTCCAAGTCGAGACATTCTGCAGGAGCGTCCCCCAGCGCAGTCCGACCACGTTAACGTAAGTGAGGATGGCGATGAGCACCAACCCAACCGCATGCGCCCGCGTGAATGGCACGCCGAGCAGAGAGAAGATCACGTGCTCTTGCGAAATGGCGGGAACGATGTTCCCCATGTAGGCTGCCGCAGCCACGGATAGCGCCGCGATGGAGCCGCCATTCGCGACCGCGAACAGCATCCATCCGTAAAGAAACGCGACCAGGTCGCCGTAAGCTTCGCGGAGGTAAATATATTGCCCGCCGGAGTCGGGATACATGGACCCAAGTTCGGCGAACGCGACGCAGGCGCACAAGGAAATCGCTCCGCCCAGAACCCACACCAGAAAAAACAATGTCGGATTCGGCAAAGGCCCGGCAATATCCTTAGCCGTAAGAAAAATAGAAGAGCCGATGATGCCGCTCACCAGCAACAGCACGGAGTCGAGCAAGCCAAGCCCGCGGACAAGACTCGGTTGCTGACTGGAGGTTTCGGTTTCGCTAGCCAGGGAAGCGAGAGGTGGGTTCATTCCGTGTCAGTTCTTCATCCCATACCCAATTCGTCAGACGCTTCAAGCGGAGTTCCGCAGCGCCGGCAGATGACGGCCGAACAATCGCCGCAGGTCAGCGGATCGGTGACCTCCACAGCGCAGACTGGACAATAGAACACCAGTGCAGCTTTTTGTGCCTCGGACGTCGTTTTCGGAGACATCTCCATGTCACGAAACATGTCACGAAATGATGATTACGAAGCCTTCATGATCACAATCATGAGAAACTACGAGCACGAAACTGTAACACAATTTCCCGTTGTGCTCGCGGGCTAGTCGGGTTTGCGCAGGATCAGATCCCCTTCGGCCGGCGGCAGCGAGAAGGGAAATTGCCAAACTTTGTCCTTCATCCAAATGCTGAGGAGGAAATCCTCCCGGTCTTTCCACGGGCCAATCCACTTATTGCTGGTGGCGAAGAAGACCCAGCCGTGGGCTTCGGGATTGCCCGGGCTCAGGATCACCGTGTTGGGGTCGAGGCCCTGCGTGCTCACAAACTCGATGAACTCGGCAGCCACTTTTTGGTATTCGCGCAAGAGAGCAGTTTTTTCGTCAGCGCTCTTGGGATCTTTTTTGATCTGGCGCTCCGTCTGGAAGATCTTCGTGTCGACGTCGTTCTGAATTCGATTGGAGAGTTCGGTCGGATCCTCGTAGCCCTCAAGAACGTCGTGATGGCGAACAAAGTCGAGCCGCAAGTCGGCGGGGAACTCGAATTTGCCTGGCCCCGTGTACGTCACACTGATGTACATACCGAGCAGCCGATAGAAGCGGTGCCGGCTCTTCGCCAATTCCTGGGAATCCAGGACCAGGCTTATCGTGAGATCTTGACCAACCATCGTCCACCGGTAGTGTCCATCATCGGTGTTTTGAAAGGTGCAACCGGGCGCACCAGACGTCCAGCGTACGGCAGGCAACTGCTTCTTCTTCGACGCGTAGCTCAGTGTTGGCGAAAGAATGGCGCAGGACAAAACGGTGCACGAAACAATCGGCACTGCAAAAAACGAAAGCCTTTTCAACAACCAAATTGATCGCAGCATGAATGCGAAGTGTATAGCTTTTGCGCCACCGGCGTCACTCCGTGCTCGGCGCAGGATGGGCGCCGCGCCAAATACCCGCAAAAAATATGTTAGATTGAAATTGGTGGGGCGCGTAGCTCAGTTGGTAGAGCAACGCCCTTTTAAGGCGTGGGTCGCAGGTTCGATTCCTGCCGCGCTCACCATTTTCCCGGCTGGCATGTTGAAGCCGGCTGACCCGCATCGATGAGGCAAAGCCCCGTTCCTATATCAAGTTCAAACTCCGCAGCAATGTAAATTAAATACAATGATCTCGATCCGCTGCCGCGCCTTGCTGTTCGACCTCGACGGCGTACTCATCGATTCCACTCCTGCAGTTGCACGCGTTTGGCAGAGGTGGGCGCTTGAGCACGGCCTTGATCCCGAGACCGTGGTTCGCATGGCGCACGGGCGTCCCAGTCGAACCACCATTCGCGAACTCATCCCCGCCGCCAATCTCGATCGCGCCGTTCTCGACAGGGAAGATCGCGAAGTCGAACGCCGCGAAATAGAAGACCTCGATGGCGTTGTGCTGCTTCCGGGCGCCAGGGAACTCCTGAACTCCCTGCCTCCAGAACGCTGGACGATTGCGACTTCATGTACGCGCCCGCTCGCCGAAGTGCGTTTGCGAGCCGCGGGCTTGCCCATTCCCACAAATATGGTCACCTCGAGCGACGTGAAAATCGGCAAGCCCGATCCCGAGCCTTATCTGAAGGCTGCGACGAAGCTCGGTTTTGCCGCCGAAGATTGTATCGTGCTCGAAGACGCGCCCGCAGGAGTGCGCAGCGGCAAGGCTGCTGGCGCGAGGGTGATTGCATTCCTGACCACCATGCTCCGCCGCGACCTCGAAGATGCCCACGCCGATTGGATCGTGGAAAACTGCACCGACATTGCCGTGTCCAACCTTAACCATGGCGACGATGTGCAGCTAGACCTCTCCATTTGAGCGTCGAATACGGGAGGCCATTTGCGCAGACCCACCCGCTAAACTAGAATCCTCACTTCGTCTGACTTTGCCGGCAAACGCAGTTTGCGAGCCGGGCTTCTAATGTTTTCAATTGCGATGCAGAGAATCGCTAAGACAGGCAGGGCATGTGATCATCGGTGTTCCAAAGGAAATTTATCCGGGCGATCGGAGGGTCGCGATCGTGCCGGTTGTAGTGCCCACGCTGACTAAGGCGGGTTTCGAGGTGCACATACAATCCGGCGGTGGCGTCGAGGCCGGCTATCCCGATTCGCTCTATGTCGAGAAGGGCGCTAAAATCGTCGCCGACCGCGCCGCCGTGTTTTCCTCCGCCGACATTGTTGTGCAGATTCTCTGCTACGGTTCGAACGACATCAACGGCAAGCAGGATCTTCCGCTGTTCCGCCGCGATCAGATACTCGTAGGTTTTCTGCGCCCCTTCGGATCGAAAGATGTGGTGGAGGAGATCGCGCACGCCGGAGTCACGGCGTTCGCCATCGAGTTGATGCCACGTTCCACGCGCGCCCAAAGCATGGACGCGCTTTCTTCGTTTGCCACTGCCGCCGGATACAAGGCCGTACTGCTGGCTGCCGACTCCCACCCCCGCATCTTTCCCATGCTCACTACCGCGGCGGGAACCATCACTCCTGCCCGCGTGTTCGTGATCGGATGCGGCGTTGCCGGACTGCAGGCCATCGCGACCTCGCGCCGCCTGGGCGCCGTGACTTCGGCGTACGATTTAAGGCCCGCCGTGAAGGAGCAGGTGCACAGTCTCGGCGGACGCTTCGTGGAGCTTCCCATCGAGGCAAAGGACGCGCAGGACGCTCGCGGATACGCCACTGCGCAGGGCGAAGAGTTTTATCGCCGTCAGCGCGAGTTGCTCGGAGCCACCGTGCGGGAAAGCGATGTGGTGATTGCTACAGCGGTGATTCCGGGTAAGAAGGCGCCCGTGCTCGTAACCGAAGATATGGTGAAGGGAATGGCTCTCGGTTCCGTGATTGTCGATCTGGCCGCCGAACGTGGCGGCAACTGCGAGATCACCGAACCGGGCAAGACCGTGGTCAAGCATGGTGTGACCATCATTGGAACGATCAACCTGGCGAACGGCGTACCCTATCACGCCAGCATGATGTACGCCCGTAACGTCACTGCCTTCTTGACTCACTTAATAAAAGATCAAAAATTAACTTTGAATCTGGAAGACGAAATTATGCGTGAGACCTTGCTCACCCGCGGCGGCGAAATTGTGCAAGCCCGGATCCGCGAATTCTTCAGCTTGCCCGCGCTGGCAAAGTAACAGGTGGAGGGACGGGCGTCTCGCCGGTCTGTTCCGAGCTTAGCCGAAGGATCTGGCCGGGCGGGGACGCCCGGCTCTCCACGAACTAATCGGAGGATAGATGAACAGTACTTCGAACCTGATCAACGCGCTTTTTATTTTTGTGCTCGCCGGCTTCATCGGATTTGAAGTGATCCGCCGAGTCTCGCCCCTGCTGCACACTCCGTTGATGTCGCTCACCAACGCCCTGGACGCGATCGCGGTCGTGGGTGCGATCGTGCTCGTCGGCCGCCATGAAAGCAAGCTCGCCACCATCTTCGGATTTATCGCCGTGGTCGCCGCCACCAGCAACATCGTGGGCGGCTTCATCATCACCGACCGCATGTTGAAGATGTTCAAATCCAGCCGCCCAGCATCTCCATCAGCGGCGAAACCGGCGGCCAAGTAATGACGGGCGAAATCAGCAGCCTCCAGATCGTTATCGAGCTCTTATATCTTGTCGCGAGCGTGCTCTTCATCTTCTCGCTGAAGTGGATGAGCTCGCCGACAACCGCCCGCCACGGCATCTGGGCGGGTGAAATCGGCATGGTGCTGGCCATCGGCGGAACGCTGCTCAACCGTGGCATGAGCTATCACTGGATTGCGATTGGCCTGGTGCTCGGCACCATCATCGGGGTTCCCCTCGGCCGTGTGGCGATGACGGCGGTGCCGCAGCGAACCGCGCTCAGTCACGCTTTTGGTGCCCTCTGCGTAACCCTCGTCGGCTCAGCCGAATTCTATCTGCGCTCGCCCGATATCTCCCGCTTCATGATGTCGGTGCTATCCCTCGAAGTGATTCTCGGCGGCTTGACCGTAACTGGAAGCTTGATGGCCGCCGGCAAATTGCAGGAAATTCTGCCGCAGCGCCCACTGACTTATAAAGGTCAGAACCTGGTCAACTTTCTGCTGCTAGCCTGCGCGCTGGTAATCGCCGTAACTCTGGTTCTGCATCCGGAAAACAGGTCGCTGTTTCCGTTCATGATCCTGATCGCGCTTAGCTTCGGCGTGTTACTGATCATCCCCATCGGCGGCGCGGACATGCCAACCGTCATCTCGCTATTGAATGGCTATGCCGGCCTCTCAGCGGCTGCCATGGGCTTCGTGCTCAACAGCAAACTGCTTATCATCGCCGGCGCGCTCGATGGATCCTCAGGCCTCATTCTCTCCATCATCATGTCGAAGGCCATGAATCGCTCCTTCACCAATGTTTTGTTTGGAGCCTTCGGCCAGGTGCAAGCGGCGGCCGCCGCCGGAGAAGCCAAACCGGTTCGCAGTGCGACTCCCGAGGAAGCGGCGGCCATTCTTTCCGCCGCGAACAAGGTCATTATCGTTCCCGGATACGGCATGGCCGTGGCCCAGGCGCAGCACAAAGTCCGCGAACTTTACGATGCTCTCACCAAGCGCGGCGTGGATGTGCGCTTCGCCATCCATCCCGTCGCCGGACGCATGCCCGGCCACATGAACGTGCTGCTGGCCGAAGCCGATATCCCCTACGATCGCCTGATTGAGATGGATGAAATCAACGGCGACTTTCCCCAGACCGATGTCGCGCTGGTCATTGGCGCCAACGACGTTACGAACCCCGCCGCTCGTTCCGATGCCACGAGTCCCATCTACGGCATGCCTATCCTCGACGTAGACAAAGCTCACACCGTAATGGTCATCAAGCGCAGCATGAATCCAGGCTTTGCCGGCATTGATAACCCGCTTTACTATCTCGACAACACGCTGATGTTATTCGGAGACGCCAAGCAGTTTGTCGGCAGCATCGTGCGCGAGCTCAGCGGAGGACACGGCTAGTAGCGCCGCCGTCCCGGCGGCTGTCCGGCGGGCGTCCTCACCCGCCGCGCCGAGGGCGAGACGCCCTCGAGACAGCCGGCCAAGATGCCGGCGCTACTCCAGAAGATTGAAGCTGGGAAAAGCCAGTTGACGAAGGTCGCGGGATAGGGCGATGCGAGATCTAATCTAACGTCCCGGCGGGCAGACAAAAATCCGGCGGGCTACAAGTCTCTCGCGAGGATTTCGCAGAGCCTGCAGCCCGCCCGGCGTTTAGGCTGCTTTTTTCATCTGTCGTATCTTAGCCCAACGCGCTTTCTGGGCCAGAGAAATTCTCCGGCGCCCGGCGGCGGAAAGTACGCGCTTGGTGCGATGTGTCGGCACCGCGTGTATGGTTGAGTGCGTTCCTCGGGTAAGCCTTTCGAGAACCGAAATGGCTTCCCCAAGCTTCTGGACTTGGTGCTGTGCATCCCGGCGTTCCTCGCGGAGCCGGTCAATTGCCTTAGCGATGTTCGTCATTCATACCCCCTCGGGTAATTCACCGTCGGCCATTGTATTACTAACTCCTCGCTTCTGTCATGGACTAATTTAGCGGCTGCGGTTACATTGCAGCCCGGGCTGCACTTACGGGGATGACACGTAGACAACCTTGCGATCCATCTTCCTTCGCTCTCCATCTTCAAGGTAGGGTCCTACTTTGTCTTTTTCACCACGGAGTCGCAGAGTCACGAGAGAACCACGAAACCTGTAAGAATCGGAAGGGTGAAGGGATCGGTCTTGCTAAGCAATTGGTCTTCTCTGTGTCGTGCGCTCGATTCCCGTGGTTTGCGCAGGGCGCGACTGAGAATCGCGCCGGGGACGGATTGGAAAGTTCCGGCTCACTAAGGTTACAGGCGTCCAAACTCAGCTATCCCCTGCCCAACCAAAAACGGCTACAATATCCGGAAATCAATTGCAATCGGAGGCAGCAGTGAAGCCAAAGCATTTTTATGCCGGCTTTGCCGGATGGTGTGTCCTGATTTTCGCTCTCGTGCCCAACATCCGCGCTCAGCAAACGATTCCTCTCCGGCACATCGGGGCGGTCCATGACTGGTCGGAGCACCAGATTATTTTCAGCCGCAATGCGCTCGCGCGCCATCCCAATCTGCTGGACCGCGAACCGCGCCTTCGCCAGCAGGTGATGGAGCGTTGGCAGTCGCCGCAGTGGCGCGCCCTCCTCCTGGGCTCCAGCCCCCCACCAATCCACCCCAAGAACTCGCTCGAACGCGATTGGAACTTTCCTGGTTTGGGAGCCCGTCTCCGCGAGAATGCCTTTCCGGCCAAATTTTCCTACAATCCCGAAGCTTCACCTGATTGCATCAACGATTACGTTGTGTTCGGACTGTCAGTCGTGGGTGTTAACGGCGGCCAAGCCAACCTCGTCGCTTTCAATAATCTCTATGTCAACGACACCGGCACGGGCTATTGCTCGGGCACGGCTCCGCTCCTGATGTTCGCTTACAACGTCAGCACAAATGGCGGCAAGATCGACACTTCCCCGGTCCCGTCCTTGGATGGACAGGCGATCGCCTTCGTTGAAACCGCTGCCGGAACCGGTGGCGCCGGTGTTTTCCACGTCCTTACTTGGACCGCGGGCCAGGGCACGATTGGCGGTGCCGTTACTCCCACGGCCTCGCAGATGTCTGCCCTGGTATTCTCCACCGACCCCAGCACCTCGTCCTCGCCCTGGATCGATTTCAGCGGAGATACAGCCTATGTCGGCGACGCCGTCGGCAAGGTTTACCAAATTACTTCCGTCTTCAACGGAACGCCCAAGCTCAGCGGAAATCCTGGCTGGCCAGTTACCGTCAGCAACAACTACAACTTGACTCCTCCCGTTCTCGACTCGAATCAGGGCCTGCTGATGGTCGGGAGCTTGAACGGCAACCTCTATTCGATCGAAACATCGACGGGCGCGGTCGCGACGTTGGCGATTGGAGCAGGCACCAGTCCCGGAATCATTGCCCCGCCCATTGTCGATATCACCAACGGCACCACCTTCGTCGTCGACGCCGATAACGGTGCTGTCGCCGGTAGCGGTGGTGGCGCCGTTCTTGTCCAAGTCAACACCTCATCCATGGTTGTATTATCGACAGGACTAATCGGCGAGGGTGCCTCCGCGGGAACCAAGATGCGCCTCTTCCAGCCCGCTTTCAGCAATGCTTACTTCAGCGATCCCGCCAATGGAGTAGTCAGTCTTTGCGGAACCGGCGCCGGCGATACCACTCCCAACCAGTATGTTTTCGGCTTCACCGGGACAACGATGAATCCGCTGCCTAACCCCGGGTATCCACTGCAACTTTCTAAGACTGGCACCGCTGACCGTTGCACGGGATGGACGGAATTCTACAATCCCAACGCCGGTCCCACCACCAACATCACGGCTGTATCCATCACGTCAGACGTCGTGACCGTATCCACGATCAATAGTTTAACGGTCGGGGAAGAGGTGTATATCCAAGGAGCCACCGCTGCAACTTTTCTGAACGGCCAAACCCTGATCGTCACCGGCCTGGTAGGTTCAAGTCCGCCGTACGGAGGATTCACTGCGAACTTCACCCACGCGGATTACCCTCAAACTGCAGATACCGGCACCGTATCCATTGTCGACGCCATCACCGCGACAGCGGTCGCGTCCGACGTTCTAACCGTGACCACGAACACCGCTAATCTCACGGTAGGCGAAAACGTATATATTCAAGGCACCGCTGAAAGTTTCCTGAACGGTCAGATCGTGGCCATCACCGGCTTGCTTGGTTCAGGTCCGTTGTACACAGGATTCACCGCGAACTTCACTGCTGCGGATTACAGTAACCCTTCCGATACCGGCACAGTATCTGCCGGCACTGATTTCTTTTTCTTCGGATTAACCGGAGATTGCACTGCCTTTTCGGGAGGGCCACCTAATGGCTGCGTGGTGGCAATGGGCAACAACGCTGGCAACATCACCGCCACTGTAGCGCCTGTAGTCGGCGGGCCCAGCGGAATTGTCGTCGATAACTACAGCACTGCGGCAGAAGCTTCCAGCATCTACCTGATGTCGCTGTCGGACGATACCGCGTACAAATTTACCCAGGAAGGCCTGAATTAGAAGTCGGAAAGAAGTCGGAAAGAAAAAGAATATGGAGAGCCGGGCGTCCCCGCCCGGCCGGCCTGCTGCCAGAGGAGAAGAGCGCTTCGCCTCAATTGCAACCGATTGCACCTGGGCTGCAAGATTGGTCGAATAATATCCCATAACCTATTGAAATAACGGTTGTTGTGCCCGGCACATTCTGGAGGCTGAATTGCCCGCACCCCTGTGATGCGGTGTGTCTGGCCCAGTTGCAAGACTTCGAGCGAGGCGATCGCGGCCGCCATGTCGCTGGCCGCTCTCGGTGTTGCTTTGGCTTGGGGATCCCTGCCGTCCTCGACCATCGTTCCGCATCGCTCTCCACTAACCGAACTGGAAAAATCTCTGCGCCGCATTCCCGCGCATATCTCCGAGTTCTCGCCCGTGTCCGAGCCGCTCGCTCTTCCAAAATGCGGAAGCGTTCGTCCCCCAGAAGCCTTGCTCACCCCGGACCCATTGCTCCAGCCTGACGACGACGATCTGCGCGTACGCGTGAGCTTCATAGTCGGTACCGACGGGCACGTCCACAGCGCCTTCATCCTGGAGAGCGGTGGACCCAGGGAAGACAAGGCCGTTCTGCGCACCATCCGCTTCTGGCGATATCGCCCCGCGCTCTGCAACGGCGTTCCCACCGATTCCGAAGCCCGCGTAAGATTCATCATCCCTTAGCCAGCAAATTCTCCTACAATGGCAACGATGACCATGAGGTTGCCGTGAGCAAAATCCCGAATCCTGGCGCTCCCCAAAAACCGGAACACGATCATCGGCTTGACCTTCAGCAAGAAGACCATCGGCAAGAAGACCGGCAAGAGGAGACGCGGCACGACGTCGAGAACGATCCGCTCGAAGCCAGCGGCGTTGACGATTTTCTTCAGCGGCTCCCCGGCAGTTTTCGCTGGCCGAAGCCGAATGCCGAAGCCATCGCCGCCGCCGTGGAAGCTGTCCAACGCATGGCGGGCAACGGCAGTGCCCAGGACCTTGCCACCGTCGGCAAAACCGATCAGTCCGCCGGCGCCTGCTCAGGCTGCGGAGGCGCGCTCCCGCCCGGCGCTCGCTTCTGCCTCGCCTGCGGACTCCCCACCCAGGCTGCGGCCGGCGATCCGGTTGCTCCTTCTCAGTCCTCCGGGGCCCAGCATCATTACCACCACCACTATCATCATTTTGTTCCCGGCGCAGTTGGTTCTGCCCTCGCTGCGTCAGGCGCACCTGCCGCGGAGTCCGGCGCTACCACTCCCCGCGGCCGCGCTCCGGGAGCCTCCGGCACCTCACCGGGCGGCCGCGCCGAAGCGGGCGCCCGCCAAGTGGTGCAGGACTGGGCGCAGGCTTGCAACACCCGGCACATCGACGATCTGCTCGAGCTTTACGCTCCCGACGCTACTATCATCCGCTCCAGCGTTCCGCCGGTGCGCAGTCTGCCCGCCATTCGCGAATTCCTCATCTCGCTCCTTGAAGCCGGTTTGGGCGACGTAGAGATGGAATCGCTGCGTCTCGAAATCCTGGGTGAGATCGCTCTCGATCTCGGCCGTTGCAAAATGCTCGTCCCCGTCGCCATGGGAAAGCGCCGCGAAGAGCGCGGCAAATATCTGGTTGTCCTGGTTCGGCAACCCGCCGGCACCTGGAAGATCCTTGCCGATTGCTGGTCCTCCGATCTGGCCGTCAGCCCCGCACTCGAGCCCGCTCCCAGAAAGCCCAGCGAACCACCTCAACCGCAACGCAAGCCCCGCTGAAAGAGAAGTCGCTGGTCGTTGGTCGTTCGCAATCCGACGTGCCCGCTTACAACGGAACGCTGCCGACATAAAGCTTTTTGCTTTTGCCAACGACTAACGACCAACGACGAGACAAAAAAACCCCGATCCTCGCGGATCGGGGTTCCATGATAACTCGTGCAATTTGTCTCTACTGCCCGGTCTGTCGTGTCGTAAACAGTTGCCGGTAGCTCAAGGTTTCCACGTCGCGGAACATCGGTGTTCCCGGTGGCAGGCCCGCCGGATTTTCGAAATCCAAGTCAAAAACGTCATTTCGGGTTGGGGGACTATAAACGGTGGTACAGCATTTGTAGATCCCGGTGCCGTAGGTTGAGTAATACAGACTCACTAGCGATCCTTTGTAATTGAAGCTTTGCCCACCCCAGTTTTCCAGGTAACGCAGGAAGTTGTGCACACCTCCGTCGGTTCCGTAATCGTTGGCGGCAGCCCAACCGGTGGGCTGTGGGAAATTGATGTTCTTCCCGCCTGCAACCGCAACCCGGTAGTAAGTGGTATCGGCAACCCGGTTGTTGAAATCGGTAACCTCGGTGCTGCTGGTGCCGATGCCCACGCTGCTCAAGTCGTTCCAGTTGTTCGATAGGAAGGTGACCGCATCGGCGATGATCGCTGCCGCCGCGTGTCCCGCCTCGTCCACAGCCGGCGTGTTCCAGGTCGTGTCGGTCGAATTGGTGTTGTAATTGCCCCAGACGTACACAGGATTCTCCGATGCCACCGTGAACCCGCCTGGAGAGGCCAGCGTTCCGGTCGCGACAAGCGGTACGTTGCCGAGCGAGCCATCCACCAAGCGCAAAGCGTGGCGCGCACCGCTGACCCAGTTCTTGCGCGCGGTCATGCAGCTCGCAATCCGGGCGTTGGCCGCGGTGCCAAAGGGATCGGGGGCATCGCCGTTCGTGCCATTCGCCATGACCGTGCCGCCGGTGGTGATCTGATACCAGATGTTCTTGCCGGCGGTGCCGACTGTGCTGTAGAAGCCCAGTCCCATGTTGTCGGCTCCGAAATTGTCCAGAAAGCCGTCCTCATTGACGTCTTCGGGAGAGATGGTTCTGCCGGCTGGAATCGGTTCCAGCTGTCCGTTGGGCGTACCCGCGGCACTGGCGGAGTTGATATCGTCTTCCAGGCCCGAGTCCCCGCTCTTCGTAAAGGAGTTGCCGTACAACACCGGGTTGGGCAGCATGCCCCGCCGATCCGAGAAATACAGCACGTATCCATTCTGCGTGGTGGAATTCACACTCGGGCCGCTGGTCCCAATGTTGCCCAGCAGCCATTGCTTCAGGTTGCCCACATCGATTTCGACCGCATTCATCAACCCGTTTGTCGAGCAGCTATTGTTGGCCACGGTGTTGTCGCGAACCTCGCCTTCGCGGTCATCGTAGAAGTTGATGGGATACCAGTTGAAGCGGCTCAAACTCTGTGTTAGCTGCGTCGAAGACCCCGGCGCGCCACTCATCGCCGAGGTGGTAACCCCATACGGCCAGATCGTTGGAGTCCCCGCGTCCGCCAGAACTTGCGGCGGCACCACCGACCACGCGGTGCATTTGCCGCCGCTATGGGTGGTACATGTCGGGGCAGTTCCAGTGGTGCTTAGTCCTGCTTCTGTAGGGATGACGCTGTTGCTAACCACGCGATCCGCCGGTTCCTGCAGCAGCAGAATTGCGTTGGGATTGATCGGGTTCGTTCCCGAGGCTGTGGGCGGCGTCATACCTCGCGCGAATCCCAGTTGCAGCCATTCGTTGGTTACAGGGATCCATACCCCTGAATTATTCAGGTATTCCACCCGCAACCAGCCATCGATCAGGTTCCAGGTCGCGGTTAGATTCGCGGTTGCGTTGGTCACCTCGGCCAAGCTCGTGCTGGGTTCCGCGATCGGGAAATATGGAGCCACCGCCCAGCCTGCCGTGGTGCAGTTTACCGGGTAGTCGGCCGAGTTTGGAGCATAACCGCTCATCGATGACGCGGGGCAGGGAAACAATGTGGGCGGAACCACGGTGCTGGTGCCCGTCCCGCTAAGGCTAGGGCTGTTGCCCCCCGAGACAGTATTGCCGTTGTTTGAGATATACGGGGCGCCGGTCGGACAGAGCAATACGCAATTCGGATCCGTTCCGGCTCCCACATTGTTTTGCATCGCGGCCGTCCAGGGCGCCGGCGGATAGGGCCAATCCGAGGGACAGTTAGGCACACCCGCAGCTGCAGTGCAGGTAATCGATGGGATCGCATTCGATGCCGTGGCAAAATATGTGTTGTAAGTGCTTCCCGCCGCCAGAGCTGGCAACCCGGCTGGTACCGATGCCGCAATTCCGTAGGGCGTGCAAGGTGCCGATGATCCAGTAACCGTCGTACATCCCACCGTATTCGCCAACCGCACGTTGTTTACATCCGTTGCTCCGCCCGGTAAATCCGCCGGATCGTCGCTCAGCAGCACGTGAATCTGCGCCAGGTTATATTCGCGCGACTGGCTCAGCGCAGGCGAGTCAGTGGCCAGTGGCCGCCGAATAATCTGATACGGGAACGTAGTGCCGTTGACAAATGGCATCGACAGTTGCTTGGCGCCCGTCCCCTGAGGGATGTTGGCGGCTTCGGGAGCAACGTAATAGTTCCCGTTGATCATCATGTAGTTACTGGTGGTTTTCGAAAAAGGGTTCCAATAGGTGGTGTTATAAGTCGACGTGGTTTGTGGCGTAGTGCTCCCCGGCCCGGTCACGCTGCCATCCCCGTAAGAAGAGCTGCTCGGTGCCGTCATGGCCACACAATTCGTCGTCGCCGTGCTGCAACCATTGGCTGTGGTCGGAACATCGACCGTGCCGTTATAGTTTGTGGCTGCGGTATACCCGTTCGCCAGCTGCGTGCGAACCACATTGCCCCAGGCTTCTATCTTGTTATGAAAAGTCAGAATGCTTCCCGGACCAACGAACGGGTACAAGTCCCCGTTGGTGTGCACCGGGCCGACCACGTCAAAATTCGGGCCGCTGAAGAAAGAGAGATCGCTCTCCGAGAACACTCCAAACTGGAACACCGGAATCAGCGCCACCTGCGCGCCCCGCGTCATACTTACTTCCTGCCCGCCGTTGAGCGCCGCCGTGGTCAGCATGTTGATGGGTATGATCTGCGCCCATAATCCCTGGTTCGGCCCGCTGCTGATCTGGCCCCAGGTCGCGGTCAGCGTTCCCGAGCAGCCCGACGCCGGCGTCACCGTGTACTGCGTCCACGTCACCCCTACCATCGAGGGCTGATACGAGGTCCCGCCGAGAGCGCAGATCTGCGCTGCCGTGGGAGACTGCGCGTTCTGGAACGTCGCCGACAGGTCGGAGGCCATCTTCTCGATGCCGCCATCCGCCGCGTGAAACGCCAGATTGTTCTGCAGGTCGCTTCCGCCCACCTTGCCTTCGGTGTTGGCCATCATCAGCAGTCCGATCGCAATCCCGGACAGCAGTAACAGCATCAGCAACGACGCAATCAGCGTGAATCCTTGTGTATGCACTCGCGCTCTCTTCATACCGTAACTCCCCATGGTTTCCGTCCCCATCCTTCGTTTCCCAACGTCTTACTCGCTTTCGTCACTCGCCACTAATTCGGATAGTTATTTACGTAAGTCAAATTGCGTGCGCAGACCGATGTCTGCAAATCCATCCTCTGATAACCATTCAGCTGGCCGAATTGCGAGCTCATGACCGTGCTGTCCATGGCCATGTTTTGAATGTTGATCTTGGTAATCTGGTTCGGAAGCAGTCCCGTCGATGCGCCAGAACACCCATCGGTGGCGGCGCCAGGGTTGCTGCAAGCAACCGCCGGCAAACCGGTGGAGTCGTTGAACAGGTCATACGTCAACTTCAGGTAAACCACGTTCTCCGCCACCGGCACCGGATAGTGTCCGCTGACTTTCTGCATCAGTCGCGACGGGTTCGGAGTATTGTCCAGGTAATAAGTAATCAGCAGCAGCCGCGTTCCATATCCCGTCACGCTGTTCGACGGAGCCACGTACTTACTGGCCAGACTATTGGTCACGCCCGACCCCTGGTTCAGGTTCAGGGCATCGTTGGTGGCGAAGGTGGCCTCGCCTCCGCTGACGGCGGTGACTTCGGCCACGATGTTCTGCGAGCCAAACGTGAACAACACCAGGTCGCCGGCCGTCAGGCCAACCACTGGATCGTTCACTGCTTGCGCTCCAGCGTTCCCCGTCGGCGATGTGCAATTGGCGCTCATGCTTCCCGGCAGGACAAAGGTGACGTGCGTTGTGTCGGTAATCTCCGCCGTGTAACAGTCCAGATAAAAATTGTTGTCCGTGTACACCGTCGTCACGATGTCCGTCGCCCCCTGCGCTGCCAGCAGTATCGGACCATCGTTATATCCCGGCAGCAGCCCGTAAAGATAACCCACTGTGCCCTGCGTCGGAAAAGGCACCGACGCGTTGTTGGCGTTGCCCAGATAGCACGGCGCGGGCGACGTTCCCGTCTGCGTGCAGCCGTACACCGGAGGTGTTCCGGACGGCAACGCAATCGCCGTACCCGGGCTCAGTCCCGCCGCCGCCAGGCCCAGATCCTTCGTCAACATATTGGAGGCGGCCCGGAAATCGCCCTGCAACTCCGAGCGCTGGGTGGTCGCCCACGTCGCCTGCACGCCCTGAATGTAGATCTGCACCGCTGCTCCCAGCACTATCGCTCCCAGTGCCAGCGACACGACCATTTCCAGCAGGCTGTATCCGTTCTCGCGCTTGGTTGAGTGATCGCTCATATCTCCCCTTTATTGGAACTGCGAAATGAACGAATTCACCGTGTAGTTTTTTTGTATCTTCATTTGCGATGTCGTGTATTGCACGGTAATCGTCACGCTTTTCAGTGAAGGAATCAGCGAGCCCCCCGAGGTGAACAGCGGCCCAATCACAATCTGGCGCTGATAGCCGGTCAAGGGGATAAACGTATCGTCGGCGGTCTGAAAAATTCCATCCGGCCCCGGGTCTTGCAGTTGCTCCTCGCCCGACGCCGCGTCATCCGCCGTCCCAAAGATTCCGTCCGCACCCGCGTTGTACATCTGCATGTAGCCCACCAGGAAAATCCCGCACGGCGGTGTGCTGCTCACGCAGTTCACCGAGCCCACATTGTTAATCTGGTCCCAGTTCATCTGCGAGGTGTTGCGCGCCGTCACCACGCTCTCGTAGGCCTCGTTCGCCAGTTGCTTGGCGATCATGTCCTGCTCCGAGGTCTGCGTGGAAGCCATGGCCAGTCCAAACACCCCCAGCAGACTCACCATTCCCACCGTCAGGATCGCCATCGAGATCACGACTTCGATCAGCGAAAACCCGCTCTCCGCGCGTTTCAGCCGCCCCGCGCTCCCGCTCCGGTTCACTATTGACGCAGCCATTGATACCCCCCGCTTGTATTGGTGTAGAGCCGCCATCCCCGCACCCGCCCCGTACCACCCCACAGATCCACGGCTCTCGAACTCAGCAGATCTCCGGTGCGCGCCATGTACACCACGCCATCGTCCCAGTTGCCCGATCCCGCACAAGTCGAAGTCGTCTGCGCCGAACCGTCCGGGCAAAAATAAATCGTCGATTGTCCGCCCGTGCCACCGCTCCCCGTATAGCCAAAATCAATCGCGTGCGCCCCTGAACCAAAGTTCGCTCCTGCGCCGGTGTCGGGAGGCGTCGTCGAGGAAATCGCGGAGTTCGTCTGAAACAAAACATCCGTCGGCAAGAGATAAGTCGCGGAACAGGGATCGCCCGGAAAAGCCAGCGTCGCGGTCACCGCGATCTGCCCCGGACCTCCGACTGGCTGAGTGAACGTTACCTGGTAGGATGTCCGCTGCGAGACCGCGCAGTCCCGCGCCTGCCGCAATGTCCCCAGCGTCGTGTTGTACGCATTCGTCAAGTGCTGGCTATTCAGCATCGGGATCAGGCTCACCACCGCAACACATGACGCGATGATCAGGATCGAGATCGTGATCACCATTTCCAGTAGCGAGAAGCCGCTCGCCCGATGCCGTCCATCTCGCGCATTTCTTTTCAGGCTTTTCATAAGCATTTGCCTACCAGCGGCCCCCGCTCCGTCACCACCAGATCGCCCCAAAACTCCGCATAACTGCAATAAGTCAGCCCGGCATCTGCAGCATCCTTTTGCAGGAACGCCGTCTGATGCCGCTCTGACTAACTTGATGGTAGGAAGTTACCGGTAGTACGTCAAAGTACCGGGGTACACCGGCCTTTCGTACAATGTCCGTTAGTAAGGTAATCCGGCTGAGTTACTGTAGTGCCATAAGTCGCTCGCGCCACAAAGCGAAATCTTTCCGCCACCGTGACACAGGTAACTTGTCGCCAACACGAGCCTCTCTTAGGATGATTGCACTATGGACGTTACTGCCCTCGTGGTGTGCGCCGACCAGGATTCTGCCAACCTGCTCACCCACATCCTGTCCGAACTGGGGATGACGGTCGAGCATTCCCCGTCGATCTCGCGCGGACTGGAGTTGCTCGAAAGCCGGCGCTTCGATGCCATCGTCCTCGACTACCGCGCCGACGCGAGCTCGGAGGAATTTCTTGCGCGCCTGCGTCTCTCCACCAAAAACCGCGCGACCATGCTCATTGCCGTCGTCGACGACGGCTTCAACGCGCGCCCCGTCTTCGGCCTGGGCGCGAACTTTGTTCTCTATCGTCCACTCTCTTCCGAGCGCACTCGCATCAGTTTGCGCGCCGCTCGCGGTCTAATGCGCCACGAACGCCGCCGCGCTCCCCGCGCTCCCCTCAGTTCGACCGTCAACGTCGCCTATCCAGGAGCGCCCGAACTCAACGCCATTATCGCCGATCTCAGCGATGGCGGAACTTTGATCCACACCGCCAAGAGTCTGCCCACCGCCTGCAAGGTTTATTTTGAGTTTGCACTTCCCGGACAGCACCAACTGGTGCGCTTGTCGGGCGAGGTTGCCTGGCAGGACGCCCACGGCCGCACCGGAATTCGTTTTTTGGATGTGCCCCAGTCTTCGCGTCGTGTCATGCAAGCGTGGTTGCAGCAGCACGGCAGCCGCCCCGCCAAGGGATCGACGGCCAGCAAGTCCCAGTCAGCTCACGTCCCCGCGAATCCGTCGCTGGCGGACCCCGACCCCGCAACTTCTTCCCACACTTCCGAGATCAAGCTGGAGCTGAAAAATTCCACGCTTGTCTCCAACGCCGGCAACCGTCGCGGCGAGCACCGTCTCGCCTGCAAACTGGGAGCGGAAGTCTACCGCGCCGGCACGACCATTCCCAATCGCTGCGTGTTGTCCGATATCAGCGAGGGCGGTTGCTACGTGGAAATGCCGTCTCCACTCCCTGGCCAGTCGGCGGTCGAAATCCTGGTCCGCACCGCCGACACCAAGCTGCGCATTCGAGGCCAGGTTCTGACTACTCATCCCGGTTTCGGTATGGGAGTGCGCTTCAAGTTTCGCGATTCCGCCGAGCGCGAAGAGATTCTGCGCCTGCTAGCCATTCTTTCTCCCGGGCCATCGCTCGACGAACGACTCCGCTAAATCCGCTCGCCGTAAATCCGGCCGGCTACCGCTTCGATTCTTGCCTCGGAGCGAGTGCTTTTCTGGGTACGCCCCTAGGTGATCTGGTCACTCTGGCGCGGTGTCACTACGATATGGTTGCGCGTGATTTCGACCTCGGAGAAATCCAATGGACAAAGCATTTCAATGGAACCCCTCATACAGTGTGAAGGTCTACGCCTTGGATGCTCAACACAAAAAGTTATTCGACATCATACGGGAACTCTATACCGCCATGAGTTCAGGCCACGGCAAGGATGCCGTCGGCGATGTGCTTCGCCGTTTGATTGACTATACCGTCCAGCATTTCGCAGCGGAAGAAAAGCTGATGGCGGAACACGCGTACCCGCTACTAGCCAAGCACATCGTCGAACATAAGCTATTGGTGAACAAGGTCCTGGCCTTCAAGAAAGAATTTGATGCCGGGTCCACTGGCGTTACGCTCGAATTGATGACCTTCCTGCAGAAGTGGCTCACCGACCACATCATTGCCGTCGACCAGAAGTACGGCGACTTCCTCAATGCGCACGGCGTCCATTAGCCAACGAGACTCCGCTGCGACAGCTGCAAGCATCCAATTTTCCCGTGCATCGTCCCGCGGACGTTCAAATTCTAAAAAACGTGAAAACTGGGCCCATCCGCCGAACTGTCTAAAGAGTCTTGCTGTGATCTTGCGCGGTACCGCGACGGCGAGGAGGGAAGGGAACGACGGCGGTAAGTCCCGCTAGACGGGTGGTGTCCGTTCTTGCAGCACGGCCTTGCGAAAATATTCCAGCGAGAGTTTCAACCCTTCTTCCAATTCCACTTTCGGTTCCCATCCAAGCAATCGCTTCGCCTTCGAAATATCCGGACAACGCTGCTTGGGATCGTCCTGGGGCAGCGCCTCGAACTTGATCTGGCTCGCCGACCCCGTCGTGGCAATCACTTTCCGCGCGCACTCCAGAATCGTGAACTCTGTCGGATTCCCAATATTCACCGGCAAATGTTCCGACGATTTCGCCAGCCGCAAAATCCCATCCACTTCGTCGCTCACATAGCAGAAGCTGCGCGTCTGCCCGCCGTCGCCATACACCGTAAGATTCTCTCCGCGCAGCGCCTGCCACATAAAATTCGGAATCACCCGCCCATCGTTGATCTGCATCCGCGGCCCGTAGGTATTGAAGATGCGCAGAATGCGCGTGTCCACGCGGTAATAGCGGCGATAGGCCATGGTCGCCGCCTCCGAAAAGCGCTTTGCCTCGTCGTAAACCGACCGCGGTCCAATCGGATTCACATTCCCCCAATACGTCTCGGTCTGCGGATGCACTGCCGGATCGCCATAGCATTCCGAAGTCGATGCCATCATGAATTTCGCGCCGCACCGCCGCGCCGCCTCCAATGCTTCAAATGTCCCATACGAACCCACGCGCAAAGTTTCAATCCCGTGTTTGGCATAATCCACCGGACTCGCCGGACTCGCGAAGTGAAACACATAATCCAACTCGCCCCACTCGCCCGCCCGGCAAACATCCGTCTCCACAAGTTCAAATCGCGAATCGTTCCGCAGATGCTCGATATTGGCCAGCGACCCGGTCAGCAGATTATCGGCCGCGACCACGGAAAAGCCTTCGCCCAGCAATCCATCGCACAAATGCGATCCTAGAAACCCCGCTCCTCCCGTCACCAGCGCGCGTCGCGTCTTCGTCGGTTGCATAGGCAAAATTTCAGGCCAACTCCTTTTTCTTCGAAGCGTGCGCCGCCAATTCCTCCGTCAATGCCGCCGGACGTCCCACGCTGTAATAAGAGAATCCGTGCTCCACCATCACTGCCGGATCATAAAGATTTCGTCCATCCAGCACAATCGGATACTTCACCAGCCCGCGCAACCGTTCCAGATCAAGCGCCGCAAACTCCTCCCACTCCGTCAGAATCAGCAGCGCATCCACTCCCTTAGCCGCCTCATAAGGATCGGCCGCAAACTCCACGCCCGAAGTCAGCACTTCTTTTGCCCGCTCCATCGCCGCCGGATCGTAAGCGCAAACGCGGCAGCCTTCGCGCAGCAATTCCTGCACCAGCAGCAGCGCCGGAGACTCCCGAATATCATCCGTCCCGCCCTTGAACGCGAGCCCGAGCACGCCCAGCCGCTTGCCGCGCAGCGTCCAGAGCACCCCGCGCACCTTGCGCAAAAACCGGTGCCGCTGGTCCTCATTAATACGAATCACCTCTTCCAGCAGCCGGAAGTCATATCCGTTTTCCTTAGCCACCGCCCGAAACGCCAGCAGGTCCTTGGGAAAGCATGATCCGCCATAGCCAATCCCCGGATTCAGAAATCTGGGCCCGATGCGCGAATCCGTCCCAATCCCGTCGCACACCTGCTGCACATTCGCTCCCACCGACTCGCAGATCGACGCTACCGCATTAATAAAAGAAATCTTCATCGCCAAAAATGCGTTGGAAGCATGCTTAATAATTTCCGCGCTCTGCGTGCTGGTAATGATCAACCGAGGCGGCACCTTGCTGATGGCTCCTTCCGGACGCGGAATGGCATCTCCCCGCCCGTAATACCAGCCACTGGTCAGCGGCCCGTAGATTTGCCGCATCACTTCAGCCGCCTGCGCGCTTTCCACTCCCACCACAACACGGTCGGGATAAAGAAAATCAGTAACCGCTGTTCCTTCCCGCAGAAACTCCGGATTCGAAGCCACATCGAAGTGCGCAGGATCGGCTCCGTTCCTCATAATAACGGTGCGCACCCACTGGCTCGTATACACCGGAACCGTGCTCTTCTCCACCACCACTTTGTATCCGTCGACGCCGCCCGCGATTTCCCGCGCCACCGACTCCACATACGACATATCCGCGTCGCCGCTTTCCGTAGGCGGAGTCCCGACCGCAATGAACACGGCCGCGCTCTCCCGCGTGGCCGCCAGCAAGTCGCCGGAAAACGTGATGCGCCCGCCCCGATGCCGCGCCAGCAGTTCGGGCAGAAACTTTTCATGAATCGGCACCTCGCCCGCGCGCAACGCCGTCAGTTTCTTCTCGTCGTTATCGACCACTACCACTTCATGTCCCAAATCCGCAAAACACACTCCCGTCACCAACCCGACGTATCCCGAACCGACCACCGCGATGCGCATAGCGAGCCTGCTCTCCTTGAAATTTAATTTTTGTCTCCGGCTCGTCGGAGTGCACTTCTTAATGTAGCAGTCTTTCGATCTGCGTCAGCCTCTCCAACGTAATACCAGCATCCAGCCGCCCAGGAATGGGAATTCGAATCTCACAAAGAAACCGTGACCGCCATCACTGCCGCTGCGTTCAAACCTGTTCGCGTAGGGACGGGCGCCCTCGCCCGTCCAAGCCGAGCGCAGCTCGGCCGCGCCACCGCCGCGCGTACCATTTCGTAATATCGCCGCTCAAGCCATCAGAGTTGTGGTGCTAAAGGTAACCATCGCAGAGCAAAACCGCCGTCAATCGCTCCCCGCAAACCAGCTAAACTACAAAAGTCGACTTCATGAGGAGATTTGCCGCCATCTTATTCTTTTGCGCTGCGCCGCTCTTCTGCCAGAGCAATAGCGGAGAGTTGCGTCTCAAGGTAACCGATCCCGACGGTCTAGGCGTCAAAGCCTCAGTTCAAATCGTCAGCCAGGCGAATCAATACCGCAACACGCTGACCACCAACGAGCAGGGAAGACTGGACGTGCGGCGTCTCCCCTACGGCATCTATGAGCTGGAAATCAGCCAGCCCGGTTTCGCGCTCACAACCGCATCCATCGACATCCATTCCTCGTTTCCAGTCGACTACACAATGCGACTCCTGCTGCCCACCGTGAAACAGTCGCTAGACGTGAGCGCCGCCAACACTTTGATCGACCCCGATCAGCCCGGCTCCGTCAATCACGTAGGGTCGGACGATATCCAAAACCGCCTCAGTTCCATCCCGGGCCGTTCCTTGCAGGATTTAGTAAATTCACAGCCCGGCTGGCTCTACGAAGGCAATGCCGTGCTTCATCCCCGCGGCTCGGAGTATCAGACCCAGATCGTAGTCGACGGCATCCCGTTAACCGACAACCGCTCACCCAGCTTCGGACCCGCCATCGACGCCGACGACATCCAGTCGTTGAGCATCTACACCGGCGGCATCCCCGCCGAATACGGCCGAAAGATGGGCGGCATAGTCGAAGTCAACACGCTACAGGATTCGCAGCCAGGTTTTCATGGCCAGGTGGAACTCTCCGGCGGAAGCTTCGATTCCGCTGCCTCCGCCGCACAAGGCCAGTATGTCTGGGGAAAGAACACGTTCGGCGCCAGCGCCAGTGGCAGCATGTCGAGCCACTATCTCAATCCCGTAGTTCCCGAAAACTTCACGAACTCCGGCACCCTGGGAGATTTCTCCACCAACTACGAGCGCGACCTGACACCCAAAGATCGTCTAAGGTTTATCGTCCGTCATGAACTAGCGCGTTATGAAATCCCCAACGAGCTAGTGCAGCAAGACCCGCAACTCATCGGAACTCTCGGCGGACAGCCTTCGCCTCCGCCCGGCACGCCACCGCAGCTCCAGACCGCCGCGAATTTCGAAACCATGGGCAGCGTTACCTATCAGCACATTTTCTCGCCCAACGTTCTCATCGACGCCCGCGGCATGATCCGCGACAACTCCAACGACTTCTACTCCAATCCCTATTCCTGGCCCATCATTGTTTCCCAGCACAACCATTTCAACGAAGGATATTTCCATACCTCCGTTTCCATTCATCACCACCATCACGAATGGAAAGCCGGCATCGAATCCGACAACATCTTCCTCCACGAAAACTACAGCGACATCATCACCGCCAACCCGAATTATCCCGTCAGCTATCCCTTCGATCCAGGTACCGTAACGACCTTTGCTTTCACCGGCCACCGTCCCGACCTCGAGCAATCCGCCTACATCCAAGACCTGATCCACGTCGGCAACTGGACCGTCAACGCCGGCCTTCGCTGGGATCACTACCAGCTCCTCCTCAATCAAAACGCCGTCAGCCCGCGTTTCGCCGTAGCCCGTTTTTTCCCAAAAACAAATGTGATGCTCCACTTCTCCTACGACCGCATCTTTCAAACTCCATCGTTCGAGAACATCCTGCTCTCCAGTTCCACCGCAGTGCAATCCTTCGAACCCAACGTCCTGCGCCTGCCCGTCGAACCCTCCCACGGCAATTATTTCGAAGGCGGAGCCAGCAAAAGCTTCTTCGGACAATTCCGCTTCGACGCCAACCTCTTTCGTCGCGCCGTCAACAACTACGCCGACGACGACCAGATCTTCAACACCAGCATCAGCTTCCCCATCGCCTTCGAAAAAGCCATCCTCTACGGCATCGAAGCCAAGCTAGAACTCCCGCACTGGAAGCGCCTCTCCGGCTTCCTCAGCGAATCCTACATAGTAGGCAACGCCTGGTTCCCGGTTACTGGAGGCCTCTTCCTGGGTGTAAGCAAAACCTGTATCAGTCAGCCGAGCGGCAGCACCTGTCTCCCGCTCAGCGGCCATTTCCCCGATTCCCAAGACCAGCGCCACAGCGTTCGCGGACGCCTTCGCTACCAGGTTCACCCGCGCTTCTGGATCGCCGGCGGAATTCAATATGACACTGGTCTGCCTTTCCAGATCGACACCAGTCCGGCACAGGCGCTCGCCGAATACGGACCGCAAGTGATCGCTCGCATCAACTTTGCCCGCGACCGAATCTATCCCGCCTTTCAAGTCAACGCCTCCGCTGGAGCCGATGTCTATAAGTCCGACCGTATCACTACGCGCTTCCAGATCGACGCCCAGAACCTGACCAACATCCTGAACGTAATCGATTTCGGAGGCCTATTCTCCGGCAACGCCATCGGCCCCTCGCGCAGCGTATCTGCGCGCCTGACCACCAGTTTCTAGCCCTACTATTAGATTGTCATCCTGAGCGAAGCGAAGGACCTATGCACTGGACGTTGCCTCTCACCACAGGTTGTATCTTGTGGTTACTGATGAGGTATTGGCCCGTATAATGGTAAACACATTGGCGACGTGCGAAAAACTCGTTATAACGAACCCGAAAAGGGGAGCCGCTTCCCAAAATGGCAGAGACCACTGGTTCCCGTACTACGCGGGATTCTCGAGCGAGTTCGCTAGGCAACTTATAGCGAGTAGCTCTCTAGCCAAGGGTTCCGCACTGATGGACCCCTGGAATGGAAGCGGAACCACGACCTCTTCTGCCGTGGCGCATGGCTATAAGGCCATTGGGTTTGACCTTAATCCGGTCATGGCCGTGGTAGCAAAGGCTAGGCTGCTTCCGCAGTCCGAGGTTGCAAGCATTGCCCCGTTGCTAGCAGACATCCTCAAGAAGGCAGCCCGCTCGAAGGGCGGCACTGACGTCAGAGATCCGTTGTTAATTTGGTTCGCTCCCGATGCTGCAGTAACTGTTCGTCGCATTGAACGCGCCATCTATGGGCTCCTAGTCTCCCTAGCAGGCGCCGGAGGCGCGTTGGACTCAATTCGAGATCTGTCGAGCCTTGCCGCTTTCTTTTATGTCGCTTTGTTCCGTGCTGCGCGGTCGCTGCTCCACCGCTTCAAAGGAACGAACCCAACCTGGATAAGACGGCCTCGCACCATCAGCTCTCGAATTAGGCCCGCTGCACCGAACGTGAGGGATTGCTTCGCAGATTATGTCACGCAAATGGTGTTGAGCTCACTGTCAGCGCCCGTGGAGCGGGAATATTGCGCAGCGGACTCTAGTATCGGGATGGCCTCTTCGGAACATCTCCCCGTTCGACGGGGAACGATTGATTTCGTGCTTTCCTCACCCCCCTATTGCACGAGGATTGACTACGGCATTGCGACCTCGCCAGAGCTGGCCGTTTTGGGTTTTCAGATAGACACGCGCTTGCACGAACTTCGTGCCCGCCTCATAGGAACGCCCACCATCCAAGCAGACACACCCGACCCGGATGCGTCATGGGGCGATACTTGCCTTGCATTGCTTGAACGAATCCGCAATCACCCATCGAAAGCGGCGAAGGCTTACTACTACAAGACCTACGCACAATACTTTGCCGCTGTGGCACGGTCGCTTTCCGAGATCGGCAGGTGTCTCAAGGCGCAGGCTCAATG
>JBAWFQ010000138.1:0-16178 GCA_049592035.1 Terriglobales bacterium
CTATTGCGCGCCAGAAGCCGGTTCCGCTCCCGCATAGTAACCGCTCTTCGTGCGGACGGTGAGCTTGCCGTGGCCGGAACGGGCGTCCACTTTCACTTGCCGATAGCCGCCCTGGTTTTTCGGCGTCGTCGGTTTGTATCCAATCGTGTATTGGGTGCGAATATCGTGGGCCACGGTGCGACTGATGGCGTCCACCTCGTCCAGCGTTTGCGGAAAGAACGCAATGCCGCCGGTTCTCTCCGCCATGATTTGCAGAGCGCGCTTGGCGTGTTTCGGATGCTCTTCCTTCTCCAAAATACCGATGGCGTAAACCGTCGGTCCATTCTCGGCTTGCAAGCGCCGCACCGCCTGCTCCAGCGTTTCCGAACTCTCGTTGTCCTCTCCGTCGGTGACCACAAAAATGACTTTCTTTTCCAGCTTCGCATCTTTCTTCAGATGCTCGGCTGTGGCCACGACCGCATCGTAAAGCGCAGTCCCGCCGCGAGCCTCGATTTTTTCCAGGCCCTCTTTAAGCTTTTTGACGTTGGCAGTGAAATCCTGGTCAAGGTAGTACTCGTCATTAAAGTTGACGATGCACACTTCATCGCTGGGATTCGACGCGCGCACCAGATTCAGCGCCGCCGCGTTCACCTTTTCCCGCTTCTCGCGCATCGATCCGGAGTTATCAACCACAATGCCCATTGCGACCGGAATGTCTTCGTGGCGAAACGAAGTTATGGTCTGCGGATGCCCATTTTCGAAAACGCTGAAGTTGTCCTTGTCGAGCGTGGTGACGATGCGCTGCTTGTCGTCGATGACCGTGGCATGCAGCACCACTTCTTCGACCTCTTTACGGAAAACGAAGACGCCGTTGTCCGAAGTATCCGGCGGATTCTGGGCTGAATTCGGAGCGCTCTGCCCCGCGGAAGAAGCACCAGTTGCGGCGCTAGCCGGTGCCGATGGAGGCGTTGATTGGGGGTTCGCGGGACCTGCACCCGGTGCCGGAGACGCCTGGTTCGGCGCTCCGTTTTGCGCCAGGGAGTTAGCCAGAAACAATGCAACCAGCAGGAAGAAAATCAGCAGAGGAGTTTTATTCCGTCGGCGCATAGTAACCCGTCTTGGCGTAGACCTTGAGCGGAGGCAATCCTTTGGGCGGTAAAAGTTTCACTCTAATCTTACGCCATTTGCCATCGCGCACTGGGTTCTTTGGACGGTATCCCAGAACATATTGGTTGCGCAACTCGATGCCAATTTTCGTGGATACGTCCGCCAGGTCATTCGGGTTATCAATGGTAAAAGCCCGCCCACCGGTCAATTCGGTCACATCGCTAAGCAGGCTGGGACCAAGCCGTTCTTCTTCGGTCGGGAAATAATGATCGTAGAGGCCGATGGCATAGATAAGGATATCAGCCTCTTTAACCATGGACTTGATCTCTCCCTCGGTATAGCGGCTATGGTTGTCGCCGCCGTCGGAGATGATCAGCAAAGCCTTCTTCGGATACTTGGCCTGCCGCATTTTCGTAACGCCGAGGTAAATGGCGTCCAGCAGCGCGGTTCGGCCCTTGGGAACGGTGTAGAGCAGGCGCCCCTGTATATCGTCTACCGAACTTGTGAAGTCCGCGAGTTCCTCCGGCTTATCGGCGAAGGTGATCATGAAGAACTCGTCCTGCGGATTCGCCGTCTTGAAAAACTCGACCACTGCCTCGCGGGCGCGGTCGATCTTGCTGCCCATGCTCCCGCTCATGTCGAAGATCACGCCGATCGAAACCGGCGCGTCCTCGCTGGAAAACGTCTTGATTTCCTGCAGGTCTTTGCCTTCGAAAACGTTGAAGTTATCGCGATCCAGGCCGGTGACCAGCCGGTTTAACGGATCGGTAATCGTGACTGGCACAAGAACCAGGTCGACACCGGCTTTCAAAGGTTTAGTGTGAGTCTTGAGTGCCGGATCGATCTCCGGTTCCTTGGGAGCCGGTGGCTGGATGCGCGGCCGAATGTGTACGTCCTCAGTCGAAGTCTGGGCCAAAACCGGGAGGGCGCTGCACACAGCAACTACCAGAAGTACTGCGAAGAAGACACGAGCCGAGAACTGTTTGCGGTACCACATAGGCCCCACTATCCGCGCCGCGAAGGGAAAACGCCCGCATCCCGAAAAGCAGGCGACTACAAAGTTCCTCTGAGCCGAATCGTAGCACAATCCTGAAAAAGTGTTGGACTTTTTCGGACGTGACCTTGGATTCGGCGCCCAGTCTAAGGGTTGGCTTGGGGTTGGCTTGCCGATTTGCGGAATCTTTTTCTCCTTACTGCTTCAGTGGATCGTGCCCCGCACTTCATTCGACCGCGCCCCGCACCGTCCCTGCTACAATTCTGCGTTCCCCTTTATGGCTATTATTTCTCCCTTTCGAGCCTGGCGCTATAACCCGGAGCAGGTGCCCGTCCAGCAAGCTGTAACTCAGCCCTACGACAAAATTACCCCTGCTATGCAGGAGCGCTACTACCAAGCCAGTCCTTATAACCTGGTGCGCATCATTCTCGGCAAGCGCCTGCCCGAGGATGGAAACGCCGAAAACGTCTACACCCGGGCTGCGGCAGTGTTCCAGAACTGGCGTCAGACCGGCGTTTTGCGTCAGGATCCTGCGCCTTCGCTCTACCGCTATTCACAGACTTTCAAGCTCCCGCCAGGTGTTCCGGGAACCGGCCAGCAGGCCGAACGCCGGTCCTTTATCGCGTTAGGGCGAATCGAAAGCTATTCCGCCGGCGTGATTTTCCGCCATGAACAGACCCTGGCCAAGCCGAAGGCCGACCGACTGGATCTGCTGCGCGCCACCCGTGCCCACTTCGGTCAAATCTTCATGCTCTATAGTGGAGACGGCAAGGTGGATGGTCTGCTCGATTCGGCGACCGCAACTTCTCCCGATATCGAAGTCACCGACGAGTACGAGGTAGTGCACCGCGTCTGGAAAATCTCCGATGCCTCGGTGATTGCCTCGGTGCACAAACAGATGCGAGATCGCAAGCTGATCATCGCCGACGGCCATCACCGTTACGAGACGGCCTTAACCTATCGCAACGAGCGCAGAGCGGCCGCCGAAACGGGCGCGGGCCTGCCTACTGCTTACGATTCGGTGATGATGACCTTCGTCGACATGGACCGTCGAGATTTGGACCGTCGAGATTTGGACCGTCGAGATTTGGATAAACCAAGCCTGGTCATTCTGCCAACCCATCGCCTGGTGTTTGACCTGCCATCTTTTTCAGCCGCTCGATTTCAGGAGGACGCGCGGAAATTCTTCAACCTCGAAGAGGTCGACCCCGGCATCGATGCGCCGCGCGCCACTGCCATTCTGCAAAACGCCGGCCGCGCTGGAACAGCGTTGCTCGTCGTCACCGCCGGCCGCTCCTTCCTCCTGCATACGCCAAAGGCCGTTGGCACTCCCGTGTTCGGAAAGCTCTCCCTAAGACAGCAGGGGCTCGACGTAGTGCAATTGCACAAGTGCCTGCTCGAAGGTGTGCTGAAAATTTCAGAAGAAGCCATTCGCGATCAGGAAAACGTTACCTACTGTCGCGAAGCCGCGGAAGCGCTCTCGCAAGTACAAAGTGGAAAAGCACAGGCGGCATTCCTGATGAATCCGGCGAAAATAGAGCAAGTTCGCGACATCGCTTTTGCCGGCCAGGTGCTGCCCCAGAAGTCCACCGATTTCTACCCCAAGTTGCTGAGCGGTCTCACGATTTATGCGCTGGAGTAGGAAAGCGTGGTGGAGGGACGGGCGTCCCGCCCGTCCAGCCGGGCGGGGACGCCCGGCTCTCCACCGGACTTTGACGATCCAAACCTTGCCCATCCTGCTCGCCAGCCTTACGCTTCTCTCCACGGCTCCCGCTGCGGCCCCGTCCGTGGAGGAAAAGCATGTTTCCGTGTACTCTCCCGTTGCCATCTACACGCTCCCGGTAGTGGAACGCGCTGGCCGTGACTATGTCGGCCTGCTCGAACTGCTGGAGCCGCTAGGCCGTGTAAGTACAGAATCGAACGGACATGTGCTGAGACTTCACTATAACGCCATCGATGCCGAGTTTGTCGCCGGCAAGACGCGCGCTAAAATCCACGGCCGCGATTTCGATTTTCCCGCTCCCGTTCTGATTGAAAACTCGCGTGGATTGATTCCCCTGGCGTCTCTGAGCGCCTTGCTGCCGCGCTTTCTGGGAGCGCCGGTCAACTTCCGTGAAAGCGCGCGCCGCCTGTTCATCGCCGGAGTCGGCATCCAACCAAGCTTTCGCCTCGATGCCGCCAACCCGCCGCGGCTGGTCCTCAGTTTCACCGGCCCCGTGAACCCAACCATCTCCACCGAGCCGGGCAAATTGAAGATGGTCTTCAAGCGCGACCCGGTTATCTCCCCGGGAAGCCAGTCGATCACGTTTGACAATCAGATCATCACCCACGCCAGTTACTCCGAGAACAACGGTGACGCCGAGTTAGATGTGGCCGCGACCGAGCCGCTGATGGCAACCTTCAGCAGCGATAGAAGAACGATCACGATTGCAACGGCGGCTCAGGCCATCCAGCCAGCTCCCGCGAAACCGAATGTAGTTGCCGGTACGAATGCACCACAGAATCCAGCGCAGGCGCAGTCGCCAGCAAAAGCCGGGGGCAATAACAATAACAACAATGCTAATGTCCATCGCATTCTCGCCGTGGTCGATCCCGCGCACGGAGGCGATGAGCGCGGCGCAGCCTTGACTGACAGGCTCGCCGAAAAAGACGTCACGCTGGGGTTCGCGCGCCTGCTGCGCCACGAACTCGAGATTCGCGGCTTCGCAGTCGTGTTGCTCCGCGACGCCGATACCAGTTTGACCCTGGATCAGCGCGCCTCCGCCGCCAACACGGCCCAAGCCGGAATCTACATCAGCCTGCACGCGGCCTCGCAGGGCAGCGGCGCGCGCGTCTACACCGCGCTGCTTCCTGTGGAAGGCGAGAGCAAGGGAGTATTCCACGCGTGGAATACAGCCCAGGCGCCCGCTTTGCCCATCAGCCGAGTCGTGTCGGCGGCCATCGTCACCGAAATGCAAAAAAGAGATTTCCCGGCCCAACGATCTTCCGCTTCCCTGCGCCCGCTAAACAATGTATTCATGCCCGCGGTCGCGGTCGAACTGGCGCCCGGAACCGGTGGCATCGCCGACCTGACTTCCGCCAATTATCAGCAACGGGCGGCCTCGGCGATAGCCGATGCAGCCGTCTCCGTCCGCGACCGTCTCGGAGTGCAACCATGAGAAACAAATCGGGTCATCGGGTGATCGGGCCATCTGGTGATCGAAGGTCAAGGGCTTTTGACTTCAGATCGCCCGATCACCCGATGACCCGATCACCCGATCCAGGGGTGCAACTATGATCCCGCGCCATCTCCTGATCGGCGTAACTGCGCTGCTGCTGCTGGTAGTGGCCATGGGAATCTATCTACGCCAGATGCGGCGTCAGGCCGGACAGATGGAGTCTCCATCGGCCAACGCGTTGTCGGTTGCGCCTCCAGCTTCCGGCCCAACCGAGACCGTGACTCTGTACGTGGCCGATGACGCCGCTGGCCTGCTCCGCGCCCGCTCCGCGCAGATTCCCCTGCCCGGAGGACGCCAGCAGCGCGCCGAAGAGTTGTTGCGCTCGCTCTTGCGCATCTACCAGCAGCCCGGCGCTGCCCATCCTCTGTCGCCGGCCTCGGACATCCGCGCCATCTATCTCGTCGCTCCGGGAGCGGCCGTCATCGATCTCAACGCTGCCTTCGCCGACCAGCACCGCTCCGGCATTCTCCCCGAGCAACTCACCGTGAACTCGCTGGTGGAAACTCTCGGCGTAAACGTTCCCGGAATTCACCGCGTCCGCATCCTGGTGGCGGGCGAAACCCGCGACACGCTAGCCGGACACGCGGACCTGACCGAGTCGTTCGATGTGTTGACGATTGAGCAGGCAGGCAGCCAGTAAGCCGGAGAGCGTGAAGCAAATATGCTGGCTGAGAGCTGATCCGCGCGTCGACTGTTAGAATTTCAGTCCAATGATCTTTCGCAGCGATAATCGCGCTCCCGACCAACTCCGCCCCGTCAACATCATTCCCGACTTCATCTCGACCGCCGAGGGTTCGGCGCTGATCGAGATGGGCAACACGCGCGTCATCTGCACCGCATCCGTCGAAGAAACGGTGCCCGCGTTCCTGCGCAACTCCGGCAAGGGATGGATTTCCGGCGAGTACGGGATGCTGCCGCGCTCGACCCTGACTCGTACCGCGCGCGAATCGGCAAAGGGAAAGCAGAGCGGACGCACGCAGGAGATTCAGCGCCTCATCGGACGCTCGCTGCGCGCGGTCGCCGATTTGAAGCGCCTGGGCGAGCGCACTATCTGGATCGATTGCGACGTGATCCAGGCCGACGGCGGCACGCGAACCGCGTCGATTACCGGCGCATTCGTCGCGCTCGGCCTGGCTATGCAGCGCCTGATCGATGCGGGAACCTTGACTGCGGCTCCGATCAAGGATTTTGTGGCCGCCATCAGCGTGGGCGTCGTCGATGGCGAAGTGCTTCTCGATCTGAACTACGAAGAAGACTCGCGCGCCGACGTGGACATGAACTTCGTCATGACCGCAGGCAACAAGATCGTCGAACTGCAAGCCACCGCCGAGCATCAGGTGTTCGACGACGCACAACTGGCCAAAATGATCGCGCTGGCGAGGCAGGGCATTCAGTCGCTGATCGCCAGGCAACAATCTTTGCTGGGAAAACTTGCTTTGCGGCACTGAAATGGAGTTTCATCTTGAATTGTCAGCCTGAGCGAAGCGAGGGATCTGCATTTTGCGGCGAACTGCAGATCCCTCGCTTCGCTCGGGATGACAAGAGTCTAATGTGAATACTTATTCTTCTGGCCGTGGTTTAGAATGGCAGGTCGTAGTGCGCTCATAGGAGGATTTATGAAACTTACCCCCGGCAAGCTCGCCGGCATGAACGCTGTATCGAATAAACACGGTGTAATCGCGGCTGCCGCCATGGACCAGCGCGGCTCCTTGCAGAAATCTCTCGCCAAGGAAAAAGGCTCGGCAGTTTCTGACGCCATGATGGAAGAATTCAAAATCCTGGTGAGCGAAGTGCTGACCCCGCACGCCAGCGCCATCCTCCTCGACCCCGAGTGGGGACTGCCAGCCGCGAAGCGCCGCGCCAAAAACGCCGGCCTGCTGCTGGCCTATGAAAAGACCGGTTATGACAAGACCGGCCCCGGACGCCTGCCCGACCTGCTCGACCACTGGTCCGCGCGCCGACTAAAAGAAGCGGGCGCCGACTGCGTCAAGATTCTGCTCTACTACACGCCCAACGATCCCAAGGACGTGAACGAGAAAAAGCACGCCTGGGTCGAGCGCATTGGCGACGAGTGCCGCGCCAACGATATTCCATTTTTCCTCGAGTTTGTCGGCTACGAAGAAGGAGCGGACGAGAAGGGACTCGACTACGCGAAGAAGAAACCGCACATCGTCACCGAGAGCATGCGCGAGTTCAGCAAACCGCGCTATGGCGTCGACGTGCTCAAAGTCGAAGTGCCGGTGAACATGAAGTTTGTCGAGGGCACAAAATCCTTCGGAGGCACGAAGGCCTACAGCAAGAAAGAAGCGATCGACCTGTTCCACAAAGCTGCCGCGGTTGCGAGCAAGCCGTTCATCTATCTTTCGGCTGGAGTGAGCAACGCGGAGTTTAGCGAGACGCTTGAACTGGCCGGGGAATCCGGAGTGAAGTTCAATGGCGTGCTCTGCGGACGCGCCACCTGGAAAGATGGCATTCCGATCTACGCGAAACACGGAGCCGATGCGTTCCGGAAGTGGCTGGAAACCGAGGGCGTGAAGAACATCAACAACGTCAACGGCAAACTGAAAGCCGCAACCTCGTGGCACTCGATCTACGAAGTGGAACCGGCGCTGGTCTAGATCCGCTCGTGTAGGGACGGGCGCCTCGCCCGTCCAAGCCGAGCAAAGCTCGGCAGTAACCTGCGGCCAAAGCAACTTGGGATTCGCGGTAGCTGTTCCGTTTTTCGGCGTTGAGGCGGGTCTACGGACCCGCCTTTCCTTTTGTCATAAACTGGAAGCACCATGCCCGACCGCAAAACTGCTTTGATCACTGGCGCCTCGTTCGGCATCGGACTGGAACTGTCGCGTATCTTCGCGCGCGAAAGCTACAACCTGGTGCTAGTCGCCCGCAGCGCCGATAAGCTGCGCCAAGTCGCATCTGAACTGGAGAAGGCTCATGGCACCCGTTCGTTGATTCTGGCTGCCGATCTGTCCGAGCCCGGAGCAGCCGCCTATGTACTCGATCAGACGACGCGCGCCGGGATTCAGGTCGATGTGCTGGTCAACAACGCGGGCTTCGGACAGTACGGCATGTTCGCCGATAGCGACCTGGAAGAATGTTTGCGGCAGATCCAGCTCAACGTAACCACTCTCACTCACCTCACGCGGCTCTATCTCCCGGCGATGATCGCGCGAATGAGCGGACGCATCCTGAACGTAGCGTCCACCGCGGCGTTTCAGCCGGGACCGCTGATGGCCGTTTATTACGCCACTAAAGCTTACGTGCTACATTTCTCGGAGGCGCTGGCCAACGAACTCCACGATTCGGGCGTCACCGTGACCTGCCTCTGTCCAGGCGCGACGGCCACGGAGTTCCACAAGCGCGCGCACACCACCGGCCTGCGCCTGCTGAAGTTCGGTTCGATGGATGCCGCTACCGTGGCCGAGGACGGTTATCGCGCCATGATGGCTGGAAAAACCGTGGTGATTTCAGGATTCAAGAATTGGTTATTAGCGCAGTCGGTAAGATTTTCGCCACGAAGAGCAGTGACCGCGATCGCCAGGAAAATCCAGGAAAAATAGCGAGTGATGGAGCGACGGGCCCGTCCGCCGGAATGCCGCACGCCGTGAGACGCGGCAAGCCGCGTCTCTACACAGGTGTCTTGCGCCCTTCCAGTGCGGCCTGGACGCGGCTGTGTTTTCGGCTATACGTGAAATACACCACCAACCCGATCACCAACCAGATAATCAATCGCGCCCAGTTGATCCAGCCGAGTTTGTACATCATGTAGCCGTTGAAAAGGATGCCCATGACCGGCACAAACGGCACCCAGGGCGTGCGGAAAGGTCGAGGCTGCTCCGGGTTCGTGTAACGCAAGGCCATCACCGAAATGCAAACAATCACGAACGCCAGTAGCGTCCCGATATTGACCATCTTTCCGATATCCTCGATGGGCGTCAGGCTGCCCACAATCGCCGCCAGCATGCCTACGAGCATGGTGTTCTTCCATGGTGTGCGGAAGCGCTCGTGAATATCGGCGAAGAATTTCTTGGGCAAAAGGCCGTCGTTGGCCATCGAATACAAGACTCGCGTCTGCCCCAGAAGCATGACCAGCATCACGCTCGTAAGACCGGCCAACGCTCCGAGCGTAATGATGTCGGATGCTCCTACCAGACCGCGGTCCAGGAAGGCGCGCGCAACTGGAGCTTCGATGTTGATATCGCGCCAAGGCACCATTCCTGTCAGAACCGCCGACACCGCAATATACAGGACGGTGCAGATCAGCAGCGAGGCAATGATCCCAATGGGAAGGTCGCGCTGCGGATTCTTCGCCTCCTGCGCAGTGGTCGAAACGGCGTCGAATCCGATATAGGCGAAGAAGATGTAAGCTGCTCCGGCCCCGATTCCAGAGAATCCGAAAGGCGCAAAACTGGCCCAGTCCGTGCCCCAGTTGGCGGCGCTGATGTAGTGGATACCGAGCCCGATCACAAAAAGCACAACTCCGACCTTGATGGTGACGATGGTGGCGTTAAAGCGGGCGCTCTCCTTGATGCCTACAACAAGGATCGCCGTGATTATCAAAGCGATCAAGAAGGCGGGCACATTGACACCGATTTCATATCCAAAGAGATGCGGCGCGTTCAATAGTGCGTGAGCTCGCTGAGACAACTCTGGCGATTGCGCGGCCATCACCGCCAGCTTCGCTTGCAGAAAAGGCTGGGTGCCGGTCACCAGCGTGGGATCGGCGGCCAGTGCCATCTGGCGAGCCACGATGTCTTCCGCCGTGTGAAGTCCCGTCCAGTGGTCATACGCCAGCCACAGCGGCATCCGCACATGAAAAATATTAAGCAGTTCGATAAAGTGATTTGACCAACCAGAGGACACGGTGCTGGCGCCCATGGCGTATTCGAGCGTGAGGTCCCACCCGATAATCCACGCAATAATTTCGCCCAGCGTAGCGTAGGCATAGGTATAAGCGCTGCCCGCCAGCGGGATCATGGCCGCAAACTCCGCGTAGCACAGCGCCGCGAACGTGCAACCCAAGCCCGAGAGCACGAAAGAGAGCATCAGCCCCGGTCCGGCATAGTGCGCGCCGAGTCCAGACATGACGAAAATCCCGGCCCCAATCACAGCGCCGACACCCAGCGCTGTTAATTGGAATACGCCCAGCGTGCGTTTCAAACTATGCGAGCCTGTTTCCTGGGCTTCGCGCAGCAGAAGCTCAAGCGGCTTTTTCGCAAAGAGGTCAGTCATCAGTTGCGTCTCTCCTGTCAGTTCAACCCGCTGTCAAAACTAAGGAAGCTAAATCTAAGTCGTCTCCGTTCGCGGCCGCCAGATGTAGTACACGGGAATGCCCAGCAGCACGATAAACAATCCCGGCCACGTGTATTGCGGTTTGTAGCGTAACAGCACTACGTCAATAAACAAAGCCATCACAATATAGATGGCAGGCAAAATCGGGTATCCAATGGCCTTGTACGGACGCTCGGCCTCGGGATGAGTGCGGCGCAAGACGAACAATCCGAAGATGGTGAGCACGTAAAAAACCAGCACCGCAAAAATAATGTAGTCGAGGAGCTGGCCGTAACTGCCGTAGATGCAGAGCACGCAAGTCCAAACCATCTGCACCATCAGAGAAATGGCCGGCGTCTTGTAGCCAGGATGCAGCCGCGCAACGCTTTTAAAGAACAACCCATCCTTTGCCATGGCGTAGTAGACGCGCGCTCCGGAGAGAATCAAGCCATTGCAACAGCCAAATCCTGAAATCATGATGGCGACAGCCATGAGCGATCCGCCAATCGATCCGAACATCTGCGTCATGACCGCGGTAGCGACGCGATCTTCGCGCGCGTACTGGATGCCGCGCTCAATCAGTGTGGTTCCGGTGGGAATGCCCACCAGCGGCAGAGCGCTTAAGTAAATAAAGTTGCATGCGATATAGAGCGCGATCACTACGCCCGTACCGAGGGCCAGCGACAACGGAAGATTGCGGCTGGGGTTCTTCACCTCGCCGGCCGTGAAGGTAACGTTGTTCCAGGCATCGGCGGAAAACAGCGACCCAACCTGAGCAATCGCCAGCACGGTGAGGGTCGACACCAGTACCGCTCCGCCGGAGCCCATGCCAACGTCGTGCAGAACACCCAGGCCGGAGTTTTTCCAGAAGTTTGCGCCGAAATTTGCGGCTATCGCCTGCGCGTTCCGCCCCAGAAATACTCCAAAGACGACCAACCCAAGCAGCGCCGAAACTTTCGCGGTGGTGAAAATATTCTGGATGAAAGCGCCAGTCTTCACGCCAAAAATATTGATGATCGAAAGCACGATCACCACCAGGATGGCGATGAGATTCTGCGTGTTCAGCCCAACATCCATGCCGCCGAGCATCATGGGGCCGACCGCAAACTTCGGCACCTTCCACAGGTGGATGATCCAATGACTCGAAGAAATCGCCGGCCAGAAGATTCCAAGGAATTTGCCAACGGCGACGCCCACGGCGGCGATCGTGCCCGTCTGAATCACCAGAAACAGAGTCCAGCCGTAGAGAAATCCCCAGAGCGGGCCCAGTGATTCGCGCAAGTAAACGTATTGCCCGCCCGCCCGCGGCATCATGGCCGCCAGTTCGCCATAGGTAAGCGCGCCGACAATCGTCAGAAAGCCAGTGATAAGCCACGCGCCAATCAACAGCGCGGGCGAAGCGACCTCGCGAGAAATTTCGGCGGACACAATAAAGATGCCCGACCCGATCATCGACCCCATCACCAGCATGGTCGCGCTGGTCAGGCCGAGGCCTTTAACGAGCTCTTTATCCTGATGGGTGTGCCGCTCCCAATCGCTGATGTTAGAAGCGGGAACTATCGGTGGAACCTTCGCGCTCACGAACCTCCTAAAGGCTTGCTGAGAAGCGATTGTGTAGGGACGGCCGCCCTCGGCCGTCCATGCCGAGCGAAGCTCGGCAGCCATCTCTAACCGCAAGCGCTTTCCAACTTTACCCCAGAACCCGGAAAAATTCCTCAGCCGATTTGCGGGGATCCCGTATCAAGTCGGATATCACCGCGACCACATCGGCGCCCGCATCGATGACGGAACGCGCGTTGGCGCGCGTAACACCGCCGATTGCCACCAGCGGCTTGCGCGTCAGTTCCCGTGCCCGGCGGACGCCGTCGAGTCCCACAACCGGATCGGGATTGGCCTTGCTGCTAGTCGCAAAGACGGGGCCAATGGCAAGGTAGTTGGCGGAGGTTCGATCCGCGCCGGCGAGTTGCTCGGGATTGTGCGTGGATACTCCGAGCCAGCGAGTTGATCCAATGATCGACCGAGCCGCCTCGGGAGAAAGATCATCCTGCCCAACATGCAGCCCGTCGAAACCGGCCGCCAGGCACAGGTCGGCACGGTCGTTCATGATGAGAATTACGTTCGGTCTGAGGCGCGCCCTGAGTTCCCGAGCTTCATCAAGCATGTGGCGGGCGCTTCCAGACTTGTTGCGATACTGCAGCAGCGTGCAGCCAGCAGCGGCAAGTTCCTCGGCCGCGGCGAACATGGCAGCAGCGTCGGGGAAACAGCCGGCGTCGAGAATGGAGTATAGGCGTGGAAGGAGCATCTTGGAAGTGTGTACTGGTTGATTATGGTATATCCGGTTCCTAATTGTTAAAGCTTTTCGCCGGTGGCAATCTGGCCCGTAAGAAGAAAGGTTTTGGGATACTTGCCCTCACCGCATAGTTTGAAGGAACCGAAATCCTTGTACCGCGGCCCTGCGGGTACATTCGGCTTGGTCTCCAACCAGACCCGCAGTTGGTCGAGATCGTCAAGGTCTATGTTGCGGTCGCGCATGCGCTCGATCAGATGATTGCGGATGGGGGCGGGAATTCGCGGCCAGCTTTCAATTTGCGGCATTACTCACCGAAAACCAGGCGGCCCAACTGGTCGCCTAACTGCTTCGCTTCTTCGGGATCATCTGCGTTTCGGAAGCGTTGGGCCAACTCGAAGAACGCCTTCTCCCTCTGTTTCCGCGCTTCGATGCCCAGCTCGATGAGTTCGAGCAGAACGCGATTATCGCTCAGGCGCTGGCTTTTGGCCAGACGATCTACTTGTTTGGCAATGGGAGCGGGGAGCGACACGCTCCGTCGGACGTGCTTGGTCACCGGCATGACATCATTATACACCAATTTGGTGCATTATTGGCGGTACTGCAGCAGCGTGCAGCCAGCGGCGGCAAGTTCCTCGGCGGCAGTGAACATGGCATTGGCGTTGGGGAAACAGCCAGCGTCGAGGATGGGGTATAGGCGAGGAAGGAGCATTGTGTATTCGTAGTCTATGCGTTCCCGAGCAAGTCGTCAGCACCGCGGCCTACGTCCTCCTTGCTGGCGCATATAATGCGGATGACGGATGGGGCCGTGAATTCAAATCGTTATGGCGATGAGAGGACTTGATGACTTCTAGAAGGAACAATGGAGTCAGGTGACGCGCTCTGCCAAGGAGGGAGGAAGATGGGAAACATTGGTTATTACATAGGGGTTTTGGGAGGTCTATGGCTCTTAGTGGGCGCCCTACGGAAAGGAAGCGCCATCTTCCGGGATTGGCGCCACCAAGGTCAAGTTCTCTTAGGGGCGGTAGCAATCTCACTTGGAGGGCTAGGTCTGTTTCGCCCGGAAGCGCTACGGGCAACGCGGGCAGCCCGCATATACTTTATGTTTGAGGATTTTTGACCGGAGCGTTTATAGGCATATTCATCTCTCTATGTCTGGCGGGATGGTTTAAAGATATCTTAGGGAAAACCGGGAACGGCACCGCGGCGGACAGTCAAAACTAGAAGCTTTGGGCTCTCTGCTACATCCCGCGCCGACAACTGCCGAAAAATCGCGCGACGTCATCAACAATCCTACTTCCCCTTCGCCAGAAATCTCTCGATAAACCCCGTATCGAAATCGCCCGCGCGAAAATCCGGATCGGCCAGAATCCGCCGGTGCAGCGGAATCGTCGTGTAGATTCCTTCCACGATAAACATGCCGAGCGCGCGGCTCATGCGCGAGATCGCTTCGCTGCGATCCTTGCCGCGCACCACCAGCTTCGCAATCAGCGAATCATAATAAGGAGGTATCGTGCCTTCCGCATACGCCGCCGTATCGATGCGCACGCCCGTCCCTCCCGGAGGATTGAACGTCGTGATCTTCCCCGCCGAGGGCGTGAACTTCTCCGGATGCTCGGCATTGATGCGGCACTCAATCGCGTGTCCGCGATGCACAATCGGTCCTTGCAACACGTCGCTCAGCTTTTCGCCCGCGGCAATCATGATCTGGCTCTTCACCAGATCCACGTCCGTAACCATTTCCGTGACCGGATGCTCCACCTGGATGCGCGTGTTCATCTCGATGAAATAAAGCCGTCGCTTCTGGTCCATGAGGAACTCGATAGTGCCGGCATTGTGATAGCCAACCTCGCTCAGCGTTTTGCTGATCACGTCGCCGATTTCCTTGCGCAGCTCGGGCGTCATGCGCACCGACGGCGATTCTTCGAGCAGCTTCTGATGGCGCCGCTGAATCGAGCACTCGCGTTCTCCCAGGCTGACCACGTTGCCGTGTTCGTCGGCCAGCACCTGGAACTCGATGTGGCGCGGGTTTTCCACATACTTCTCCAGGTAAAGATCGCCGTTGCCGAAAGCGGCCGCGGCCTCCGACTGCGCCTGGCGATAGAGCGCAGGCAATTCGTCTTCATTGCGCACAATGCGCATGCCGCGCCCGCCGCCGCCCGCCGTGGCTTTCAGGATGACCGGAAACTCCACCTTCTGCGCCCACTCGCACGCCTCTTCCGCCGAAGCAACCACGCCGTCCGAGCCGGGAAGAATTGGCACGCCGTGCTGTTTCATGGCGGCGCGGGCTTTCTCTTTTTCGCCCATCAGCCGAATTACATCCGGAGTCGGCCCGATAAACTTAATGTGACAGGCTTCGCAGACCTCGGCGAAGTTGGCGTTTTCCGAAAGCAGGCCATATCCGGGATGAATCGCGTCCACGTTGGCGATCTCGGCCGCGCTGATCACCGCCGGAACGTTGAGATAACTCAGCGCCAGTTGCGGCGGCCCGATGCAAATCGCCTCATCGGCAAAGCGCACATGCAGCGAATGCCGGTCGGCCTCGCTGTAGATTGCAACCGCGCGGATGCCGAGTTCCTTGCATGCGCAAATGACGCGCAGCGCAATCTCGCCGCGATTTGCTACCAGAATCTTCTTAAACATTAGGATTTTCTTTGAATTCCGGAGAATCGGGTCATCGGATGATCGGGCCATCGGGTCATCTAAGAGCACCGCCCCGTTTTTCGATCACCCGATGGCCGGATCACCCGATGACCCGATCTCATTTGGTTGGCCGCACGGCGAACAGTTCCTGGCCGTACTCAATGGGTTGACCGTTGGCGACGAGCTTTTTGACCAACTCTCCCGCCACGTCGCATTCGATTTCGTTCATCAGCTTCATCGCTTCCACTATGCACAAAACCTGGCCCACTTCGAGCGTATCGCCGACTTTCACAAACGGCGGAGACCCAGGCGACGGCGATTCATAAAAAGTGCCCACGATCGGCGACCGTACAAGGTGCAAGCCTTCGTCAGGCGCAGGGGCGGCCCCGCCCGCCGGCAAATCAACTCGTCCCGAAGCGGGCGCGGCAGCCGGCACCGGCATAGGAACAGAAATCGGCGCGGATTGAACTGCAATGTAGCGAGATTCGGGCGCCACGGGCGATGGCTCGGAGGCGCGCTTGATCTTCACTTTGACATCGCCACGTTCCAATTCAAATTCGGCGATGTCCTTTTCGATTAAGAACTCGATGAGTTCTTTCAGCTCTTTTTGATTCATGGATAAGGGCGGGTTCCGCTTTACTCTTGTATCTTCTTCTGTCTTTAGAGACGGGGCTTGCCC
>JBAWFQ010000139.1:0-25337 GCA_049592035.1 Terriglobales bacterium
CGGCGTAATCTTCCAGGAATCCTGTGCGTAGAGTCCGGTGAGAGGCCGGTTGTAATCCGCCATTGTCGGATTTCCGAAACCCTGCTGGTAAATCTCAGGCTCGCCCAACGAAGCGCCTTGCAACGAGTTGAGGTTGGCGCCTGCTGTAGACAATCCGCAGGGGTTGGTGGTGGCTGGGGGGAAGACTGGAGCGAAGCACGGGCTGAGCGCTTCTCCGGGAAGCGGGCCGAAGACCCAGCGCCCGGGGAAAAAAGTATGGGACTCGGTGTGATTGCCCCGGATCAGTTCGTAGGCTCCGAACTTGAAGGCGTGATGGCCGCGGATCAGGGAGAAATTGTCCGCGAATTCGTAGCGGCGCAGGATGGTGATGTCGGGCAGAAAAATGTTCGTTCCTATGTTGTTGATAAAGCCTGGAATCTGGAGTCCCGCCTGCGCCGCCGCGTTCGGAATCACATTGAAGCTGTAGTAATCCCACTGCACCCGGGCCTCGTTCTGGGCGGTTGTACTCAACTGGTGATACCAGGCAAACTGCAGATCGCTATCGTAATCGTGAATCGCACTTCCGGCCGAAAAAGCGGTCAGCGACTGCACATCGGGCGATTCTTCGAGGTCGTGACCATACCGGTAGGTCAGAGCAATCTCGTTGTTCGCATCAAAGCGGTGATCGAGGCGGGTCGACGCCAGGTATTGCCGCGTGTCGTAAGGAAAAACTCCACCCTCGTTTTCAAACTGGCTTATGAGAAAGTCATTCAACCCTGGCTGAATCGGGGTCAGACCCTGGTTGGGAGCGACCGAGAGGGCGGCCTGGAGATAGCCAGCGCAAAGCGGTGCTGGCACATTAGGGAGACCATTGATGCAAGGCACGCTCGGGTTTGTTGACTGGGCCAGGGCGGTAACAATCGCCTGTTGCGCATACCTTGGATCACTCTGCGGAAAGGGATTCGAGGTTGCGGTCGCCGAGGGACCGGCGAAGATCGAACTTTCCGTCAGAAGGGGAACTGAATTCTGCGAGTTCTGCCGCAGGCCTTCGAAGGAAGCAAAGAAGAAGGTTTTGTCTTTCTGGATGGGGAAGCCGATGGCGCCGCCGTACTGCTGGCGGCTGAGCGAATTCTTGATGGGCTCGCCGGACGAAGTGGTATTGAAATTCGAGAAGGTCGGGTCGGGTGCGAGGGCGGAACTGAAAGCAAATGGGTCGCGGGCATCCATGGCATCGTTGCGGAAAAAACCATAGACCGTGCCATGCGCATTGTTGGTGCCGGACTTGGTTACGATGTTGATCGACGCGCCGGAGGCAGCCCCCAGGTCGGCGCCGTAGTTGCTGCGATTGATCTGAAATTCCTGTACATCGTCCTGGCTTACGGTCAGGCGTACGCCGCCGCTATCGCCTGAGGTTTCACCACCGTCGACCGTGATGCTGTTGCCGCGGCCATTGCTGCCGTAGAAAGACAGCCCACTTTGCGGTGTTTGCTTAACTCTGAAATCCTGATCTCCCGCGAGCCGAGTGGAGTCCGAGACACCCGGCGCGAGCAAAGTAAACGTAAGGTAATCGCGGCGATCAATAGGCAAGTCGGCCACGTACTGCTGAGTGATCGTGTCGGCTTGGCTGCTTCGTTCCGTTTCCACCACCGGCGGCTGGTCGGTCACCTCGATCACTGTAGCCACTTGCGAGGGATTCAGCTTGAAATCGGAGACGACTGTCTGCCCGATGGCCACCGTGACACTTTTTCGAATCGCTGTGGCAAAGCCCGCCATTTCCGCACTGATATCGTAGGTCGCCGGCGCTAGCCCCGTTACCCGGAACTGGCCGGTGTCATTCGTGGTGGCCGTGCGCTTCAGGCCGGTCTGCGAATCCACTACGTTGATCGTTGCTTTGACCACAACGCCGCCGGCGGAGTCGACTACCGTTCCGGTGATCTCTCCCGACGTGCCCACGCCCTGTGCGTGCGCCATCGCGGTTGCGAACAGGAAGCACATCAGAACACCTGCGAGTGATTTCATCGCGGTAACTAGACGACCCATCAAACTGCTCGGTTCGAAAGCCATATTCCCCCCAACCTCAAACTTGTCTGAGTCACAACCACAAGAAGTCCCCGCTCGCCTGCCAGCCGCGAGCCGTTCTCTTCCGCCCCAGCGTTTTTCCGGTCGGAATTCTCTTCGCGTAAACTTTCCTCTGATTTTCAGATCTGCCGAATGAGAGCGAACCACTTCCCTCGCACCTTGGTTTCAGAGCGCTGCTTCTTCTTAATGGGCGCGAGCGTATCCGCGTTCGCCCAATTCATCAAATGAATTATTTTGATGATGATGTATGCTTGCCGGGAATGTCGGCTAACGATGCGCTTGGCCGCGCCGTTCGATCACGCCCCCCTATTTCCTAACTGGGTTCTCCCCCAGGAATCGGAGGAAAGAAAATCAACGATTGCCTTTTATCAAGCATCCGACCTTCCAGCGCGAAGGCGTGGCGACCGCGTCTCTACCCAGACTCTAGCTCACTTTCAGCATCAGTTTCCCCGTGTTCTCGCTCTTGAAGAGCTTGAGCAGAGTTTCAGGGAACGTTGCGAGTCCTTCGACAATGTCCTCGCGCGACTTGAGCTTGCCCGCTGCCATCCATCCCGCCATTTCCGCTCCGGCTTGCGGGTAACGATCGACGTAGTCCAACACCAGCGTGCCTTTCATAGTGGCGCGGTTCGATAGCAGCGACAGGTAGTTGCTGGGGCCCGTGATCGGCCCGGTATTGTTGTATTGCGAGATCGCGCCGCAGATCACAACGCGGGCATGCATTCGGAGTTGCGCCAGCGCCGCATCAAGAATCGCGCCGCCCACGTTATCAAAATAGACGTCAATGCCTTCCGGGCAATGTTTCCGCAGAGACCGGCTCACGTCTTCTGACTTGTAATCGATGGCTGCATCGAATCCCAGTTCATGGACAATGTAGCGGCACTTCTCGGCTCCTCCTGCGATGCCTACAACTCTGCAGCCCTTGATCTTTGCGATCTGCCCCACCACTGCGCCCACGGCTCCCGCTGCGGCCGAGACCACCACCGTCTCGCCGGTCTTCGGTTGCCCCGTGTCGAGGAGTCCGAAATAAGCGGTCATCCCCGTCATGCCGAGCACACTGAGATATGTGGGCAAGGGAGCAATTCTCGGGTCAATCTTGGTCACTCCCCGCCCGTCGGTGAGCGCGTACTCCTGCACGCCGAACAATCCGGAAACGTGATCGCCCACTGTGAAGTGCGGATTGCGTGACGCGGTAACGATTCCCACGCCAAGAGCCCGCATCACTTCTCCGATGCCCACCGGCGGCATGTAAGATCGCACGTCGTTGATCCAGATGCGCATCGCCGGATCGAGCGAGATGTACAGGACGCGTACGAGCAGTTCGCCTGCCTTCGGCTCGGCGACCGGTTCTTCCGCGTAGGTCCAGTCGCTGCTCTTCGGCATTCCTACTGGACGCGCCGCCAGAAGAAACCTGTGATTGGTGATTGCCATGGTGTCTCCTTCATTGCCGATCTATCGCTCAGACCGTATAGCGCTCGTTCGCCAGCAGCCGCACTGCAATCTGACGGCGCAATGCGATTGTATTTACCGGATCGAAGCTTGCATACTCGCGCAGACGAGAATGATTTCGCCGCAGTTCGTCGCCTTGAGCGCAGGCGCTCAGCACGGTTCTCGACGAGAGCTCGATGCGAGCGATGGCATCGCGCAAGTACACCGCGCAGGCATCAACGGCGTTTGCTCCACCACCGCCCGCCGCCAGTTTGCGGCTGCGCAGCAGGCTCGACTCCATGGCAAACACTTCCATGATGATGTCGGACAGATTCATGATGATCTCCTGCTGCTGTTCCAACCGCGCGCCATATTTCTCGTGCGCGATTCCCAGCGTGAGCAGCGCGATCTTTTTCGCATTCTGGACGAGGCTCAGTTCCGCGTCTTCCGACTTTGACTTGGACTCGTCCGTCTCCTGCAGCACGGCGCGGGCAGCTTCGAACAGAGGCAGAAGTCCGCGGGCCGCACGCTTCAACGGCATGCCGGTGATCACTAGCCGGTTAATCTCGCTGGTTCCCTCAAACAGTCGGTTGATGCGCGCGTCGCGATAGGCGCGCTCCACCGCGTAGTCCTGATGGTATCCATAACCTCCGTGAATCTGCACGCCTTCATCGACCACATAGTCCAGCATTTCTGAAGCGTAGACCTTGATCATCGAGCACTCGGCGGCAAACTCCTCGATAGCCTTCAGTTCTTGGGAACTGTCAGCCGAAGCTGAACCCGCACCGTGCATTTGATTTTCAATCAGTCCAACTACGCGCCAGGTCATCGACTCCGCCGCAAAAATCCGGATCGCCATTTCCGCCAGCTTGTGTTGAATCGCGCCGAACTCGGAAATCGTCGAACCGAATGCTTTGCGCTGCTTGGCATACTTCAGGCAAATTGCAAGCACGTTTTTCGCCGCGCCGACGCTGGCCGGGCCCAGTTTTAACCGCCCCACGTTCAGGATGTTGAATGCGATCACGTGCCCGCGGCCGATTTCGCCCAACACGTTCTCCACTGGCACCGGAACGTTGTCGAGATACACGGCGGTGGTGGAACTTCCCGTGATTCCCATCTTGTGTTCTTCCGCCCCGCTGCTCACGCCGGGAAAATTTCGTTCGACCAGAAATGCGGTGAACTTTTCTCCTCCCACTTTGGCAAACACCGTGAACAGATCGGCCGCGCCGCCGTTGGTGATCCACATTTTCTGGCCGTTCAGCATGTAGTGTTTTCCATCGGGCGCGAGATCGGCTCGGGTTCGCGCCGCCAGCGCATCCGATCCCGCTAGAGGCTCGGTGAGCGCGTAGGCCGCGAGCATCTCGACTTTTGCCAGCTTGGGCAGATATTTTCTTTTCTGCTGGTCGTTTCCAAAATAGACGAGCGGCAGCGTGCCGATGCCGGTGTGCGCCGAGTGCCAGCCTCCGTAAGAGCCGTCGCGGCCCAAACGCTCGGCGGTCACCATCAGCGACGGCAGATCCATGGCCATTCCGCCATATTCTTCCGGGATCGTCATCGCGGTCAGGCCTAGATCCACCGATTTGCGTAGCACGCTCAGGGCGAGTCCCGGTTTCTTTTCGCGGATCGCCGGTAGATTCGGCTCCACTTCGTTGGTCCAGAATTCATCCACCATGTGACCGACAGCGAGATGCTCCTCAGTCAGATCCTCCGGCGTGAAAATGTCCTGGGGCGTCGAGTCTTGCATCAGAAATCCGGTTCCCCTTGCCGCTTTGCTCGGAATGTCTGTTAATGTCGTCATGGAAAGCTCCTATGCCACCTTTTGGGATTGAGAATCTGAATTCTTTGAAAGAGTCGGAAGGCCGCGAATTCCCCGCGAGCGACTGGCTCGTCATCACGCAGGATCGCATTCATAAATTTGCCGATACCACCGAGGACCGCCAGTGGATTCACGTCGATCCGGAACGCGCCAAGCGCGAATCGCACTTCGGGGGCGCCATTGCTCACGGCTTTCTGACTCTTTCGCTGCTTGCCCACTTTCTGAAACAGGCGATCCATATTCGCTCGGGCGTCGCCATGACTGTCAACTACGGACTGAACAAGGTACGTTTTCCCGCGGCCGTTCGCGCCGGTTCGAAGGTTCGCGCTCGCGTCATTTTGGCTGCGGTGAAACAGTCTCCCGAATTTGTGGATGCTACTTTCCATATCCATATTGAGAGCGAGTCTTCGAGCAAGCCCTGTTGCGTCGCGGAATGGCTGATTCGGTATTATCCGCGGTGAGGCTTGCAGCCAATGCTCACTCATATCGTTCCACTCTCCGCGCAAAGCCATGAAGCGCGCAGCAAGGCGTGGATTCTTTCGGGCAGTTCCGCGAAGCGTGTGTCCTGTGTCAACCCTTGCGCGTACCGGAAATAAATCTGCTGGATGATGACGGCAACTTTGAAGCGAGCAAACGCCAGATAGAAAACCATGTTGACAGGATCGCGTCTGGTCTTTGCCGCGTAGCGCTCGACGAGTTGCGCCCGCGTCAGCGTGCCCGGTAGCGTAGTGGGCGCACTGCGAATTTCCTGGAGATCTTCCGGATCGTCCGGATCAGCCCAGTAGGCAAGCGCCGTTCCCAGATCCGTCAGGGGGTCTCCCAGCGTGCACATCTCCCAATCCAGAACGCCAACGATCTTTGTCGGATTGCTGGGATCGAGCACGATGTTGTCGTACTTGTAGTCGTTGTGGATCAGTGCCGTTTCATGGCTGGCCGGCATTTGTTCCATGAGCCACGCGGAAATGCGCTCGACCTCTGGCAGGTCGTGCGTTTTCGAGTTGTGATAGCGCTCGATCCATCCTTTGACCTGGCGTTCGAGATAGCCTTGCGGTTTACCCAGATCACCTAAGCCAACGGCGGCGTAATCGAGGCCGTGCAGGCGTGCGAGGTTATCGAGAAACACCTCGCTGAGCCGCCGCGCCATCTGTGGATGAAACGGCACGCCCGGCGGAGGATCGCGGCGCAGGATCATTCCGCGAATCGGCTCCATCAGGTAGAAAGGCGCATCGAGAATCGACAGGTCGTCGCAAAAGAGAAGCGCCTTGGGCGCGAGGGGATAGGCGGCGTGTAACTTCGACAGCACGCGATACTCACGCGACATGTCATGCGCCGAGCGAACCTTGCTGCCAAAGGGCGGACGTCGCAACACGAATTCTCTGGCGCCCAGTCGCACCAGATACGTCAGATTAGAGTGGCCGCTAGGAAATTGTTCGACCGAAAGCGCTCCGCTGTCGCCGAAATGCTGCTGCAGAAACGGCCGCAGCCGGGCGAGATCCAGCTCTTCGCCCGCTCTCACCGTTCCGGCTTGATCGCAAAGCGCCACCATATTCGCCATTCCGTATCCGCTATCGATACGTCAGCAACCCGTCACCGTCGAGGTGCGGGTGCGCATTGAAAGTGCTCAACGTGAATCGTTCGCCTGAAGCCAGAAAGCTGGTGAACGAAGCGTTGCGTGATATCCAGGTCAGTTGCAACGTATCCTCGGCCGACAAATGCAAGGCTCGGCGCATTGCAGCGCCAATCGGCCCCGCCGATGTGAAGACCGCCGCGCTCGCTGCCGGCGGGGTGTCGCGCACAATTCGAGCGAGCCCCCGCTCCACCCGCGAACAGAACTCGTGCCAGGATTCAATGCCGTCCGCAGTAACTTCTCCTGCCACCCACTTGCCAATCACCGTCTCAAACAGCCTCTGAAATGTCGTGCGCCGGTCAAGGCTATGGGGGGAGCCCGCGACCTCGCTCGACTTCTGATACGCGCGGCGCAATTCCCTGATCTCGGCGTTGCTTTGCAGCAGTTGCGGAAGGCATTCCCGCAGCACCGCCTCGGCTGGATATTCGTCGAATTCGCTCACGACCACCGTCTCTGGGAAATCAATACCGGCGCGGCGATAGGCTTCGGCCACGATACGGGAGGTCTCCAGTTGCCGGACACGCGGGCCCGAGTAGACTCCGCTGAGAACCACGCCTCGCCGCGCCCAATACTCCCCCAGCAACCTGGATTGGGTCTCGCCATTGGCGCAGAGTTTGTCATAGTCCGGCTCCAGAAAAGACGCTTGCCCATGGCGTACTAGAGTGATGTGGCTCACGTTGTCTCCAGCAGTTCGAAACCCTACGCGGCCGCGACCTGCTGCTTGTCGAAGTCGGCAAACGTCTTCCCGGTTTCCGCCAGACGCTTCAGCAGAGGAGCCGGCGCCCAGAGTTCTCCGTGCTGCTGGTGAAATTCGCAAATGCGCTGATACACCTTCGCCAATCCCACCGTGTCGGCATGCCACATCGGGCCACCGCGATAGGCGGGGAATCCGTAGCCGTTGAGATAGATGATGTCGATGTCGACGGCCCGCAGCGCGTATCCTTCTTCGAGAATCCGCGCTCCCTCGTTCACCAGCGCATAGATGCAACGATCGACGATCTCTTGTGCGGAAATCTGCCGCTGCGGGATTCCCGCCTCCGCGCTCCACTTCCGCACAAGAGCGGTAACGTCGGAATCCGCGCTGGCCCGACGGTTCTCGTCGTACTGGTACCATCCCTTCATCGTTTTCTGCCCATACCGACCCATCTCACAAAGACGGTCCTCGGCGAAGGGCTGGCGAACGCCGGGCTTTTCCAGATGGCGGTACTCCTTGCGAATGCGCCAGCCGACATCTAGCCCCGCCAGATCGCCCGTGGCCAGCGGACCCATGGCGTTGCCGAATTCGACGAGGGCCTGATCTATCGTTGCTACGTCCGCGCCCTCTTCGACCAAAAACTGCGCTTCCCGCCGATACGGTCCGAACATGCGGTTGCCAACGAAACCGCGGCAGTTTCCTACCAACACGCCGATCTTGCCCAGCTTCTTGGAAAGTTGCATGCAGGTGGCAATCACTTCTTTGCTCGACTTTTTTCCGCGCACAATTTCGAGCAGCCGCATGACGTTGGCGGGGCTGAAGAAGTGAGTTCCGATCACCGCCTCCGGCCGTGACGTGGCTGCGGCGATTTCATCGATATTCAGGGTTGAGGTGTTGCTCGCCAGAATCGCGCCTGGCCGGCAAATCCGGTCGAGATCTGCAAATACGCTCTTCTTCAGCGCCATGCCTTCGAAGACAGCTTCCACCACCATGTCTACGCCTGAGAATGCATCGTAGGAAAGCACCGGCGTGATCAGTTGCAGACGTTCATCCACGAAAGCCTGAGTAAAACGCCCGCGCTGCACCGAACTGGCGTAGTTCTTGCGGATTTTTCCCATGCCCAAATCGAGCGCTGCCTCATCCACATCTTTCAGCAACACTGGAATGCCCGCGTTGGCAAACACCATCGCGATCCCTCCACCCATCGTTCCGGAGCCGACGACCGCCACACGGTTCACAGGCAGCACCGGGGTATCTTTCGGCACGTCGGGAATCTTCGCCACCTCGCGTTCGCCAAAGAAAACGTGGATGAGCGCCTTCGACTGATCGGAGAAAAGGCATTCGGTGAAAAGCTTCGCCTCGGCCTGGCAACCTTCCTCGAATGGAAGTTTCGTCGATGCCTCTACCGCATCGATCGCCGCCATGGGAGCTTTCAGTCCGCGCTGCTTCTTGCGTGCCGCATCGCGCGCGGTCGCGATAATCGCGGCGTTCTCGGCGGGCGCTCCCAACTTTTCCGCGCGTTCCCGCGTTTTCGGCGCGGGCTTGCCGGCGACTTCGCGCGCAAAGGCCACCGCTCCTCTGAGCAGGTCATCCTCGATCAGCCGGTCAATCAGTCCGAGAGCGGCAGCCTCACGCGCGGAAACCGGCTTACCTTCGCTGCACATCTCCACTGCCTTGGCGACGCCCACCAAGAGTGGCAGACGTTGCGTTCCGCCAGCTCCGGGAATAATACCCAGTTTCACTTCCGGCTGACCGACCTGCGCGGTTGACGACGCCACGCGGTAATGGCCGGCCATGGCTAGTTCCAGTCCGCCGCCAAACGCCTGGCCATGAATCGCCATTACTATCGGCTTGCTGCTGTCCTCAATGCGCAGAAGCAAAGGAAGCAGGCTTCGGCGCGGACCGCCCGAGGTCATCTTGCCGAATTCCTTGATGTCGGCGCCGGCGACGAAAGTGCGGCCTCCGCCGATTACGACCGCTGCTTTGGCGGCTGGATCACTATTTATTTCATCGATCGCTGCCGAGATCCCTTCCGATACTCCCGGACTCAGGGCGTTGACTGGTGGGTTGTCGATGGTGATAACCGCGACATCGTTCTCTTTGCTCATTCTTACAAGGTTGCTCATCGTGCGCTCCCGCAAAACTCGTTAAATATCACTGCTCGCTCAACCATCCGAACGCAGCGTTACCTGCCCGTCGCCATACTTCTTGCGCAATTCTCTTTTCAGAACTTTGCCCGTTGCAGTCTTGGGCAAGCTCTCGCAGAACTCAATCGATTGCGGACACTTGTAGTGAGCCAGACGGGCGCGGCAAAACTCAATCAATTCCACTTCACTGGGCTTCGATCCCGGTTTCGGCACCACCAGCGCCTTCGGCACCTCACCCCATTTCTGGTCGACCACTGGGATCACCGCGGCTTCATAAACATCCGGATGCGCCGAGAGCGCTTTTTCTACATCGAGTGACGAAATGTTTTCCCCACCGCTCACGATGATGTCTTTCTTGCGATCCACGATTCGGATGTATCCGTTCTCCTCGATGACTGCCATGTCTCCGGTGTGAAACCATCCGCCTCGCAAAGCCTCGGCCGTGGCTTCCGGTTGTTGCCAGTAACCCGCCATTACGCCGTCACTGCGGGCAATGATTTCTCCCATCGTTGCACCGTCGCGAGGCACGTCGTTGTCTGTGGCATCGACCACCCGCAGTTCACATCCTGGGAAGGCATAGCCGGTCATGGACTGCAGCGCGTAACGCTCTTCATCTGTGCACTGCATATCCGGTTTCAGTTCGGCGTTCGCCAGTGAGGGAGCGGTTTCCGTCAGCCCGTACCCCGAATAGCATTTAAATCCCAACGTCTGCTCGACGTCACGGATCAAGGCCGGGGACGAAGCCGCGCCGCCAATTACGCACCACTGCACGCTGCTCAGGTCATATTTGGAGCGTGCGGGCGAGTTCACCAGTACAGTGGCCATAATTGGTACCAGGGTTAGCGCACGCACCCGTTCCCGCTCCACCAGACGGAAGACTTCCTCGGGTACAAAACGCGGAAGCATGACATGAGTTCCGCCCATGAACGTGATCGTGTGAGCCGCTCCCCAGCCGTTGGCGTGAAACAAAGGGATCGTGTGCATCAGCACGTCTTCATACTTCGTGTGGTGGTACAAAGCGATGCTCATGGCGTGCAGGTAGACGTTACGATGCGTGAGCATCACGCCCTTTGGGGCTGCGCTGGTTCCGCTCGTGTAAAACATTTCCGCCACGGAGTTCTCATCAAACTCCATCAGGTCTCCGCGGTAGGGAGTGGCGGAGGCGAGCATCTGTTCGTAGGTTTGAGCGGAAAGCCATGGCGCTTGGGGCGTCCCATCGAGTTGATGGAACGAGTGCACGGTGCGCAGGTCGCGCCGGAACGAATCTACAAGGCCGACAAACTCTTGTTCCAGGAACAGCACCGTCGCTCCGGAATCGTTCAGAATGTAGGCGAGCTCGGGTGCGGCCAGGCGAATATTGAGAGGAAGCAAAACGCAACCCGCTTCCAGAACTCCGAAATAAGCTTCGAGGAGCCGATGGCAGTTCAGGCTGAGGAACGCTACGCGATCTCCAGATCTCACCCCGGCGGCGCGCAGCGCTCCCGCCAAACGCCACACACGATCGCCAAACTCGGCGTAGGTAAACCGCAGATCCTGGCACACCACTGCCGTCTTGCGCGGAAACTGCTCCGCTGAGTATCGAAGAAATCGCACCGGCGTCAGTGGGATATTCATAAAAAGTTCGTTCTTTACCAGGCCGTCTGGCCTCCATCGACAACCAGCACGTGCCCCGTCACGTATGCCGAAGCATCCGATGCCAAAAACACGACCGCGCCTTTCAGATCGTAATCGGCGCCGAAGCGGCCCAGCGGAATCTTCGCCAACAGGGAATCTTTACGATGCTCGATGACCCATCCCGACATGTGCGTTGGAAACCATCCCGGAGCGATCGCATTCACCTGAATGTTGTGCGGCGCCCACTTGCACGCCAGATCTTTAGTGAACGCGATCACGCCGCCTTTGCTCGCGTGGTAGCCGATCGCCTGTAGTTCCGCCGAGGCTCCGCCCAGACCCGCCACCGATGCAATGTTGATGATCTTCCCCGACGCCTGGGCAGCCATGGCCTTGCCGACCGCCTGACAAAACAGGAACGTGCCGGTAAGGTTGGTGGAGAGAACTTTGTCCCATTGCTCGAGCGTCATGTCCTCCACGGGAGCTCCCCACGACACACCTGCGTTGTTGATCAGAATGTCGATCCGGCCGAACTTCGCCAGAGTCTCCTCGACAACCTGATGAATCGCCGCTTTGTCTTTGACATCGCACCCCAAGGCAAGCGTCTGTATGCCATGGCTGCGTAGCGCTTCCGCCGCTTCCTGGCAGCGTTCTTTGTTACGGGCACAAAGGACAAGATTCGCGCCCATCTCCGCCATGCCCTCTGCCATTTGCCGGCCCAGTCCCATGGAGCCGCCCGAAACAATGGCCACTCGACCGGTCAGATCGAACAGTTTCTTGACATTCACTCCGAAAAAGGCCTTTCCGCCAGGCGAGTCCGTGCAAAAGTGATAGTTGATATCATGTTATAGTCGCAAACGTCAATACACTCATCGAGACCTACTGTTAGTCCGTGCGGACCCCGTGGGCGTACTACCCACGCAAGCGAAGCGCGATGCGGCCCGAGACTTCGCCGCGACTCAGTTGCCCCAGAACCTCCTGGACCCCTGAGAGTGGACGCGTGGTCACCTGGCAACGCACACTCCCGGCTGCTCCCATCGCCAAAACCTCGCGCAGATCTTCGCGCGTGCCCACCGCGGAAGCTTTAATTTGAATTTCGCCGGCCGCCATCAGAATCGGTGGAAACGAAATATCCTTTGCGGGCAATCCCACCACGAGCAGCGTTCCCGTCGGCCGCACACAATAGAACGCCATGTCGTATGCGGATTTGGCTGCGGACGTGACCAGCGCAACATGCACCCCGCCGGAGCCGCGCACTTCCTTCACCACGTTGCTGGTTGCGGCGTTCAGGGTTCGAATCGCTCCCAGCGAAGTCGCCAGCGCGAGCTTTTCCTCCGAAATATCGATTGCGGTGACTTCCGCTCCCGCTGCCCGGGCAATCTGGATGGCGATGTGTCCGAGTCCACCCACGCCGAAAACTGCTAACCGCTGGCCGGCGCGAATGTGGGCCTGTTTGAGCGCGCGATGAACCGTGACCCCGGCACAGAGCAGTGGCGCCGCCTGCTCGGAGGGAAGCTTTTCGGGAATCTTAACCACGTGGCTGGCGGGAGCTTTGGCAAATTCCGCATATCCTCCGTCCACCATAACGCCCGTGATGCGCTGCTGCACGCACAGATTCTCGTTGCCTTCGCGGCAAAACTCGCATTTCCCGCATGTCCACTGCACCCACGGCACGCCGACCCGGTCCCCCATCTCCACACTCTGGACCATGGCGCCTCGCTCCACCACACGTCCGACAATCTCGTGTCCCAGGATCAGCGGTTTTTTCACGATGCCGGCCAACTGCGTCCAATCGCCGTCGGCCACGTGCAGATCGGAATGGCACACACCGCAAACTTCAACCTCGATCAAGACTTCGTCCGCTGCAATCGTGGGACGAGGCACATCCTCCAGCGATAATGGTGCCTTGAATTCGTGCAGGACTGCTGCTCTCATCGCGTTACCCTCTGAAACCCATCTGTAAGAAGCGCCTGCATATTCCCGAAAGACCTTACGGACGAATGCCACACAAGAAAAACTCTATCGCGCTCCGCACCCGATCCGTGAGCTTGTGCGGCCCCGTGAGATCCACCGCCCATTGCCGCACCACCGTGTTGTAGAGCCCTTCCATGAACTCGGCCAGGTGCACAACCGGAAACGCGCGCGTCACTTCTCCCCGCTTCTGTCCCTGCGTCAAAATTTCCCGCAGCAGGCTGACGGCGGCCTCCTCGTGCCCCCGCAGTTCCGAGGATCGCACCGGATCCATGGCGCCCGACAGCACAACTGCTTGCCAAAGTTTCCGGTCGCCTTCCACTTCTCGTGCCATGGTTATGTACAGCCGCCGTAAACGCTGGTCTGTCCGCGCATTGCTTGAAAGCTCGGAATGCATTTTCTCGCAGATACAGGCATACCCCAGCTCTCCCACTTCGCGCAGAACCGCATCCTTGCTTGGAAAGTAACGAAAAAAAGTGGGTTGGCTGATCTCGAGCACATGGACGATATCATCGATCCGTGTGGCCTCGTATCCGTGCTTGCGGAACAGCCTTATCGAGGTGTCGATGATTTGCTGCCGCAAGCGGGCTTTCTTCCGCTCCCGCAGTCCGACTTCAGGCTGCGCGGCCACAGCCTCTGCGGTCATACTCCGTGCCGCAAGCGCGCCAGGCGTCATCCTTTTCCTCCTGCAATCGATCTAGGGACAGCCCTATTGCGAGATCCACGAAAATGTGAGGGTAACTATAACAAAATAGAAACTAACGTCAAGCAGGACGACGTCAGGTGCCTGACGACGCTGACCGGCTAAAACACCATGGCAGGTATATCCGACGACCGCCGATCGCCCAACACCGTCTCACGAGGGTGGGGAATGCCCAGGTCGAGTACTTGGCGAAGGACACGAAGAATAAGCAGTTTGTCCGGAAACGGTATGCGACCGAGGAACTTGTCAACATGCTAATGCAACATGTTCCGCATCGCGGTCGGCACGCGATGCGATACTTTGGACTGCTCTCACCACGTGCCAAAGCTCAGCTATGGGCGGGTATCTTCGTGCTGCTGAACCAGCGGCGACGACCGCACCCTCCCCGAGTGGGCTGGAGATGGCTTCGTCTCAAAACTTTCGGTACCGATCCTTTCCAGGATAGTACCGGCCACCTAATGCATTGGGTTGGCCGTCTAGCACCAGTCAAAGCGGCTTGATCCCAACCTCTCTCTGCCTAGCCGAGGACAATTGAACAACTTCATCCATCCACGCCAGGCCCTTGGTCTACCAACCACAACTCGAAAGGTTGCTAGCCAATTCGTTTTCGTCTTCGTCCAGTAGTTCAGTAGGTCCCTGTTGGATCGATAGCCACGCGTGACATCCCCTTGGGCCAGGTGAAATCGATTTTTGTATTTCCTGTACGTCAAGGGACAACGGACTAAGACGATCCAGAAGTAACTGCCGTCTCGTTCATGACGTTTGTACGGTGGTGTGAGGCAACCCCCAGAGTGCCCCGCTTTTATCATCGGAGCCCCACGAGATGGACGCGCTGCGGACGAATATACTATCAATAGATGTTGTCCTGACGTGATGAAACGATTCTTGCAATTCGAGGCACTTTTACTCTTCGCGCTGGGCGCGGCGCAGGCGCAAACCATATGCCAGAACCCTGCGACCGGCCCGCAAGAATATAGCGACACCGGGACGGGAGTACCTCAATACGTTCCGGGAGCGCTGAACGAGTTTTTGGGGTATATACCGAAAGCCTACGTCGCGTTACCGGGAATGCCCTCTAGTCCGCTCGCTTTCTGTGGGCCGACGTGGACAGCGAACTACGCTTACGTCATCGGCAACCTGATTGAACCAGTGACTGGAGGCGATGTCTGGCAAGCGATCGCCTACGTGGACTGCGTATCCGGCTGCACCAGCGGAAGCACGCAGCCGGGCTTGTTTAGCGGTATCCCGTTTTCCACCATCTTTTGGCCTTCGCCGTATGGGGCTTGGGTCAGCACGTGCAGCGATCCCGGATCAATCGCTACCTGCGATACCGTAAGTGCCACTGGAACCCCAGCTCCCATCAATAGCGGCGAACCTTATGAGGGTGCTGATGTAGGGGCCACGATGGTAATTTTGGATTATGTTACCCCGGACTATACAGGATCGTGGACGATCACTGCCAGTACTGGCTCATCGCCCTATACCTACTCATTCACTGCGTCCGGCCTCGGCAGCGGAAACTGCCCATCTGGACAGGTTCCTAATTGCGTTACCTACCAGCAGGGTTCGCAGCTTACCGATCATCAAATTCTATGGCAGGATGTCGGGCCGCAGAATGAGATTGTCACGCAGGCTCCCGATTTCACTATCGCCGGTGTTCCCGCGTCCGTCTCCGTCAGCCCCGGCGCAACCACCGGAAACACCTCCGCCATCACCGTAACATCTGTCGATGGCTTCACGGGCAGCGTGACGCTGACGGCTGCCATCACCTCCAGCCCGGCTGGCGCCCAAGACCTACCCACGTTCAGCTTCAGTCCGAGCAGCTCGGTGAATGTCACCCCCGGTGCGCCCGGGACGGCTACTCTCACCATCTACACCACGGCCGCGACGGGCGGTGCTCTCGCATATCCCGCGCGCCCAGGTGCCCGCTGGCACTCCGCTGGTGGCACGGGCCTCCTAGCGTTCACCCTGCTCTTCGGAATTGGCATCCCGGCACGGCGTCGGAGCTGGCGCACAAGGCTTGGTCCGCTCGTTTTCCTCACGATCCTCGCTGGCGGTTTACTCGCGTGCGGCAGTGTGGGGGGTGGGGGCGGCACTACGCCGGGCACATACACCGTGACTGTGACGGGCACCTCAGGCAGCACCACAGCCACGGGCACCGTCACTCTCACCGTGCAGTAGTCCGCTGGCTGAGGGCTGATGGCCACCCTCTCACTCCGGATCGGGCTTACCGGTGTCCGGCGCCGCGTTCGGGTTGGTGCCGATTGGGATCGCACCCAGGCGTTCGGCTTCCGCCCGCTCGCGGTCAGCATCCGCCTTCTGGCCTAACTGATCGTAAACATGTGCCAGCCAGAGATGTGGCAGGGGGGCTTTGGGTTGAAGCGAAGCCGCCTTCTTCAGCGTCGCCACCCCGGACTGGGGATCCCCCGACCGCGCTAAGGACTGCCCAAGGATCAGGTAGCTTCCATAGTCTTCCGGGTCGTACTGCAGTACCGTCTCGCACTCCCTAATGGCCTCCGACACGCGGTTGGTCCGGGCATAGGCCAACTCCAGGAAGCTGTGTGCCTCCATAAGATTGGGTATCTTTGCAACGATATACTCCAACTCCGGTACTGCGGCGGCGAAGTCTCCGGTCGCCATCAGACTCTTCGCCAGCGGGAAGTGAGCCATCGGCGAATCCGGATCCAGTTGCATCGCCTTACGCAAGACCGGCACGGCTTTTTGGTAGTCCTCCTTCCGCATCAGCCATTCGCCCAACTTCCCATATAACGACAGGCCGGGTTCTTTGGCGATCACTTGTTCGAGCAGCGCAATCGACTCGTTGGAATGCATGTCTTGCTGCAATACCTCGGCTCGATGGATCATGTTGGCAATTTCGATTTTGTCCTTGGGGTCGGCGCCTTGATCAGCGGCCGAGTCCTTCGAACCACCTTTGTCCGAGGCCATGTATCCCAGCGCTCCCAGTTTCTCCTGTGCGGTTGGGTCCGGAGCAGCCTTGGGAGCCTCCCGCTGGCTGGCCGTCTTCCGCCGGAAAGCCTCCAGTTGGCTTGCCAGCGTGTCGGCCACCGCCGCGGAGGATGACGCCAGGCTGTGATCAGCTTTCGGATCCGACGCCTGGTCATACAGTTCCCGGCGCGGGGCCTGGATGTACAGATATTTGCCTGTCCGCAGCGACCGCTCCGCGCTCCAGCCGAATTCGGTCCGCGGAACCTCCGACTCGGAATACGCCGCCCGGTCTCGCCAGGCGTCCACAGTCTGATTATCTTCCGCCGCTCTCGCCTTCATCTTCATCAGAGGCAGCAGCGATTCCCCCTGCACTTCCTTCGGAATCTCAATCCGAGCTTCTTGCAACAGCGTAGGCAATATATCTACCAGCTCTACCCGACTCTCGATCCGTTTTCCGCCAGCACTCGCGTGCGGCAGCTTAATCAGCAGCGGTACCTGGATGGTCTCATCGTAGAGAAAAATCCCGTGCGTATCTTCTCCGTGGGCCCCCAGCGACTCTCCGTGGTCGGCCATGACCGCCATTACCGCACCGTCGTATAGCCCTCGCAATTTCAGCTGCCGAAGCAGTTTTCCGACCATCGCATCCTCGTAGGCGATCGCCCCGTCATACGGCGCGGAGGCATACCGGGTCTTGTAGGGTTCTGGCGGATCATAGGGATCGTGCGCATCATACAGATGCACCCAGATAAAAAAGGGCCCATTAGGGTGCTTGTTCAGCCACGCCAGCGCATGCGCCACCACTTCATCTCCGCGGCGGTGGACGGTGCGGTAGCGATCTTCTCCCGGGCCTTCAAAGTGGAAACCGGCATCATAGGTCTGAAACCCGCGGTCAAAGCCCGGCGCATACGGTGGATTTGGGTTAAGGACGATCGAGCCGATAAACGCCGCCGTGCGATATCCGTGCGCTCGCAGGATATCCGGGGCATAGGGCAGATTCGTCGCCAGCGGCGCCCCAAAAGTGTTCACTTGATGGTACTGCGGATAGGTGCCCGTGAGAATGGTGGCGTGCGATGTCGGCGTCTGCGGAGCCTGAGCATAGGCGCGCGTGAACACCGTGCAATCGCGGGCCAGCGCGTCCAGGTTCGGCGTGAGCCCACGCTTCGAGCCCAGAAAACCCATGCGGTCGGCGCGCGTCGTGTCCACCGTGATCAGGATGATATTGGGAGGCGCGGGCACAGCCGCTGCCAGCGCGCTCGCCGTCCACCAAAGCGCCAACCATGCCACGCACATCAAGCGACGAATCACGAGCGAAAGAATTATCATCTTTGCCGACCAGTTGGAAAAATTTCAGGTTGAGCCGAGTTATGCTCATCCAGCTACGGAAAAGCATCCTCCACGCCTCAATATTGCCCTAGCGGCTATTGCGCGTACTTGTGCCTCCCCGCACCTTGTATCGCGGAGCAAGTTCCGCGGACTATTCTGGGGCGGGTACCGGCCCGTTCTCGGCCAGACGCTTGGCCACATCCCGTTCCCGTTCGGCGTCTTCATCCCTTCCTAACGTGGCATAAGCGTCGGCCAGAGACAGGTGCGGCTCGGGCGCCTGGGGCCGAAGCGAAGCCGCTTTTATCAGCCGCGGCAAGGCGGCCTGCGGATTTCCCGAGCGTATCAGATCTCGTCCGAGAAGCAGGTTCGTTCCGTATTGTTCGGGTAGGACTGCGAGCACTGTTTCGCATTCCCTGATGGCTTGCGGCAAACGGTTCGTCCGGGAATAGGTGATCGCGAGAAGCATGTGAGTTTTCCACGATCCCGGCATTTTCGCCTCGACGCTCTCTAACTCGGGCGCCGCCGCCTCGAAATCCTGGGCCTGCATTAATACCTTGCCGAATTCGTAATGCAAATCGAGCGAGTCCGGGTTCAATTCCACCGCCTTGCGCCTCGCCTTCACGGCCTCGGGAAAGTTCCCCAGTCCGGCCTCGGCCGTGCCCAGTTTCGCATAAGCAATCCACATACTCGGTTCTTGGGCGATGATTTTCTGAAACAGGAGAACGGCTTCGTCGAAGTGTGATATCTCCAGCAGGAAGTTGGCGTGCACCATCATGTTGCCAATCTCGATCTTGTCCTTGGGATCGGGGCCGCCTATAGCCTCTGTTTTTGCCGGAAAGTTGGCTGCCGACATGTAGCCGAGGGCAGCCAGTTTCTCCTGCGCTTCCGGATCGGTGAACGAGTTGGGTGCTTCTCCGCTTTTGCTCGTCTTTCGCCGGAAGGCCTCCAGTTGGCCCTGCAGAGTGTCGGCCACGGCTTTGGACGTGGCCGCCAGATCGTGCTCACACTTCGGGTCCACTGCCAGGTCATAAAGTTCCCGGCGCGGCGCCTCAACAAATAGATACTTGCCGGTGCGCAGCGAGCGCTCGGGACTCCATCCAGAGGCGCGGCGCCCGTATTCGGTTTCCGCATACTGCGATCGGTCTGGGGATGAAGCCGGAGCGGATCTTTCATTCACACTTGCAGCGGGCTTCGGCTTCGTCATCATACCCAGCAGCGATTCGCCCTGCATCTCCTGCGGAATCGCAATTCCCACCGTCTGCAAGATCGTCGGCAGCACATCCACCAGTCCGACGTGGTTCTCGATTCGTTTCCCCGCAAAACGCTCGCCGGGCAGCTTCAACAGGAGGGGCACGCGGATGGTTGAATCGTAGAGAAAGAGTCCGTGGAATTCTTCGCGGTGATCGCCCAGTCCCTCCCCGTGATCGGACATCACGGCAATCAACGAGTTTTCGAAAAGTCCGCGCACGCGCAACTGTCGCAGCAATTTCCCCATAGCGTAATCCACGTAGGCAATTCCGCCGTCGTAGGGAGCCGACTTGTAGCGGCTCAGGAAGGGTTCCGGCGGATCGTAGGGATAGTGCGCATCGTAAACATGCACCCACATGAAGAAAGGACCCGGTGGACGTTTGCTCAACCAGGACAGAGCGTGCTCTACCACCACTTCCCCGCGGCGTCCGGTGGAGGTGTAATGGTCCTCTCCCGGAAGCGCCAAGTGGAAGCCGGCGTCGTAGGTTTCAAATCCGCGGTCCAAGCCGACGCCAAGCCCCTGGGACGGGTCGAGAACAATCGAACCAACAAAGGCCGCGGTGTGATAGCCGTGTTCCTTCAGAATCGCGGGCGCATAAGGCAGGTCTTTAGTGAGAGGCACCTGGAAATCCTCTACCTGGTGGAACTGCGGATACGTACCGGTGAGAATGGTGGCATGCGACGGCGCCGTGAACGGGGCCTGGGAGTAGGCGTGCGTGAAAACCACGGAGCGGCGAGCCAGCGCGTCCAGGTTCGGCGTCAGCCGGCGCTTTGATCCCAAAAATCCCATGCGGTCGGCGCGCGTCGTGTCCACCGTGATCAGGATGATATTGGGAGGAACAGCCGCCCCGGCCAGCGCGCTGGTCGTCAACCAAACAATGCACACCAGCTGACGAATCAAGGACACCGGTAACAGTTTACCACCGGGCATTTTGGGGACCGTTCTTTCGGAACGTTTCTTCGGGACCAGAATCCTCTTAGATCAGTGTTGCGGAGTGCCGACCGGCGCAGCGGCTGGCTTCTTGGCTGCCGGGGCAGCCTTAGGCATTTTCGTTTGGAAACCCGGGGATCGCTCGCAAGAATTTGGATAGATGAAGAGTGTAGGATCCTGCCGCCCCAAAACCACATTCTTGTAGTGAATCACCGGGTCGTGTCCGGTACCACGTAGAAATTCTACTTTCACGGGAAAACCTTTTAGATCTTCCGCCTCCCAGAGTCTCAGTTTGATGGGTTTCAGTAGTTTCGGTGAAGAGAGGGTAACGTCCTCAATCTTGCAGGAATGGCCGTCGACCGTCTCTTGTCCGGAGGGCGCACGCTCCACCGTGAAACCGGGCTGCATGAAAGAGAACGGAGCGGAACGGAAGTAGGGATGGCGGTCATGCATGCATCCCGTGGCTGCGACCCCGTAAGCTTCGAGCGTGGTCAGATCTGTAATGACAAAGTTACGCTCTTCTGGGCCCGGCGTTCTCAGGAGCTTGCCGGACCGGTAAATATACGATTCCCGCTCATCATTAGCAATCAGGCTCCCGACCATCACGGCGGAAAACTCCGGGAACGCGTCCAGCGGAAACTGGGTCTTTGCAGACGGCGCCGCAGCGGTCTGCCCAGCCGATCCCTCATCTTTTTTTGATTCTTGATCTTGCGAGGCTTGCGCGCTCAGTTGCGCTGCGAGACAGCAGGTGATCAGGATAGCCGACAGCAACCGTACCTTTTCCATTTTCCCCTAACGAAGTTCAGCTACGTGTTTGTATTTATAGCACATAGAAAAACAGAAAAAGGCCACGCTGTGAATCAGCGCGGCCGAAAGCAAAGCTTGTTGGTTTTTCATTTACTTCTGGATCGTCTTCGACTTGATTTCTGACTTTGCGCCGGAGTAGGTCGTCTGGTTCATAATGGGCTTCCCCGATGCGTTCGCACCCGGATACGACGCCGACAGGTAGCCATAGTTGTCGAGAAATTCGTAGCCGGAGACGCCGAGGTAGCCAACCCAACCATAATCATGCAGAAGTTTGCTGGGCTTAAGTTGGGTGATGACGAACCACTGCTCCCCGGTATATACGCCACTGAAGGCGTCGATAAGAGTGTCAGCGTATGCATAGACAGGGCCCTTGTAAACCGGCGAGCCGTCAGCAGCGCTGATTGCAACCTTCACACCTTCCACGGTAGCGTTCCATGGTACGTAGCAGCCAGCCTCCAGGTTGTCGACGCCCTGAATGTAGAAGTTGTTGCTCCCACCCCACTGGATCTGCTCGAAGTTGCAATAGAGCCCAATGCCGCCGGGTGACGTGAAGCCAAGGGTAGCTGAACCTTGGGCAAACGCCATGCTGCCGCAAAGAACGAGGAGAGTGATTATAGACAAGCTTTTCAGTTTCATGTGTCTTCCCTCCTGGGAGAAAGGTTAGGTCTAACGTTAGACTTTCTACCGCCAAAGACCGGTGCCGCCGTACTGGGGGATTGTAAGCAGATACATTAGTATGGGCGCTGCACCGATGGGGGTAGGGTACCGAATTTCACAAACAATGTCAAGATAATTCTCACGTCCAGCGCAGGACGAAGAGTATAATGTGCTCCGCTGGAAGTCCGACTCCGCTGATCGAAAACGGAAAACTCAAAACCGAAATTCGAGGCAAAGGAGAAATCATGAGTCGAAGATTAAGTGTCTTCTTGCTCACGGTCGTCGCTATTGTGTCGGTCGTGAATATCGTTTGCCAGGCGCAGTCACAGGCCCTATTGACGCGCCATGTGCGTGAAGTGGTTCTCAATGGGGAGGCGAAATTGGTCGGGCAGCTTCCCCCAACCCAGTCCCTGCACTTCGACATTGTTCTGGCGCTGCGCAACAAGCCACAGCTGGAAAGTTTCCTGCAAGAGCTCTACGATCCTTCCAGCCCCTCCTACCGGCACTTCGTCACAGTGCCAGAGTTTACCGCGAGGTTTGGTCCTAGCCAGGAGGATTACAACGCCGTAGTCCGCTTCGCGAAAGCGAGCGGATTTACGATGCTCCGCGGATCCCTCGATGCTAGGGACGTGCAGCTCAAGGGCTCGGTGGCGAACATCGAGAAAGCTTTCCATGTGACCATGGGCGTTTATCAGCATCCCACGGAAAATCGCACCTTCTACGCTCCAGACCGCGAGCCCACGGTGGACCTGCCGTTTCAGCTCTGGCACATCTCGGGCTTGGACAACTATTCGATCCCGCGTCCCCTGTTCGTGCATAGAAATATCAAGGCGCAGCCCGAGGCCGTTACGGGCGCCTGTCCGGAACAATCCTTCTGCGGCAGCGATATGAGGGCGGCCTACTACGAAGGAACAACTCTCACCGGCGCTGGCCAGAACCTTGGTTTGCTGGAGTTCGCCGGATTTGATATCCAGGACGTGAACACCTACTACGAGGGTGCTGGGCAAACACTCTATGTCCCTATCGTTGGCATTTCCACGGATGGAACCAGCATTAACTGCTACTATTCGCAGGGCTGTGACGATACGGAACAGACCATTGACATTACTCAGGCAGCCGGCATGGCTCCGAACCTGAACACGATTTATGTCTACGTGGGGTCCACCGACACCGCCCTCTTGGCTGGCATGTCTTCGGACATTCCGTTGCCTTTGAACTTGAGCTCTTCCTGGTACTGGAGCCCGCCGGACCCCAGCACTGACGACCCCTACTTCGAGCAGATGGCGGCGCAGGGTCAGACCTATTTTGAAGCGTCCGGCGACGGTGGCTATTATGAAGGCTCGTCTCCATGGCCAATGAATTCTCAATATGTCCAGACGGTCGGCGGCACGGACTTAGAAACAACCGGCCCGGGCGGCGACTGGGCTTCGGAAACCGCTTGGGTCGACGGGGGCGGCGGCTGGGGGGACAACGTTCTGATCCCCGCCTGGCAGCAACTCCCGGGCGTGATCACCCCGCAGAATGAGGGGTCCACGACTTATAGGGACGTTCCGGACATCTCGGCAAATGCGAATTTTACCTTTTATGTCTGTGCCGACCAAACTGGCCTAGGTGGCTGCACTGCCAACGAATACGGCGGGACCAGTTTTGCGGCACCCATGTGGGCCGCCTACATTGCGCTGGCTAATGAGCAGGGGGCTGCCAACGGCGTTCCGCCGCTCGGATTCATTAATCCAACCATTTATCCGTTGGGTCTGGGGTCAGGCTATGACACCGATTTCCACGACATCGTCAGCGGCAGTAACGGCCTTCCGACAACACCCGGCTACGATTTGGCGACCGGCTGGGGCAGTCCGAACGGGAGTGGCCTGATCAACGCTCTGGTTGGACCTTTGGCAGACACTTTCTTGCTTACAGTCTCGCCGGCCAGCGTAGCGGTCACTCAGGGCAGCAGCGTCACCACCACCGTCACGGTGACTGACGGGGCCGGTTTCAGCGGCAGCGTTACACTGTCCGCTTCCGGTCTGCCGAATGGTGTCACAGCAGGATTCAACCCGAATCCTACAACTTCCACCAGCACGATGACCCTGACGGCCAGCGCCACAGCTGCCACGGGAACAGTCCCAGTGACCATCATGGGGGTGTCGGGCAGCTTGACGCAGACGACGACGTTGAGCCTCACCGTGAACCCGCTTGCTACAAATATCAGTGTGTCGCCGAGTTCTCTCTCCTTTGGCACTGTCGTGGTGGCAGCGACGAGCAAGGCGAAGACGGCCACACTTACCAACGGCGGGAGCGTAACGCTGGACATTACGAGCATCACAACTAGCGGTGATTTCGCGCAAACGAGCACCTGCGGCAGCACATTGGCTCCGGGAAAGAGTTGCAAGATCGAAGTGACGTTTACTCCGACCCAGATTGGGTCTCGGACGGGGACGCTTTCGGTCAATGACAACGGTTCGAACAGTCCACAGACGGTGGCACTGTCCGGTACCGGCAAGGCCCAAGCCACGTTAACACCTGCGACCTTCAAGTTCCCGACAACGGTGGTCGGGACGACGAGCGCAGCGAAGGCGTTTAAGCTTAGCAACAACCAGAACATAATACTTAGAAACATCTCGATCTCGACGACCGGCAACTTCAGCGTCTCCTCGACGACTTGCGAGCCGATGCTAACCTCCAACGCCAGTTGCACTATCGACGTGGTGTTCACTCCAACCGGAGTGGGGACTGCGACGGGAACGTTGCAGGTGTCGGATAACGCCCTTAACAGCCCACAGACTTCGAATCTGACGGGCACCGGCAAAGAGTAAGATCCATCTGCTTTGAATCAGCCCCGCAGAGATGCGGGGCTGATTTTGCCCGGTAGCAGTCTCTGGCTGGGGCCTCGACCGGTCAAGAGGGCGCTTTCTCGCGTCGTCCACGATCATCCTACCCTGCATTGCATGGAACACCTTGGTCTCCCGAGTTGGAGGATGGAACCCGGGATTTGGGCGAAAGCTGATGCTAATGTTTCGTCCCTCGTTCCCTTCGTACTCGCAGAGAAATCCATCGGGCATCATCGCGAGGAGCTGCTGTTTTTCTTGCGTATCATGTTCCTGTTCCTGCTTTGGCTTTTTCACTCCGCTCAGATTCTGGATGGTGTGCATGGAGGCGCTGATATTGAAATATAGGAGAAATAAAAATCAATTCCAGACATGCGTATGATGAGAGGAGGCCCGCGCCCACGAAGAAACCGGCGCCGGAAGTATCAGAGCAGCGAATCAACGCCATGAAGAAGCTCCCACGCCATCCTGGTCAATACCCCGGAAGCCAGGATCGCCGGCAACCTCGCTTTTCCCGGGAGCTCTCCGTGCTTTACGAAGACGATGCC
>JBAWFQ010000140.1:0-16097 GCA_049592035.1 Terriglobales bacterium
GTCCTCGGTTTGCCAGCGACTAACGACTAACGACCAACGACTAACGACCATTAGGAAGGATCACATGTCGACCAAAGGCACACACATCCCCGACCGTCTCAAGATCCCATTCGCCGGCATCACGCCCGCGCCCTCGCAGGAAAAGGGACAGGATCTGTTTCCCACCGGCAACTGGCGTTCGATCCGACCGGTGTATCGCGATAAGTTGCCGCCGTGCAACAACGCTTGCGGAACCAACGAAAAGATCCAGGGTTATCTCGACCTGGTAAAGCGCGGCAAGTATCTGGACGCCTACGCGCTCATCAAGGAAGACATGCCCTTTCCGTCGGTCACCGGACGCGTGTGCTACCACCCGTGTGAACAGGCCTGTAACCGCGGCAAGTACGATGAAGCCATCTCGATTCGTGCAGTCGAGCGCTTTCTCGGCGATCTTGGACAAGCGCTGCCACACGATGTGGTCAAGGCCGGGAAGCCCAACGGCAAGAAGGTTGCCGTCGTCGGCTCAGGCCCCGCTGGCCACAGCGCCGCTTATCAACTTGCTCGCCTCGGCTACAAAGTTACAATTCTTGAAAAGTCGCCGAAAGCCGGCGGACTCAATCGCGGCGGCATTCCCGACTGGGTGCTCCCGCAGCACGTGCTCGATCGCGAGATCGAGCGCCTGGTCGAGCTCGGCATAACGATCAAGACCAACGTCGAAGTCGGCAAGGACGTTACCTGGGACGATTTGAAGAAGGACTACGACGCCGTGGTCCTGGCCGTCGGCCTCACCGAGCCGAATAGTGTGCGAGCCCAAGGAGAAGATAAGAACGGCGTGCTCTACGGTCTTCCTTTCCTTCGCGATATTGGAATGGGAACATCCAAAGTCAAGTTGGGTGCTCGGGTCGCCGTTATTGGCGGCGGTAACACCGCCATCGACTGCGCTCGCGAAGCGCTGCGGCAAGGCGCCGTGGAAGTAACCATGATCACGGTCGAGCACAATCCCGAGGAAATGCCCGCGTCGCCGGAAGATCTCCACGACATGCTTGAGGAAGGCGTGGAGTTGGTCCATGGGCGAGCCATGACCGCCGTGCTCGGCAATGGCAAAGTCGAGACCCTGGAACTGCATCCGGCGCGGTTCTCGGGCGCTATCAACGCGTCGCCGATTACGGTGAATCGCGATGTCCCGGCCGAGCGCTTCCACGTCGATAACGTCATCATTGCCGTCGGACAGCGTGCATCGCTCAAGTGGTTGCCGGACGAGTTCAAGACCGATCGCGGCACTATCAAGATCGACCGCTTCGGTCGCCTCGGTGACACGAACTTTTTTGCAGCGGGCGACGTCGTCCAATTGGGTTCGGGTCAGCCGCTCATGGTGGTAAACGCGGTTGGTGACGGTAAGCGCGTCGCCTTCAATCTCGACAAAGTGGTGCGTGGCGAGTTGTTGCAGCCGCGCACGATTCCCGTCGATGTCATCTTCGATTTGAACCGCATGAACATGACTTACTTCCCGCACTTCCCGCGCGTCCATCAAGCGATGCTGGCTCCCGCCAGCCGCCGCAAAACGCAGGAGGAAGTGATTCAGGCGTTCTCGGAAGAGCAAGCAATCGAGGAGGCTGGCCGCTGTTTCAGTTGCGGCACCTGCAATGCTTGCGACAACTGTTATCTGGTTTGTCCTGAGCCCTGTATCGCGCGTCCGGCGCGGTCTAACGGCATGTATAAAATTCTGATCGACTACTGCAAAGGTTGCCGCGTCTGTATCGAAGAGTGTCCGACGGGCTGTCTTGAGGGTGTGCCCGAACTCGACTTCGATTCCGGCGTGGTGCGAATGGATACGGCGTTCGCCATCTCGCCGGGATTGCACGGGCGGCAGGCGGAAGAACTAAGGAATCTGGCGGAACGGCCAGCGAAGAGCATCTAGAAGCGGAGCAAAGCATGCCAACGGCAACAGCAACAAAGAAAAAGGTTCGAATCAACGGCTGCGTCGCCTCGGCGCAGGCCGCCAAGTATGCGGATGTCGATGTGATTGCGGCGTATCCGATTCGTCCGTACACGGCGACTATGATGGCTCTCGCGCAAATGGTGGCCAATGGAGAACTCGATGCCGAATACATTGTGGCCGACAGCGAGCACTCGCAATTGAGCATTGCGCACGGCGCTTCGTCAAGCGGGGCGCGGGTTTTCACCGGCAGTTCGGGAGTCGGCGTGCAGTTTGCCTACGAGCTTTATTCTCCCATCTCGGGCAGCCGCATGCCAGTGCAGATGATGATCGCCGATCGTACGCTCGATCCTCCTGGCGATTTCGGATCCGAGCATACCGACGCGCTCTCGACCCGCGATATGGGATGGCTCATGGGCTGGGCTTGCGATGCTCAGGAAGCATTCGACAACCACCTCATGGGCTATCGCATCGGCGAGGATCGGCGCGTGCTTTTGCCGCAGATGGTTTGCCAGGATGGCTTCTTCGTCTCGCATATCACCAGCGATGTCGAGTTGCCTGACTCCGGCCAGGTAAAAGAGTTTCTGCCGCCTTACAAACATCCCTATCCGCTCGATCCGCGGCATCCGGTATCGCATGGCCCGCAGATCATGCCGGAGCAGGGTCCGCCGCTGCAGTTGGAGCGGGCGCGCGCCATGGAAGAATCGATGGCGGTCATCGAAGAGGTTCACGACGAGTTCGCTAAAATCTTCGGGCGACGCTACGACCCGTGGGTGGAAGAGTTCATGACCGATGGCGCCGACGTGGTCTTTTTCATGCAGGGCGGCCACGCGGTCACGGCGCGTTTCGCGATTCAGCACATGCGCGACAAGGGACTGAAGGTCGGTCTCGTGCGGCTGCGGACGATTCGGCCGTACCCGACTGATCGCGTGCAGGAAGTTCTCAGCAAGTTCAAAGTGGTAGGCGTAATCGAAACCAACATGGGCCTCGGCAGTCCAAGCAGCGGAGGCGTGCTTTACGCCGATGCCTGCGCGGCTCTCTACGAGAGCGACAAGCGTCCGCTGGTCGTTTCGTTCATGGCGGGTATGGGCGGCGAGGCGATTGTGTTGAAAGAATTTTATTGGATGACTGAGAAGATGCTGGCCGCGCAAAAACGCGGCAAGATCGAAAAGCGCACGCATTGGGTTGGCTTCGAAGAATAGTAGTAGCGCCGGCGTCCCGCCGGCTTGACGGGCCAGGACGCCCGTCGCTCCACCAACAAGGAGGAATTCATAATGGCAACCATAGAAGTGCAACGACAGGTGCTGCCGATTCTCGATAATCCGAATCAGGGGGCGCGATTCTACAATCCTGAGTTACCTTCGAGCGAGCCCTTCGTGCCGGGGCACCGCACGTGTGCCGGCTGCGGGCCTTCCATTCAGTACCGGATGACGAGCAAGGCCGCTGGCGACAATACCATCCTGGTCGGACCGACGGGCTGTATGTACGTCGCGAACAGTTCGTATTTGTGCACGCCATATAACGTGCCCTGGGCGCATACGCAGATCGGCAGCGCGGGCAGCTTCACCGCGGGCGTCGCCGCCGCTTATGAAGCCATGATCCGTAAGGGCAAATGGAAGGGAGCGTATCCGAACATTATCTGCGAGGCGGGGGACGGCAGCGCCTCCGATATCGGTCTCGCCTCCATTTCCGGAGCGCTATATCGCAATCACGACTGCCTGATTATCTGCTACGACAACGAGCAGTACGCCAACACCGGCATCCAGGCATCGTCGCGCACGCCTTATGGCGGGATGACGACGTTCTCGCCTCCCGGACCGCTCGTGCCGGAGGCCAAGAAGCTCTATCCCAAAGATCTCGCGCGCATGATGGCGGCTGGCCATCCTCACTGCTACGTGGCCACTGCCAGCGTTGGCTATCCCATCGACTTGATGAACAAGGTGCGCAAGGGACTTAATCACAAAGGCGCGGCGTATCTCATGGTCTACACGCCGTGCCAGAAGGGCTTCGTGTACGAGACGCCGCGTTCGATCGATCTCGGGCGCTTGGTCGTTGAGTGCGGGCTCTACCCGATCTGGGAGTGGAACCCCGAGAAGCGCGAGTTTGATTACAGCTTCCGCCCGCAGAACATGCGGCCGGTATCTGAGTATTTAAAATTGCAAGGACGCTTTGGCCATCTGCACGCCGAGCACATTGCCAACTTGCAGAAGTTCGCGAATGAACAATGGCGCATGATGGGCGTCGAGTTGCCTGAACCCCTGCTCATGGCGGCGGATGCGAAGAACCTGATCAACATGGCGGCTGCTCAAGAGGCCGAGCAGGTGGCGGAGACTGTATGAACACTAAAGCAACCCCTCCTTCTGCCCCTGCCGTTCCCGAAGAGCAGGAAAGCTATATTGTCAGCGAGGGCAAAAAGCGCGGGGCGACCCGCGATGTGCGGCCGGAAGCGGCGTTCGACCGCTACTTCACTGTCTTGCGCGTGCACGGCGGGGACGCGGTCCTCACCGACAACTGGCACACCAATGAGGTGCTGGACCACACGCGCAATAATTTCGAAGGCTACACTTTTGCCATGCGTACCTTGGAGGCCTGGGGTGCGATGATCGAAAACGACCGCCGCGCCTACTACACGGCCGGCGGGCGAATCTGGATCATGGATCTGGAGCCCTGCGCGGGCAAGAAGCCGCGCCTGCCGGGCACCGGAGCCCGAAAGATTTAGGCTAAGGTTGCGCCGCATCCTGCTCATCGACGACACGCCGGAGATCGCCGAGTTGCTGACGTTTGCCTTGCGCGACCGTGGCTACGAGGTTTTTGCGGAAGGGTATAACGCTGCGGTTAACGAGCGCGTTCAAGAGCATCATGCCGATGCGCTGGTGCTCGACTGTACCTCCTACGACATGAGCGAGGCGCTCTTTGACGCCGTGCGTCACCATCCTGATCACGGAGAGCTTCCCGTCGTCATCGTTAGCGATACTCCAGAGATTGCCGATGCGAGCCTGCGCTCGCGGAAGGCGCGCAGAGTGTTGCTCGTTCCGAAACCGTTCACTGGGGCGCAGGTCGCCAAGGCGCTCCATGATCTGTTGGGATGAGAGTAGCGCCTTTGGCGAAAATAATTATGCCCTTGTGGAGCATGGACGAGTGGCAATACCTGGAGCGCGAGGTCATCAGCGACCCCAAGGGCAGGCAGTGGACGGTGGCGTTGATGGATGTGCTCGGTCAGGAAGGCGATCCTGACATGCCGAACAAGTTGCTTGAACTGCAATATTCCTCGGGACGCTATTTCACTCTGATCTACTCGGCCACGGGAGCGCTCCAACGCGAACGCGGCTACGGCTCGCTGCCGGAAGCGGAGGGCGCTTACCGGGAGCTGCTCGTGGGCGTCATCGATGGCAGCGTCGATCCCGCACAGCCGGTGTTTCGGCAGGACCTCGAAGACTGAGCTGCGCTCACGTAGAAATTATCTGCGCGGTCTAATGGAATCCGCAGTTGTCCATTTCCCAAGCGCTGCATTATCCTCACAAAGAGCATACACAGGGTGAGATTTTCCGCTCACGGGGAGTCTCCTTAGCAATATCGAAGTCAACCAGTTGCCTTTCCGGAGTCGCATGACCTTAACCGGCTTTGTGACCAAAAGCGCCTTTCGCAACAAGCGGCGCAGCACGCTGACCGTGTTGAGCATCGCGTTTTCGCTGCTGCTCCTGACTCTGATGATGACCATCTGGCACGGCTTTTACATTGACAAGGGCAGCGCACAGGTGGCCCAGCGGCTGATTACCCGCCATCGCGTTTCGTTGACCGAGAGCATGCCGGTCTATTACCGCGAGAAAATTCGCACCATTCCCGGCGTGGTCGCGGTCGCGCCCACCAACTGGTTTGGAGGCTTGTACATCGACGACAAGCCCGAGAACTTCTTCGCGCAGTTTGGCACCGATCCCGAAGAGATTTTCAAAGTCGCGACAGACTTCAAGATTCCCGACGACCAACTGGCCGCCTGGCAGCGCGATCAGGCTGGCTGCGTGGTCGACAGCGAGCTGGCCAAAAAATATGGCTGGAAAATCGGAGATCGCGTCGTTCTCAAAGGAACCATCTTCCCGGTCGATCTCGAACTCACCATTCGCGGCATCTTCACCGCGCCCCAGCCCAGCATCACGCTTTACTACAACCAGAAGTATGTCGAGGAAGCAGTTGCATTCGCCAAGGGGCGCGCCGGCACTTTTAACATCCTGGCCGATTCTCCCGATGACGTTCCCAAGATCGCGGCCGCTGTTGATAACATGTTCCGCAATTCTCCCGAACCCACGAAGACCGAAAGTGAGAAGGCGTTTCAGCTCACCTTTATTAATAGCCTGGGCAATGTGAAGGCGTTTATCTTGAGTATCTGTTTTGCGGTATTGTTCGCAACGCTTCTTGTTTCCGCGAATACCATGGCCATGTCCATCCGCGAGCGTACGCGCGAAGTGGCGGTGCTCAAGACGCTCGGCTTTACCCGGGAAACGATTCTCCGGCTGTATGTGAGCGAAGCTGTCACCGTAGCTTTGACGGGCGGCGTTCTGGGCTGCCTGCTGGCGGTCGGACTGGTGACAGGTTTGGCGAAGGCGCCAGGAATGGGATTCTTTTTTCTGGGAATGCATGTGACTTTCACCACCTTTCTGCTGGCTCTTCTGGTCGCGGGCATGGTGGGATTGCTCAGCGCGATCATCCCTGCCTATCACGCCGCCAAGGTCGACATTGTGGAGGGCTTGCGCTATATCGGATAAGCGCAGATTGCTGAAAAACTCGCGTTTCGTATCAGGGCATCGCTTTAGCGATGCCATTAAGACCTTTAAATTGAGATGCCCCTTTAGGGGCCGAGCAGCGCAAATCGACTTTCTCAGCAAACCGAGGTAGTTCAGTAGCAAAGAAACACCATGGCGATTCCAATCAGCTATAACATCCGCAATCTGAAACTGCGCAAGGGTCTCACCATCATGACGGCTCTGGGCATTGCCCTTACCGTAACCACCGCCGTGTTTTTGATGGCGCTGCTGGCCGGCCTGAAGAAGGCTTTCATGACCAGCGGCGATCCGATCAATGTACTGGTCATGCGCAAGGGATCGACGGCCGAATTGTCGGGAGGCTTCGACGCCAATCTTTTTCCGACGTTGAAAACGCTGCCTGGAATTGCCAAGGACGCGCAAGGCGACCCCATCGCTTCGGGCGAATGGGTGGTGGTCGTGGTGCTGCCGCGCAAGGATGGAACCGGCGAAGTTAATGTGTCGGTTCGCGGGCTGATGCCCGCCGGACTCACGCTCCGTCCCGGCGCAAAGTTGGTTGAGGGGCGCTGGTTTACTCCGGGACAGCGCGAGGTGGTCGTCGGCAATTCCATTCATAATCGCTTTTCAGGCGCCAACGTCGGCGACACTCTCGATTTCGCCAAGGGACAGTGGAAAGTGGTGGGCGTCTTCGATTCCGGCGGCACCGCTTATGATTCGGAAATCTGGGGCGACGTCAACCAGATCGCCGCCGACTTCGACCGCCAGGGAGGCTATGCTTCGGCTTATCTGCGAGCCACCGACGCGGTTGCAGCGGACGCTCTGAAACACCGCGTCAGTGACGATCAGCGGCTGAAACTCGAGGGCACCCTCGAAACGGAGTATTACGAGAAGCAAACCAGTTCGGGCGGCCCGATTAAGTTTATCGGCACGTTCGTCGCGGTCATCATGGCAATCGGTTCCAGCTTCGCCGCCATGAATACGATGTATGCCGCCGTGGCTTATCGCTCGAAAGAGATCGCGACTCTGCGCATTATCGGATTCTCGCGCCCCAGCATTCTCACTTCGTTTGTGATCGAAGCGTTGCTGCTTTCGCTGCTGGGAGCGGCCGTCGGAATTATTTTGATCCTGCCGTTCAACGGCATGAGCACGGGAATCGGCAACCAGCTCACCTTCAGCGAAACCGTCTTCAGCCTGCACTTGACTTGGGAAGTCGCGCTGGCGGCGGTTGGGTTCGCGTTGATCATGGGATTGCTCGGCGGCTTCGCGCCCGCCTGGCATGCGGCGCGGCAGGATATTCTGACCTCGCTCCGGGCCTAGCGTCAGCGGATTCGATATTCTGACTTCGCTGCGGGCCTAGCGTTGGCGGATTCGATATTCTGACTTCGCTCCGCGCCTAGCGTTGGCGGATTCGTATCAGGGCATCGCTTTAGCGATGCCGCAGGAATGCAGAGGCAAATGCCCCATCAGTGTGTGCGTGAGAACTCAATTCTCACACCTGCGGTGGGGCATAATCAGCAACCATCAGCCGCGAAGCGGCGTGAGAATACAGCCCACGGCGCAAGCCGTGGGTACAATTCGGAAATGAGCCAGCCCCGGAGCGGCGAAAGACGAGTTCTCACGCACACTCTTCAGGCGCTGGCCTCGCATAGTATTAGTACAATTGCTTAGACAATTTTGAACCACTCAAGGTCGAAGCAAACTCACTAATGCCCACGGATACCAAACACGACGACCTGAGCAGTCTGCGCATCGATCACTCGCTGCGCGATGGAGGCGGAGCGCCGCCCACATGGTCGCGTCGTTTCATTCTGAGCGGAATCGCCGTGGTCGTCCTGCTTGGAATTGCCGCGCTAGCCTACCGCGCGATTGCATCCGATACGCCGGAAGTGGAAGTTGCACGGGCAACCGCGGAAGGCAGCGACGTCGCCGGCAGCACCGTGCTTTCGGCCAGTGGATACATCGTCGCGCATCACAAAATCAGCGTGAATTCCAAGGTTACGGGCCGCGTGGCGTGGATTGGCGTGGAAAAAGGCGACAAGGTGAAGGAAGGGCAAGTTCTGGTGCGCCTGGAGGACGAGGAATTCCGCGCCCAGTACGAACAGGCACGCGGAGCCGTGGAAAGCGCCAAGGCGCGGTTGCTCGAAAATGAGCATGGTTCGCGGCCGGAGGAGATTGAGCAGGCGGATCACAATTTGTCGGAGGCGCGGGCCACTGCGGTCAATGACAAGCTCAATCTCGATCGCACCCGCGATCTGTTTGCGCAGGGAGTGGCCTCCAAGCAGAGTTTGGACGACGCTACCGCCAAATACGAAGCTTCGCAGCAGAGAATGAATTCGTTAGAGCGGGCTTTCAAGCTGATGCAACTCGGCCCCCGCTCGGAAGAAATTGAGCGCGCCAAGGGCGACTTGCTGCAAGCCGAGGGTCAGATGGCTTACGCCAAGTCGCAACTCGACGCCACCGTGATTCGCGCGCCCGTCAGCGGCACCATTCTCGAACGCACCGCGGAAAAAGGTGAACTGGTCACGGCGCAGTTTGCCAGTGGAGCTGAAGGCGGCCCGCGTGGATCGGTCGTTGCGCTGGCGGATCTGAACGATATCCAGGTCGAGCTCGATATCGCGCAAGACGACTTTGCCAAACTGTCTCCCAAGCAGGAAGGCATCGTCACGCTGGATGCGTTCAAAGATCGTTCCTACAAAGGCGAAATCGCCGAAATGTCGCCCGAAGCGAACCGGCAGAAAGCGACAGTGCAAGTCAAGGTTCAGATTCTGCAACCGGATTCCTACCTGCGTCCGGAAATGAACGCGACCGTGCAGTTCAAAGCCAAAGCCAGCGACGACAAAAATGCCGGTACGAAACAGACTTACGTTTTCGTCCCAACCGCCGCGTTACGCGACAAAGACGGAACGAAGTTTGTGCTGCTCGCATTTAATGGCAAAACTCTCCGCCGGGATGTGCACGTGCAGGGCACACGCTCGGGAGGCTATCTGGTGGACTCGCTGGTCGGCGGCGAAAGCGTAATCACGACCGGGCCCGCGGATTTGCACGACGGGCAAAAGATTCGTATCAAGGGGCAATCATGAGTGCGACCACGCAGACACCCACGCAACCGGCCTTGGGCAGTAAAGTTGTCCAGGCTCGTGAAGTGAGCAAGATTTTCAAGCGTGACGCGTTTCAGGTAACCGCGCTCGATAATGTCTCCATCGACATCGCTGCGGGCGAGTTTCTGGCGTTGATGGGGCCTTCGGGATCAGGGAAGACAACTCTGCTGAACATGATCGCAGCCATCGACCGCCCCACTTCCGGCGAGCTGCTGGTGATGAACGAAAACGTTTTTCGTTTGAACGATGGGCAGTCCGCCCACTGGCGCAACACGCACGTGGGATATGTTTTCCAGACTTTCAATTTGATTCCCGTGCTGACGGCGTTTGAGAACGTCGAATTGCCTCTGCTGCTTACGAAGATGACAGCCCAGCAGCGCCGCGATCACGTGATGACCGCGCTCAAATTGGTGGGCCTTGAGGACCGCGTCCATCACCTTCCCAAGCAGCTATCGGGTGGACAGGAACAGCGCGTGGCCATAGCGCGCGCCATCGTCAGCGACCCCACTTTGATTCTTGCCGACGAACCTACCGGCGATCTCGACAGTAATTCCGCGACTGACATTCTGGAAATTCTGAAGCGGCTGAATGAAAGTTTTCACAAGACGATTGTGATGGTGACGCATGATCCGCACGCGGCCGGGTATGCGCACGTGACTCGCCATCTGGAAAAGGGACGGCTGCTGCCGGCATAGGTGCTCGCGTAGGGGCAGGTGCCCTCACCTGCCCCGCGGAGCGAAGCTCCGCAGTCTGCTGAAACCTGAGTTTCGTATCAGGGTATCGCTGTAGCGATACCGTAAGTCGTTCGAAATCGGACGCCCCTTTACGGGCGTCGCCTCAGGCCGTTTTCCTCGCAGGAATCGCGTCCGCTGTCTCCTCAGAGTCGCTGACCCACTCCCACACTCGGCGCCCGCGATCGTTGCTCAAGCTGCGGGCTTCTCCGTAATCCACCAGACGATTCAAAACCGTCGTAACCGAAGCCAGCGGGTCTTTGTGCCGCGCCAGGATTGCCGGAGCATAGCGTTCCAGTTCGGCGCAAACTTCGCGCGCTCCCAGCGGACGCCGCACTTCCATCAGCACCCTGCGGCACGCCTTGGTGAAGCCGGGCTGACGGCCAGTGGGCTTGCGGTCGATCAGTTCGAGCAAGTCATCGCCCAGCACCTGGTCGCCGAAAAGATTTGCCAGTCCCGCAATCGTCTGCTTCACCGTGCCAATGCGTTTCATGATCTCGGCGCGCTGCCGCATGAGCTGAAGGAGTTCCTCATGCGCCGCCTTCACCACCTGCTGCGCCGGAATACTGTTGCCCTCAGCACCGATCGCCGGCAAATTATCGCCGCCATTTTTCCCAACTTCCACAAACGCCTCCTACAAACAAATGATGACGAGGGGCCCTCAGCTCTCGTTCTTAAATACGGAAACGGACCCAGCGAAGTTCCCCTTGAGAGTTGGACTCGTTTGCTGAAGAAAGGTTATCGGAGAAACAGTCGGCTTGTGTGGCGCGGACATTCCTGTCGGCGAGCCGTCGATGATATTTCGACCCAGTGTTCCCGGAAGGGCTTTTGGCCGGACGCGGGACGGAGTGTCCGCGCCACACCGAGCATTTAGCCCATCACCGTCGTGTGCTCAACGCGGATTTTGTATAGCACGCGCACCTCTCCCGGCTTGGCATACGGATACTTGTCGACTCCCAGGTACTTTTTCGCCATCTTGTCGATGTGTTCGGCGGCGCCGTCTTCTGTAATCTCCACCACCGTGCCGCGGATTTCCAGATAGCGATAGGGATTGTCGGGATCGATGACGGCCAGCGCCACCCGCGGATCGCGGCGCACATTGCGATCTTTCTGCCGTCCGCGCGCCGAGTTGAAAATGACGTGTTGGCCGTCGAAGTCGCACCACACGGGAGTGACCTGCGGTCGTCCGTCGGGCATGAGGGTGCCAAGGCTGGCGAACGCTCGCTTCTGGAAAAGGTCGGCGTATTTTTCGGGAATCACATGAGACATCGCTGGCTCTCCTGGGTTCAGCTGCCGTTGATTGTTTAACGACAAAATTATTAACGACAAAATTATAGACGCTCCAGGTGCTCTTTGGGATCGCCCTGCGAGCCGGTACAATCAAGGGCTCCACAGAAGCGGGCAGCGTTGAGCCCGGCGACTCGCGATGAGACTCGCATGCACCAGTTGCACTTTTCGTAATCTCCAGTAAACTAGCAGTCTTTCAGACGGTTTGACGTTATGCGAATGACATTCACTGCAACAAAATCATCGCGACCGTTCGGATTGTGGCTCTTTGCAGCGACCGCGTTCTTACTGCTCGCGGCCAGCTCTTCTCTGGCGCAGCAATCCGCCGCTCAGCAATCCAGTGTTCCGCAATCTGTGGTGCAACCCCCTCCAACCGTCGTCTTCATGACCGATTTCGGCGTGGTGGACGATTCCGTGGCGCTGTGCAAGGGCGTCATGTATGGCATCGCGCCCAATCTCCGCATTGTTGATCTCACGCATCAGGTCACTCCCTTTTCCATTCGCGACGGCGCTCGCTTCCTGTTCGGCGCGACGCCCTACTTCCCGCCCGGCACGGTGTTCGTGGTCGTCATCGATCCGACGGTTGGCAGTTCGCGCAAGGCGGTGGTGGTGAAGTCGAAGCGTGGACAATTCTTCGTTTTGCCCGACAACGGCCTGATGACTATGGTCGAGGACCGCGATGGTATTGAAGCCATTCGCGAGGTTACCAACCCGGACTGGATGGTCGGTGCCAAAATTTCCTCCACCTTTCATGGGCGCGATATTTTCTCTCCCGTCGGCGCTCACCTGGCGCGCGGCGATGACTGGACACAGGTCGGACCCGTGGTCAACGAACTGGTCCGGCTCGATTTGAAGACCGCGAGCCTGGACAACAAAGGTCTGAGCGGAGAAGTGATTGCGTTGGATGGTCCGTTCGGCAATCTGATTACGAATATTAGCGCCGACGATTTTTTGAAGCTTGGCTATCAGCGCGGCGATAAATTGAACGTCACCATCGCTGGACGAGAAGTTGAAATGCCGTTCGTCAGGACGTTCAGCGACGTGCCGCTCAAAAAGCCGTTGCTGTTCATCGATTCGCGCGGACGGGCAAGCTTCGCGCTCAACCAGGCCAGCTTCGCCGCGGCCTACGATATAAATCCGCCGCAGCCGGTATTCATTCCGCGCAAAGGGCATTGAACACGTTTGCCGCGTCTCTTTTTTGCTGCAACGCAATCTTCAGCCGGGAGTTTGCACCTCTGCTGCGATTCGCGGCAACACCGCCCGCAGCAGCGCGATGAGCTGTCCCATGACTCGCCTTCCCACTTCGAGCACTTCTTCGTGGACGAGCGCTTGATCGAGAATTCCGGCGGCCATATTCGTCACGCAGGAAATGGCCAGGACGCTCATCCCCATATGCCGCGCCGTGATTGCTTCCGGAACCGTCGACATACCCACCAGATCGGCGCCGATAGTGCGCAAATACCGAATTTCCGCCGGAGTTTCGTAACTTGGCCCGGCCAGCGCCGCATACACTCCCTCGCGCGGAGGAATCGCCAGCTTCTTCATTTCCTCGAGCGCGATCTCGCGATAGCGTTTCGCGTACGTGTAGCTCATGTCGGGAAAGCGCGGCCCAAACCGCTCATCGTTCGCGCCCGTCAGCGGATTCTGCCCTTGCAGATTGATGTGATCGCGCAGGATGACCAGCGCTCCTTGTCCATATTCAACGTTAATGCCGCCGGCGGCATTGGTAAGAATCAAAGCCCGTATGCCGGCGCGCCCTAGCACTCGCGCCGGAAACGCGACTTCGGCCGCCGAATATCCTTCATACAGATGCACTCGTCCCTGCATCACGGCGACAGGAAGATCGCCGGCCGGGCCAGCCAGCTTGCCAATTACGAGCTGTCCGGCGTGACCAACCGCCGTAGAGCGCGGAAACGTGGGAATGTGGGCATAAGGAATGCGGACGGCATCAGTGAGATCGTCGGCAAACGATCCCAGGCCAGACCCCAGCACAAGTCCGATCTCCGGACGAAGCGTGGTCTGCGAAAGTAAAAATGCGGCGGCCGATTCAGCACGAGTAAACAAGTCGGGCATCATAGAAAATCACGTAGGGGCGGACGCACTCGTCCGCCCCGCCGGGCGAAGCCCGGCAGCGCCTTAGAATTTCTTCTCGAATTCGGCGAACGCCCGCTCCAGTTGCCACTGCACGCGAGCGCGCTCATTCGTCCCGATCCACTTCGCACATGTTCTCGAAGGGCGATCGCCGGACGCATTGTCGGAGCCGCTGTCATCCGTGCACGCAGCGACCCGCCGCAACTCGCGGCCATCGCTCCACAAACTAGCGCCCGGAATAAAGCCATGTTCCAGGCTCGCCCGCGCCATGCGCTTCAATTCGCCGTAAGACAAGCCATAGGTCTCGACCGCCCGCAGATATTCGTGCGTCATATCGCTGCGCGAAACGCCCTCGTCGTCGGTAGCAAGCGCCACCGGCACTCCATATTTCAAATACACCGGCAGCGGATGCCGTTCTCCGCCAACACCCAGAATCACCTCATTCGACGTCAGACAAATCTCAACCAGCACATTCCTCGCAGCCATTTCCCGCAGCAGCCCGATCGGGTCGTTCTCATTCATCACGTCAGCTCCATGCCCAATTCGTTCCGCGCCGCCGCGCTCGACCGATTCGCGAATGTGAAAGCGCAAGCCCTCCGGCGGAACCAGGCCCATCGCCAGCTCGCCAGCGTGCAACGACACGTGGGTCGCCGGATAAAACTTGCGCAAGGCCTCGATCATCCGCATGTGCAGATCAAAATCGTGCATGGGCACGTAATAGTCTTCCGGCATCACCAGATTAAAGCCAACAAACCGGGGATCAGACTTGACTAGCTCGAAGCCGAGCACGATCTGCGCGAAAACCTGCTCGCGCGGCAACCCTCGCAGCACCTGGTACAGATAATGGATCGTGACTTCGCATCCCGGAGCGGCCTGCGCCGTTCCGCAATGCAGCACCTCTTTTTTGCGAGCTTCATCGGAGTCAAGCGCACTGCGCACCGACGCCACGACATCCGCCAATCCCCCAGCCAGCAGCTTCTCGCGCAGCTTGCCGAAGTCGTCATCCCATCCAATTTTCGTGCCCAGAATGGCCGCCTGCGCGCCGTCAGACGTGTGCATCACCTCAACGTACTGCAGATGATCGGCCGCCGCGCGCGACGCCACTTCGGCCAGGGCGTCGCCCACGTGCTTCTCCATAGCCGGACCGAATTTTTCGAATGTGCCAAAGAAATGGTCGTGGCCCGACTCCTCTTCGCGGTGCCAGTTGCGCATCGACCACGCATCGATAAGCTGGTCGTAGAGAATATGATCCTGATAAGCGCAGCGCACCGACGGCTTATTTTTGTAAGGCTCGCAAGAATCGCACGCGGCGTGGATTAGTTTCGACGTGCTACGGTCCACGCACAGGGCGTTTTCCGAGGCCCAGTCGATCAGGCTTTCCGCATAGATCGCGCCGCCCAGGTGGACATGCAGATCGCCCCCCTTCGGCATCTGCTGCAAAAATGCCAGCAGCAATCCCGGTTGGTGGCGCACCGATTCCATATACTTCGCCGCGTTCTCCTCCGCGGTTTGCGAGCGAGAGGCCTGCGCCTCGGAGACCGGTGCCAGGCAAAAGCCCAGACAAAAGAAAAGACCGATCAGGAACCACGCCGTCGCTGCCAAATGCCGCTTCCGCATCACCAGCAAAGCCTCCGACCGTCGATACTGTTCACCATTCGGATTGTAGAGGAAGCATTGAGAGGACGTAAGTGTGTGCGTGAGAATCCAGCCCCGAAGGGGCGAACGAACTTAGCCCAGCACATCAGCGCCGGGAAAGTGGCAGAGAGAATTCAAGTCCCGGAGGGACGACCGAGCTCTCACGCAGACTCGTAAGTAGCGGCGTAGGAACCGTGATCGGAGGGGAGAAAACACAGCATTCATGCGGCTAAAACGGCGATTTGCACAATCACAATCGGATGTGAGTCCGGAATGAAACCGCGGATTCGGCGGCCCGAAACCCAGAAAAACCGCATGGCTGCTGGGGATTTCTCAACCCGGCGCGAGCGATTGCACAATTTCCGTGTCACCCGGCTGTGCACGGGCTGCACTCGATTGAGGAATAAGAAGTTACAGACGCATGTTTTTCGTTGACGTAAAAAACAGAAGTGTTAAAACCATAATCGTTCTTTGACACGTTCTGAAGTTTTTCCGGTTGGTGCAGCGTCCGGGGCTCAAGCGAAGTCACTCAGACAACCGCGAGGTGAGTCTGGGAGGGCAAGCAAGGGTCTATAGCTAAGCGCTG
>JBAWFQ010000141.1:0-6201 GCA_049592035.1 Terriglobales bacterium
GCGGCATCTTCCCCACCTGCGGCCACAGCGGATTGCTCACTCCCGTCTTTGAAAACGTCTGCAGATCGTAACGCGCTCCCATGCTCAGACTGAAGTGCGGCGTGAGCCGCATCGTTTCCTGCACGAACGCGGCGTAGTCGTTGCTGTTCGGATGCGATATCGGGTCGCCGAAATTCTGCTCGTAGTAGCGCGGCACATTATGCGCCCACGCCCGCAGCGGAGTTAACTCCAGCCCCTCGTGCATCGGCACAAACGTCCACGGATTCACCGAAATGTCATCGTAGAAATACTCGCCCCCAAACAGCGACGGATAAAAGTCGTAGTCCCAGGTCATCATCCCGTCGACTCCGAACTTAAGCTGGTTCCGCCCGCGAGTAAGACTCAAAGTCTCCGCCAGGTGCAGACGATGCTCCCGGGTTATTCGTGGCAAGGTTGACGACTGCCCGAAGTCCTCCATCCAGCTGTAGATGCTAGTCTGCGTGCCGGTTGTATTGGGAAACAACTGTTCCAGATCTTGCGAAAATTGCGCCCGCAGATGGCTCGTCAGCCGCGGCGTAATGCCGCTTAGCAAACTCAGCGACCCGCTCTCCGTGGTGATGTTCTCTTGCCCGTTCGCACTGATCGAATCAAAGGTAATCGGGCTGCCAGGATCAAAATAAACGTTGTTCGCCCCGTAAGACCGCGATGTGCTCAACCGTGCCGTCAGAAACTGATGCGGCGAGAGCACCCGATCGAGTTTCACAAAGCCCGTTTCTCCCAGCAACTTCGCGTGAAACAAACCGCCCATCTGCGATAGCTGCGCGGCCGAAGCAAAGACCAGCGCCTGGTCGCAGGCGGGCCCGCCAATCCGAGGATTGCAGATTTCGTAATCTCCCGGAGTCGGGTAAATGCCCAACTGCGGCACTACCACCGTCTGACCGTTGTAGAACTCGACCACCGCCGGCACATTAAAAATGTGCTGATCGTATGCGGCAAAAAAGAAAGTCTTGCTGCGTTGGATCGGCCCTCCCAGCGTCGCGCCAAACTGGTGCTGCTCGTTGCTCGGATTGAAACCTACAAACGGAGGCGCGGCTCCGCCCAGTTCGCTGTCGCGCAGATGATAGAAAGCGCTGCCATGCCAGTGATTCGTGCCTGATTTCGTGACCACATTTACCACTGCGCCGCCGGCCCGTCCCGATTCCGCTCCATAGCCGCTCGATTGCACGCGGAACTCCTGGATCACCTCATCGGAAAACTGGTACGGCGCGTGATACCGTCCCGAGGCCTGCGCATAAAACCCGTTATTGTTGTCCAGGCCATCCACCAAGAAGCTGTTGTTGTATCCCCGAATGCCGCCATAAGAAAGATCGCCATTCGATCCCGACGTCAGCCCCCGCGGATCCTGCGTCACCCCCGGCGACAGCAACAGCAAATCGGTGAACCGGCGCCCGTTCAGCGGCAAATCCTTGATCGCGCGCTCATCCACCAACGCCGAAACTGAACTGGGATTCGCATCCACGATCCGTGGCGCCTCCGACACGGTAATCGATTCCCTCGGCCCCGCTACCTTCAGCTTGAACGTCAACTGGGTCGCGGCCCCCAATTCCACCCTCATCGTCGGAGAAATCTGGGGCGACATTCCTTCCGCCTCCGCCCGCGCCGAATAATGCCCCGGCGGCAGCAAATCCACAGCGAATCGTCCCGCCGAATCGGTGGCCGAGTGGTAGCGGACACCCGTCTCCACCCTGATCGCGACAATATCCGCATTCGTGATCACCGCACCCTGCGCGTCCAAGACCACGCCCCGCAACGCGCCCGTGGAGGCGTCCTGCGCCCAAGCGCAAGACGCAACAAGGCCAGAAGTAATAAGGAGGATGAGATGAAAAAGGAATACGCGGAAGACAACTACCCTGAAAAAGTTGCGAATCGCAACCAGAAGCGGCTCACTGCGGCGGCCCATACTACTCCCCTCGTGTCCAAGACTTCGGAACCGGAGGGGATTCCAGAGACCCTGCTTATCGGTATATCAAAGTGCGCCGCGTCAGAATGTGACGCACGTACTGGCAATATGTTCGGTTATTGTGAGCGTCGATGATAGTCAGTCGATGGTCGCCAGTCGTTGGTCGTTGGCAGGCAAAACCTGCCAGTTCGTTGATTTTCTCTAATAGATCCGAGTTGAATCCCGAACGACCAGCGACTAACGACCAACGAACCGGCTCACTCAATGTGCCGGGGCCGTAGCTGGCGCCGTTGCCGGAGCCGCAGGCTTCGCGCCGAAGTCGACCTTCGGAACCTCGCGCGAGCCTTCCGATGCCTGGAAGTACGCCGGGTTCTGCTTGAATCCCGCGAATCCCGCAAACAAGCTCGCCGGAAACTGCAGCACATAGGTGTTGTAATCCTGGAGCGCGTCGTTATAGCGCTTGCGCTCGACGGCAATCCGGTTTTCAGTGCCTGCCAGCTCATCCTGCAGGCGCATGAAATTTTCGTTTGACTTCAATTGCGGATAGTTCTCCGAAATCGCCAGCAACCGCCCCAGCGCTCCATCCAACTGCCCGTTGGCGGCGATCTTATCGGACGGCGTCTGCGCCGAAAGCAGCCTCGCTCGCGCGTTGGCAATATCTCCAAACACGGTCACTTCCTGCTGCGCGTATCCTTTCACCGTTTCGACCAGGTTCGGAATCAAATCGGCGCGCCGTTGCAGCACGATATCCACCTGCGACCACGCCGCTTTCACCGCCTGATCTTTTGCTACCAGTTGATTCCTGACTCCGATGTACTGTCCAAACAAAACCAGCACAATTACCACCAGCACGACTACGACAATCAATCCCTTACCCATATCACTCTCCTCAATAGAAGATTACCAGCCTGTGGAGCGCCGGGCGTCCTCGCCCGGCCACGTCCGACTTTGACGAGCGAGACACCCGGCGGTCCACTGTCAGACTAAGTCACGCCGCCGGGTCCAGCATCTTGTCCACGGCCGCCGTCACCTGCTCCACCAATCTCAGGTAGCGCGCAAATATCTCATCCACCTTTGCCGGCTGCCGATCTTTTTTCCGCTCCCGAAGATCGAGCAGTTCCGCAAATATGCTTGCATCGATCCCCAACTTGCCCGCCAGTGCCGCAGCCGCTTCCCGCTTCGACCCTGCGCCCGCATCGCCCAGCGCAATCAGCGCATGACGGAAGAGCGTGCCAAATGCCGGCAGCGAGCGCAGCAGCAGCTCCCACTTCGCGTCGGCGTTTCCCGCCGCCATCAGCAACCGCTGGCGCAGCAGGATGGTTTTCTCCCGCAGCTCATATTCGACCTGCGCCCGATGCAGACGCATCGGAATCTCCAGCGTCTTCAGAACATCTTCTCCCCAGAGCACGCGATAGTGCCGCCGCATGTCCAGGAATTCGATGGAGAATACATCCGCCGACCGCCGTATCTCTTCCGCGCTCAGCAGCAGCGGCTCGCGATGTTTCTGCTTCCCCCACCATGCCACCGCCGGAGCCAGCGCTTCAATCGCCGCGAAAGACGTGTCGCCGAGCACGCACAGCAGGTTCACATCCGAGTGATCGGCAACGTAATCTCCCGCAGCCGCCGATCCGTACAGAATCACGGCGACAAGATTCGTGCCCGCTGCATCGCGTATCCGTTCGACAAAGTCGTTAATCAGTTTTTCTGGAACCATTTTCACGCCTCACACTCAAGAGGTTGATGGAGCGACGGAGCTCCACTACCAACTGCCGCCCGCACCGCCGCCGCCCGTACTCCCACCGCCGAATCCACCGAATCCACCACCACCACCGCCGAATCCGCCGCCACCAGAGCCTCTGCCACCACCGCCCATGTTGCTGAACAGTATTCCCCACAGCAGTCCCGACCAGAAGCCAGATCCACCACCGCCTCTTCCGGGTCCGCCGCCCCGAAAGATAGCCCGCAGAATCGGGATCACAATAAAGACGATGACGAGGATGATCACTATTGGCGCGATGCCACCGCCGGGCTCAGGCTGTTGGCGCGGTGCAGCCACTTGCGGCTGATTCGACAACGTGACGCCCGCATCCTGGGCAATCACCGTGGCGACGCGCGTGGTCATCAACGTGACCGCGCCTGCATAGTCGCCGCTCTTCAGCAAAGGCACCGCTTCTCGCCCGAAGCCGCCCACCTTCCCATCCGGAAGAATTCCTTCCAAGCCGTATCCAACGGAGGTCCAATACTTGTGGTCGTTGGTCGCCAGCAGGATCAGCACTCCGCGATCCTTCCCTTTCGCTCCAATCCCCCACTTCTGATAAAGCGCAACCGCGTAGCTCACCGCGTCCTGCCCATCCAGCGACTTGACCGTAACCACGGCAATCTGGGCATGCGCTTTCTGATCCACCTGCTGGCAGAGATCGTTCAAACTCGCCTGCGTGGCCGCATCGAGAACCCCGGCAAAGTCGTTGACGTAATTCGAGGGCTGCAGAGAAGCAATGGGCTCAGCCGCAACCCACACCGCCGCTCCCAGCAAGATCCACGCCAAAAGGAAGCATTGGATCGCCGAAACTCGAGCACGCCGTCTCATTTCGGGGCAATTGTACAGGAGCGCGGCGCGCCGGAGGCAGGACGCGAGGACCTACGAAGAGGATCCGCAAGACTGGCGGGCAACATTTTTTGCGGCACCCGCGCGAAATCGTGCTACTATGCCGCTACCTTACCCGTTAGTCTCCAGCAACCAACTGGAATTTGTTGTCACCCGCAAGCGACGTATTGTTGCTGGTCAAGTGGATGTGTGGGCTTCAAACAACCTATCTATAAAGAGGAAACAATGAAACGCAACCAATTGTTGTCAGCCGTGGGGGTCATTTTGTTCGCAGCCTGTTCGCTGGCCGCCCAGCAAAAGCCGGGAACGCTGGCCGGGGTCGAGTTCCAGAAGCCAAAAAATGGAATGGTGCCGCAGTACGAAGCAGGACGAAAGCAGAAAGCGGCCTGGCACAAAGAGAAGAACGACACTCAGCCGCTGCTGGTGTGGGAAATACTCACCGGAGATAACACGGGAACCTACCTCGTCGGCCGCTTCGACCAGCACTGGACCGATCTGGACAAGCCGTCCATTCCCGACGAAACCGATCTGGCTGAGTACCAGAAGGTGATCGGCAATTACGTGGAGTCGATGGTCTATCGCTTGTACGATTTCATGCCTAAGGTCAGCAATCCACTCGCCGCCGACATGGGGATTCCCAAGTTTTCGGAGATCGCCATCTTCCACGTGCGCTACGGAAAGAATTCGGATTTTCGTTCCGCCATCGAGCGCATCCACGACGCCTCGGAGAAAACGAAGTGGCCTCTCAATTACGGATGGTACGCGCTGGTGAATGGCGGAGAGAGTGGAGAGTATGTACTCTCGCTGCCGCGGAAGAATTGGGCGGACTTCCAGGATAGGGACGACGTGAAGCCTTTCCGCGACATGCTCAAGGAAGCTTTCGGACAAGCGGAGGCGGATTCCATCGTCGATCGCATTGACCGTTCGGTGGAGCACGAAACCACCGAGATCATTCAGTTCCGCCCCGATTTAAGTTACGTGCCCGCCAAATAGCTTTGGGATTCGTAGTGCGGTAGCTTTTCTTGACCGCGTCGCGACGGTGCTCCGCCCTGGCTTCCCCGGCAAGGCGGAGCACCGCTCCGCTATGGCCGGCGCCGTTTCCCGCCTGCTACAATCTCGCGATGGTTGCCTTTACAAGAACGCGTGTCACACTGGTTTTCATCGTCATGTTCGGGTCTGCCGTCAGTCTCCGCGTGGCCGGCGCGCAGAAGATACCGCGGCCCAAGGTGCCCGATGCAATTCAGGCGCCCGCGAACGAAGAAGTTGTTTTAGTCGCGCATGCCACCGGATCGCAAATCTATACCTGCCAAGCCGGCGCGGACGGCAAGTTCAGTTGGACCCTCAAAGCGCCCGATGCAGAACTGAAAAATGAAAAAGGCAACGTCATCGGAAGCCACTTCGCCGGTCCCTCCTGGAAGCTGAAAGATGGCAGCGAAGTCACGGGCAAAGCCTCGGCTCACGTCGACTCCGAAGAGCTCAACTCCGTTCCATGGTTGCTGGTGACGGCGATTGGCAATGCTGGAGACGGATTGCTCTCGAACGTGACCAGCATTCAGCGCATCAACACCCACGACGGTAAGCCGCCAGCGGAAGGATGCGACGAGTCGCACCGTGGCGCGGAAACTAAGAGTACCTACACGGCGGATTACTATTTCTA
>JBAWFQ010000142.1:0-2834 GCA_049592035.1 Terriglobales bacterium
CGTGGAGGCCGTCCATCCATGCGGTCTGATGGGGAAGGGGAATTTCTCCAAAGCTGACGAGCGTGACTTGCGCGCCGTGGGTCACCAGACCCGAGACGAGTTCACGCGAGTATGTCCACACTCCGCTGAACGTATCGGCCGTTACCAGTACGCGCACAGAACCCTCGGGGGATCGAGGGCTGGGAATTACCCTCGGGCCTACTTGCTTTCAGTTTAGAGGCGAGGGGCGTGGCTAGGGAAGAGTTTTCTTGGTTTCTTTCGCGGCCTTGGGCTTTCGCCTTGCAGCATGACTAAGTTCGGAATATCGACTGGTAAGAATCTAGTCCGCTTGGCTTAGCAGTAACATACTCCGGAAAAAGGACTTAGCTTGCCACGAGTGCGCCAGAGACGGCTGCCAGCAGTTTGGATCTCGCCTCGCACTGGCGGGCGAGGCAGTAGTGCAGTTTGAAAATTGCGGTACCGCAGCGGCGAAACAGTTTGCTGAAAATCTCGGTTGCACGCCGCGTCGCTCCCTCAGCGGCTAAAGCCGGCACTGAAAATAAGGCGCTTATCGCAGCGGTAAACCGCTGCGCCACCCAAAGGCAAGACCAAAATCGAGTTCTTCAGCAAACTGTGAAGCCGTGCTCTTTCAAAGCCGGTTCAAATTGCACCACTACCGGCGAGGACGCCCGCTTGACAGCCGCCGAGACGGCGGCGCTACAAACTCAAGGTTGCCTAACCTACGGCAGAGTTGCCAGCCCTCCGGCGGATGTTGGTTATCGTGTACCGTATCGGCGCTGCAACCATTGAGATTCAGAACCAAAATGGAACGGCAGACGGCGTGCTGCACCCAGTCGTCCCTTCAAGCAAGAAGCGGTCTGGCCAGCCATGAGATGGTTTGATCTTCATCGTGACTCGTCAACCCGGCGTGTGTCTGCGAGGGGATGGAGGTGAGCCCATGGGCATTGCCGGTTTGAGATGTGTTGAAAGCTGTCTCACTTGCCGTCTGCGTAATCCCAATTTTTTCTGTAACCTCGGCCCCGATTCCATCGAAGCGTTCGATAAGATCAAGCATGCCGCGGTTTTTCCTGAGCACGCCGTGGTCCTCGCCGAAGGACAAAGTCCCTGCGGAATCTTTGTTCTCTGCCAGGGGCGCGCCAAGCTCTCAACTACTTCGCGCGAGGGCAAAACCTTGATTGTGCGCATCGCGGAAGCTGGCGAGGTTCTGGGCTTGCACGCCGTGATTACCGGCGGGCCCTACGAGTTGACCGTCGAAACCATGCAGCCCTGCCAGCTGAATTTTGTCGGGCGGGACGACTTTCTGCGCTTCCTCAAAGAACACGCAGACGCCTCTCTCCATGCCACCCAGCATCTGGCCCGAGACTGTTCTGATTCGTATGGCGTGGTGCGTACGATCGGGTTGTCGCACTCGGTGTCGGAGAGGTTCGCGCGATTCTTGCTCGACACCGCTGCTGCGGGCGAGGTCAGTCACGGAACGGTGCGCGTCCGGCTGGCCATGACCCACGAAGAAATCTCACAACTCATCGGCACCAGCCGCGAAACCGTCACTCGCCTGCTCTCGGAGTTCAGAAGAAATGATCTCGCGGAATTGAGAGGCGCGACGTTGATCATCCATAATCGTCCGGCTCTGAAGAGTATGGTCAGGGCTTGAAGGCGGATCGGGTGATCGGGTCATCGGGCCATCGGGTGATCTGAAACCTGGAAATTCGATCTCCCGATGGTCCCGATTCGGACGACTTATTTTTCCACCACAAACATCTACGTTGCTGGTGAGGGTCAACTTTCAATGCCTCAGGTTGGTGTCTTGCCTTGGATGAACGGAGGCTGTCTCTCGCCCTCGGCGGGCGAGGACAGCCGCCGGGACGGCGGCGCTACGGTTGACTGTAACGGCCGGCTATCAAGTTCGATATAATCCACAGCTCAGATGGCACTCACTCCTGGAACGAAACTGGGCCCCTACGAGATCCAGTCCCTGATCGGTTCTGGAGGGATGGGCGAGGTGTATCGGGCGCACGATTCGCGGCTGAATCGCACCGTGGCCATCAAAGTTCTGCCCACTTCTTACTCGGCCGATGCGGAGCGGTTGCAGCGCTTCGTGCAGGAAGCTCGGGCGGCCGCGGCGTTGAATCATCCCAACATTCTTTCGATCTTCGATATTGGGGAGGCAAGCGGGGCTCCCTACATTGTTTCCGAATTGCTCGAAGGGCAAACTCTGCGCGAGCGCATCCGCAGCGGGCCGCTCTCCAGCCGCAAGTCGATTGACTACGCGCTGCAGGTGGCGCGGGGATTGGCGGCGGCGCACGAAAAGGGAATCGTGCACCGCGACTTGAAGCCGGAAAATCTATTTTTGACCCATGACGATCGGGTGAAGATTCTCGACTTCGGTCTGGCCAAGCTGACGCGTCCAGAAAGCGAAGCGGGCGCGGACACGGCCACCGTGCAAGTGAACACCGAGCCCGGCCAGATTATGGGCACGGTCGGATACATGTCGCCCGAGCAAGTGCGCGGCAAGCCGGCCGACCACCGCTCCGATATTTTCTCGTTTGGGTCGATTCTGTACGAAATGCTTTCCGGCCAACGCGCCTTTCGCGGAGAAAGTCCAGCCGAAACCATGAGCGCGATTTTGAAAGAGGAGCCCGCCGAGCTTTCGGAAACGGCGCGTAATGTTCCTCCGGCATTGGAGCGGATGGTGCGGCATTGTCTGGAGAAAAATCCGGGACAGCGCTTCCAGTCGGCGGGAGATCTGGCGTTTGATCTCGAAGCCCTGACGGATGGTTCGGTGTCCAGTTCGGTAGTAGGAAGAACGGCCTCGCAGGCGGCGATGGGGCAGGCGG
>JBAWFQ010000143.1:0-11314 GCA_049592035.1 Terriglobales bacterium
GTAGTCGGCGTGCCCGTGATCGCGCCGGTCGAGGCGTTGAGCGTCAAGCCCGGAGGCAGCGAACCGCTAATGATCGAGAACGTGTACGGAGCGACTCCGCCGCTGGCCGTTAGCGCCGAGCTGTACGCAAAGCCCACTTGCGCCGTCCCGGTTGGACAGCTCAGCGTGAGCGTCGGCGACGAGACCACGATGCTGCAACTGGAAGTGGCGGTGTTGCCCTGCGAATCCACGACCTGGGCCGTGAAGTTATATGTCCCCGCCGTGGTCGGCGTACCCGTTATCGCGCCGGTCGAGCTGTTGAGCGTCAAGCCCGGAGGCAGCGAGCCGCTGGTGATCGAGAATGTGTAGGGAGCGACTCCGCCGCTGGCTACCAGTGCCGAACTGTACGCAACTTCCACTTGCGCCGTCCCGGTTGGACAGCCCAAGGTGAGCGTAGTCGGCACGACCCCGAACGACACCAGCTTGGCATTCGTATTCCCCTCCCAGGGCAGGCTGATGAAGCTGCCACCGCTCCCGCCGCTCGAGGGCGAAACTATGTAGATAATGTCATTCGGGAGACCGTTTGAGGTGACGACCGTTCGCCCATCGGACGAGACCGTATAGGTCAACGAGTTGGTCTCACTCCTGGGGCTTTCGCCGCAATTGCTCTCACCAGTGTGGTTCCCGTTGCCCGAGTTGACGTTCAGAAGAGCCACTTCACCGCAAATGCTCGACGACACCAGCTCCCAACTCCCGCCGTAGTAATTTCCCGAAATCGAGTTGTTGTTGAAGTTGCTCCCCGATTGCGCCACCATCGAGCCGAACTGCACCTTGCTTCCCCCGCTACCGACTTCAAACCCGGCGTTCTTGCCCGTCAGGTAGAAGATGGGATTATGATTCCCAGTTCCGCTGATGGGTACGCGCCCATTGGAGCCCACGCTGTAGGTTCCCGAGCCGATACTGGACTGCACTGTACCGCCGTCGTTATCGTCCATGCTGTACGACAACGAACCGGATCCGTTCCATGTGACGAAAACCAAACTCGCGTCCGCACAAGCTGGAGTGCAGCCCGTGTCCAGCCCTTGCAGTCCCAGCACGCTCACACCATTGAGGTCCGAATCGCTATAGGTCAGGCCCTGTTGCTGCAGGATCTGCCCGCTGAACAGTGTTTGCAGCCCCTGCGAGATCGGATCAATCTGAACGATGAGCACTTGCGACGAATTGACCACATAGAAGGCGAAGTTTCCCGTGCCCACGCCACTAACGCTTAGGCTCACCGTGCCGCGTCCGCCTGGCGTCACGTTGAAGTTGTCGGAGCTGAACGTCCCATTGTGGTAATTTCCACCATCATCGCCATCCAACTCTCCGTTTATCAGGTTCGCTGTGCCGTTGGCGGTGAATGCGCCGGCCAATCCGAACCTGCTATCGGCATTGTCGATGCCAATGAATCCAAGCGAGTACTGGCCCGTGAAGTCGCTGGTCGAGAAATCGTTCGTGTTCTGCTTCAGGAAGACGCCGGACGCATCCCACGGAGTAGTGGTGTCATAGGGGATGACATTCCCGTTGCCATTCGGCTGCAGCACGAAGGCATACGTCGTGGTGTTGCCGTTACTGCCGTTGATTGTCGCCGTCCCCACATTGTTCGCGGGAACACAGTACGTGCCGGTCAAAGTCCCTTGACTCGGCCCATCCACCGGATCGTTCTGGTCGTACTGTCCGCTGGTGATGTTCCCGTTGCCATCGAAGACCAAACTGCCTGCCGTAGCGGTGAGAACATAACCGCTGCCGCTGAAGTTGGACCACCCCTGGTACAGGAACGCGTAATTGCCGTTCAGGTTCCCATTGTTCGCGCAGGACAGGGTCGCATTGATCGTGATGCTGCAACTCGCGGTGGCTGTGTTGCCTTTCGAGTCCACTACCTGAGACGTGAAGTTGTAGGTGCCCGCCGTGGTCGGCGTGCCCGTGATCGCGCCGGTCGAAGTGTTGAGTGTCAACCCCGGAGGCAGCGAGCCGTTGGTGATCGAGAACGTGTAGGGAGCGACTCCGCCGCTGCCCGTTAGTGCCGAGCTGTACAAAACCCCCACTTGCCCCATGGGGGTTGGACAGCTCAACGTGAGCGGGATCGGCGAGACCGCGATGCCGCAATTGGTTGTGACCGTGTTGCTTTGCGAGTCCACGACCTGGGCCACGAAGTTGTACACGCCCGCCGTCGTCGGCGTACCGGTGATCGCGCCGGTCGAGGTGTTGAGCGTCAAGCCCGGCGGCAGAGAGCCGCCCGCGATGGAGAATGTGTAGGGAGAGACTCCGCCGCTGGCCGTTAGTGCCGAGCTGTAGGCAACTCCAACTTGCGCCGTGTAGGTTGGACAGCTCAGCGTGAGCGACTGTTGCGCCACCGGCAGGCTGAAGATGGTGCCATCCAACCTGCTGCCGCCAAAGACCGTCATCCCGTATAAATTTCCGTTGGCTTGTACCAGTCCGCCCTCAAGAAAACCGCCGTCAGTGAGGCCGAAGCCATACAGGGTGGTCAGCTGGCCTGCTGGCGTGATTTCGAATACCGTTCCGTACCCGTTGGGGCCGGCAAAGTACGTTGTGCCGTAGAAGTTCCCTCCGGCTTGCACCAGCCCGGCCTCCGGCTGGATTCCATCCGTGCAGCCGCTTTGGGAGCAGAAGCTGTAAAGCGTCGTCAGCGTGCCGCCGGGCGTGATTTTGAAAACCGTGCCCTCGCCGTTGGCCCCGCCAAAGGCTGCTGTCCCGTAGAAGTTCCCGTCGGTGCCTTGCACCAGTCCGGCCTCCGGCTGGATTCCGTCCGTGCAGCCGCTTTGGGAGCAGAAGCTGTAAAGAGTGGTCAGCGTGCCGCCGGGCGTGATTTTGAAAACCGTGCCCGCGCCGTTGGCCCCGCCGGCAACCGTTGTCCCGTAGAAGTTCCCATCGGTGCCCTGGACCAGCCCCGCGTAAGGTACCTCGCCGTCCGTGCAGCCGTTTTGCGAGCAGAAGCTGTAAAGCGTCGTCAGCGTGCCGCCGGGGGTGATTTTGAAAACCGTGCCCAAGTCGTTAGCCCCGCCGAAAAGCGTTGTCCCGTAGAAGTTTCCATCGGTGCCCTGGATCAGCCCCGCGTAAGGCTCCAGGCCGTCCGCGCAGCCCGATTGCGAGCAAAAGTTGTACAGCGTGGTGAGTCGGCCCGCTGAAGTGACTTCAAAGACCGTGCCCGCCGCGCCGTTAGCTCCGCCTTCGGACGTTGTGCCGTAGAAGTTCCCATTGGTGGCTTGCACCAGTCCGGCAAAGGGCTCAGCGCCATCCGTGCAGTTGGCTTGGGAGCAGAATGTATAAAGCTGCGACAGCGTCCCCCCAGGAGTGACTTTGAAAATGTAGCCCTGGTCGAAAGTCCCGCCACTCTCAGTCGTTCCGTAGAGGTTCCCGTCTGTGCCTTGAATCAGAGAAGTAAAGTAAGGAAAAGCACCGTTGGCTCCGTCGAAATTCAGCAGCGTGCTCAGGCTCTGTCCCGAGGACTTCGCCTTCGACTTCGTCTTACCAGCTGGGGCCGTCGTCATCCTCATGGGGCCAGCCACCGCACCAGCGAGTTCAGGGATCCTGACTTTGGTCCCGGGAAGTCCGGGAACCACTGCCACCTCACCGCTAAGTCTCACGCCGGCTGCACCGGGGAGATCGGGCCGGCGGCTGAAAAAGTCCGCTGCCGCCTTGCCGCCAAGTCCGAGGTCGTTCGCGCCCGTCAGATCGGGCCGGTGGGTATTGATGTTCGCTTCCGTCTTGCGAGAGCTGGTCTGCCTTTCCGGTAATCGGTCCAGACCCACCGGCAGGCTGAAAATCGTGCCGTTATACTGAGTCCCTCCAAAGTAGGTCGTTCCGTATAAATTCCCGCTAGCGTCCTGGACTAGCCCCCCATAAGGGAAAGCGCCGTCAGTCAAGGCGAAGCTGTGCACCGTAGACAGCTGGCCGCCTGGCGTGATTCCAAAGGCCGTTCCATAGCCGGTGGTCCCTCCCTGCTCCGTCGTTCCGTAGAGGTTCCCGTCGCTGGCCTGAATTAACCCTGCATAGGGGAAAGCGCCGTCAGTGTAGGCGAAGCCGTGCAGCGTGGTCAGCTGGCCGGCTGGCGTGATTTCAAAGACCGTGCCAAAATCGCCGTTGACCCCGCCATCCACGGTCGTTCCGTAGAGGTTCCCGTTGGTGGCTTGCACCAGTCCGGCATAAGGCACAGCGCCGTCCGCACAACCCGATTGGGAGCAAAAGCTATACAACGTGGTCAGCTGGCCCGCTGGCGTGATTTCGAAGATCGTGCCCGCGCCGTTAGTCCCGCCATCCACGGTCGTTCCGTAGAGGTTCCCGTTGGTGGCTTGCACGAGCCCGGCAAAGGGCACAGCGCCATCCGCGCAGCCCGACTGGGAGCAAAAGCTGTACAGTGTGGTCAGCTGGCCCGCTGGCGTGATTTCGAAGATCGAGCCCTGGCCGTTGGCCCCGCCAAGTTGGGTTGTTCCATAGAAGTTTCCTCCAACTTGCACCAGCCCGGCGATGGGGCTGCCGCCGTCCGTACAGCCCGGCTGCGAGCAAAAACTGTAAAGCGTAGTGAGCTGGCCCGCCAGCGTGAGTTCGAAGACCGTGCCTCTGCCGTAGAGCCCACCCCAGTAGGTTGTACCGTAGATATTCCCTCCGACAACCAGCGGCCCTGAGAAAGGCTCAGCCCCGTCCGTGCAGTTAACCTGAGAGCAAAACGTATATAGGGTCGTCACTGTCCCGCCGGTGGTGACTTGGAACACTACGCCTTCGTCGTAGGTCCCTCCTGCATTAGTCATTCCGTAACCGTTTCCGCCGCTGAACACAATCGGATACCCATATAAGGGTTCAGCGCCATTGGCGCTGCCCGTGAAATCCGCTAGAGTGCTGAACTCATTTATGTTTTTTTTGGCGTTCTCAGCTGCGAATAACATGCTCGTAGCAATCGCCAGCAGTAGGACTGTCGCGAGTCGTCTTATCATTGCGCTACCTCCAGACCACCTATTCGCGGGGGGGCAATTACATCTTGATTAGCTAAACGCGATTTCTTCGAAAACCATCGTGACAGAAGCTGGAGAAGCGCCAAGCGATTCTTAAACCTGGCAACCATGTCTCTGTCCGGGTCGAGCTGTTGCTAGCGGCCGGGGGAGCCTGCGGTTAGCGGTGCGAATTATGAGTTATGGTAAGTGGGATGTCAAGGACAAGTGTCACAAATTGGCGCAAAACTTTAACATTCCCGTGGAAACGGGCTACTCTTAAAGGGCAGCCGCCTTGCGGGCGATGAGATTGAATCCCTTCTCTGTTGCATCTTTTTGCAACTGCTCCAGGCGGGCGCGAGAGGCTGGGGATTTCCCTGATTTCAGCTCTATTTCTTCGAGTGCCAGGCGGCATTCGAGCTGGTCACCGACATAGCCGGACTTGGTTGCCTTGGCCGATGCTTCTCTGAGGATGGTTTTGGCTGCGCCGATTTTTTCGGAAGCCGCTTCGGATCGCGCACGGGCGACCGCGAAGCTCAACTGCGCACTCAGATTCTGGCTCTTGGCGGCCATCGGAGCCGTCTTCGTCACTTCGTTGAAAGCATCCGCATTCCTTCCTTCTGCCAGAAGCGCGCCTGCCAATACGGCGGTGGCTGTGATTTGATCGTCGCCTTTGTGTGTCCGCTGAAACTCGTCGCGGGCCTCCCGGGCAGGTCTTTCCGCCGCACCTGGATGACCTTCTTCGGTCGCCAATTCCGCGATCGCAACTTGCGTGGTCGCGACAGTGTATTTTTCCCCTAACTCGTTGCGCGAGGCCAAGGCCTCCTCGTAATCTTTGCGCGCTCGCGTGAAATCCGCTGCCTTCAGATCTAAGCTCCCCAGGCCGACCAAGGCGTAAGCTGCCATGCTTTTGTCACTGGCAGCACGTGCGAGTGCAAGTGCATTTTCATAGTTCTTGCGTGCTCCCGGGAGATCACCCAGGTGTTGCAGCGCATCGCCAAGGTCGATCAGTTTGTCGGTGGAGGGGCTGGATTGTCCGCTGGCAAGGTCGAGAGCAATGGCCTGCTCGAGCGTTTTCTTCGCCGTAGCGGAATCGCCCTGCGCATCCATCACGTTGCCTATACCAGCGAGGGCGGTGGCGATGCCGTTCTGGTCATTGATCTCACGGAAAACGGCAAGCGCCTGCTCGTGAGTCTTCTTCGCTCCAGCGAGGTCCCCGCCGTCTTTGATAATGCCAGCGATGTTAATCAGCGTCATGGCATAGTTGGTCTTGTCGCCGACCTCGCGGAAGGCAGGCAGGGCCTTTTCGAATATTTTCTGCGCTCCCTCCTCATCTCCCTGCTGAGTAAGAGTCAAAGCGATGTTGTTAAGAGCGGAAGCTTCCGCCTTGCCATTTCCGATCTCGCGGGCAATGGCCAGTTCATCTTCGAATTTGGTCAGTGCGCTGGGATAGTCGCCGCGATCGGAAAACACCTGGCCGGTCACCTCAAGCGTGCTAGCCACGCCATTGCGATCGCCAACCGCTTGGTAAATGCGGCCAGCTTCCTCAACGGCCGCTATGGCGCCTTTGGTATCGCTCAGGTTTTCCAGTGCGAATCCCTGGCGATAAAGGGCGCGGGCGAGAACCAGTTTTGTGTTCTCGGCTCTTGCTTTCTGCACGGCTTGAGCGGCAAATGCCTGGCCCTGTTTGAAGTCTCCTAGCGACCGCCAGGCCTCGGAGGCGGCCAAGTCGATGCGCGCATCATTGCCCACGGGCGGCGGCAGGCGGCGGAGCGATTCCACCGTCGCCAACGCTTCCTTACCTTTTCCTCCCCGCGTTTGCGCCCGGGCAAGCAGCAGTCCGTATTCGAGGTTGTCTGAGAAAAATCCAAAAAGCGTACGGTAGCTATCGGCGGCGTTGTCCCACTCCTTCGAAGCTTCGCGGTATCGGGCTTCGATCAGCAAACGGTCCTCGCGAGAGAGTGACGCCGAGAGTTCATAGGCGCTCTTCGCCGACAGACGCGCCTTCTCGTCGTATCCGAGAAAACTCCAGGCAGCAGCCAGAGCAGAGTGAGCCAAAGCATGGTTTGGGTCTATCTCTACAGCTTTTTGAAGAAGGTCGCGAGCTGCGATGGCGTCGAAGACACGCAGCTTGGCTAGGCCTTCCGCATAGAGTTTTGAAGCTTCTGGAGTGGAGGGGAAGGCGGCGCGGACGCCAGCCTGGTCTTGCGCGCTCACCTGTCCGGCACCGCATTTCTCTCGCAACTGAATTCCGGCACGGCTGACCAAATCAAATAGATTGTCTTCGTCCCCGGTCTGGTTAACCGCCAGCACAGTTTCGCCCGCAGCCACGTCTTGGAGATGAAGGTCGACGCGCAGTTTGCCGTCCGGTAAGGCCACATAGGAGCCCAGCACGACCAAGTCCGCCCCCAGCGTCTTTCCTATCTGGGACAAGGTTTGAGCCGTCAGGATGTCGGAGTCTGGCAGCGAGAGATTCATCTTCATCTGTGCAACTTCCTCGCCCGTAATGGTGCGCAGCTTCTCGCCAGCCGCAAGCTCAGTGGTCAACATCTCGGGAATAGCTGTAGAGAGCCATGCTGCCTCGGGACGGGACGTGGAATTCTTAAAGTTCAAAACCGCCACTGTGCGGCGGCGGTTCACCGGCGTGGCTGCAATTTCTCGCGGTGGTTTCCCGTGAAAATACAAATACGAAAACGCCCCTACCATCAGCAGTACGATCACGCCCGCAAGCACGATTGGTCTTATCCCGGCTCTAGCCGGTGCAGTCGGAGTTACGGTTGGTGTCGGGGCAGAAGGTACGGGGGCGGAAGGCACCTGGGAAATCGGCATCGTCAGGCGGTCGAGATCGACGCGCAACTCTCGCGCCGATTGGTAGCGCCGTTCTGGATCCTTGTCCAGGCATTTGAGAATTGCCATTTCCAGCCCGGGCGAGATTTTGGGATTCAGCGTGCTCGGCAACTCAGGTGGTTTGTTCAGTATGGCATCGATCAAAACCGGAACCTGCGCGAACGCAAACGGACGACGTCCCGTCGCTAGCTCATACAGAACCACGCCTGCCGACCAGAGATCGGAACGCTCATCGGTCACCTCACCGCGCAACTGCTCCGGAGCCATATACGGGAGAGTGCCGACCACTTGATTGGTTTCGGAAATGCTCGCCGTGACTCCCATGTCGACCTCTTGGCGGACAAACTGCGCCAGGCCGAAATCGAGGATCTTGAGTCGATTGTCCTGCGTTAAGCGCATGTTCGCCGGCTTCAAATCGCGGTGAATGACCCCATGCTCATGCGCACTCGCCAGACCATCCGCGAGTTGAAATCCCAGACGCAGGACCTCTTTTTGCGAAAGGGGGCCTGATCCCAGCCGGGCATCGACGGCAACGCCGCCGACATATTCCATCACCAGAAAGTCCAACCCCTCCTGGCTGCCGAATTCGTAGACCATTCCGATATTGGGATGATTTAACTTGGCGAGAGTCAGCGCCTCTCGGCGGAAGCGCTTTCGGGCTGCTTCGTCTGCAAGCATGCCGGACGGCAGGACCTTGATGGCTACGTCCCGTTCGAGTTGCTGGTCGGAGGCCCGGAACACCAGCCCCATTCCGCCGGCTCCGATTTGCTCCACTACGCGGTAATGGCCCAGAACCTGCCCGACTATTGGAGTCTCCGGCGGCATTAGGCCCGAATCTTAATCCCTCAAGAAATTGTGGTCAATACAAGTCGGTTTGGAGAATGCCTTCGAACTGACCAAGAAACTGCCTCGGCATGGCTGCGGATTCCTGACAGGCAGAATTTCCGGAATACATCCGTCGGAGGAGAAAGATGGCGAGGGGCGTTACGTGATTGCGATTAGCGAATTCGCTCGCATTATGGTCCTAAACCTGTGGGATCACGGTCGAAACCCGATTTAGCTGCGACGTTTGGAGTAAAGCCAGAGGCTGTCGAGATTACGATCCGCGGATGAGGCGAGGCGACTAAGTGAGGTAATCATGGAGGCGAAGCTGTGCTTCGCCTCCACGCCAAAAGACCTACTCTGCAACCGCTTCTTTGTCGACCACAACTTTCAGGTGCGTAGTCACGTCCTTATGCAGCTTGATGGGGACGATGAATTCGCCGACCGTCTTGAGCGGTTCGTGCAACTGGATCTTCCGGCGATCGATGTGGAAGCTCTTCTTCTCGAGCGCCTCGGCAATGTCGCTAGCCGTGACCGATCCGAATAACTGATCGCCTTCGCCCGACTTGCGCAGGAACTTCACTTCCAGCCCGTCAAACTGCTTGGCCAGCGCTTCGGCTTCGCTCTTCTCCTTGGCGGAGCGGCGCACGGCGGCAGCTTTCATCTGCTCGATGACGGTTTTGTTGGCGACGGTTGCCTCAATCGCCAGTTTTTTGGGAAGCAGAAAATTCCGTCCGTATCCCTCCGCAACTTTCACCACTTCGCCGCGGTTGCCCAGCTTGGGCACGTCTTCTTTCAGAATGACTTCCATCAATAACTCCCTGGTCGTTGGTCGTTGGTCGTTAGTCGTTGGCAACGACTGCGAACGACTAACGACGATCTTGAATTTACTGCGCGCGTCCTGCGAACGGCAGCAGCGCGATATTGCGCGCCTGCTTGATGGCCCGCGACAGACGGCGTTGGTGCGGCGTGCACACGCCAGTCAGCCGTCGCGGAGTGATCTTGCCGCTTTCCGCCACGAACTGCGCCAGCAGACGCACATCCTTGTAATTAACCGCTTCGATCTTCTCGACGCAGAACTTGCATACCTTTTTGCGCCGGAAGAATTTGCGGCCACCTTCGCGCGGACCGCCCGGACCTCCGCCGGGACGCGCACCGCGTGGTCCGCCGCGGTCGGGGCGATCCCCGCCAGTGCGCTCGGGACGACTTTCCCCACCTGATGTTGCTCGTGTTTCTTCTGCCATGGCGCTCCTGCTTTCTAAAAGTTCGTTGGTGGACGGGCGTCACGCCCGTCGCGCCGCAGCCCCTAAAAGGGGCAACGATTTCGATGAAACGGCGGTATCGCTAAAGCGATACCCTGACACGAAAAAACTAAACCGGCGTCGAGGCCGGCGCTTCCGCGCCCGCTTCCGGTGTTGCCGGTGTAACGGGAGCGGCCGGTGCCGGTTGCGCGCTCGCTTTCTTTTTCGAGTCACGGATCTTCTTGATCTTGTCGAGACGCTTCAGTTCTTCGTCGGTGCGTACCGAGAGAAACTTGATCACCGGCTCGGTTACACGCAGACGGCGTTCGACTTCGTGCACGGTCGCGCCGGCGGCTTCAATCATCATCAGCACAAAGATGCCGTCGTTGAACCTGCCTACCCTATAGGCGAGACGGCGTTTGCCCCAGACCTCACTCTTGGACGTTCCGCCCGCCGAAGTCACCGAAGACTCGAGCGTGGCAATCAGCTTGTTCAAATCCTCGTCCACCATGTCGGGCCGGACGATGAACATCACTTCATAGTTACGATTCATTCGTTATCTCCAAAAATCAGTCGCTCGTCGCTGGTCGTTAGTCGCTCGCGGATTCATTGTGAGCGGTCGGAGTTTGCCAACGACCAACGACTATCGACCAACGACTGCCTTTTACTCATCCGCCTCATTCTTCCGATTGAACCGGTTCATCGCCGCGGCCGGTCCTTCTTTCAAAATCACCTCAACCGCCTGCACCGCCGTGTCGAGGACTTCATCCACTACTTTTTCTTGCGCCTTGCGGAACGGCGTCAGCACATATTTCACGCCGTCCACGACTTTGCGGTCAGGCGCAATTCCCAGCCGAATCCGCAAAAACTCGTCTGTATTCAGCGCGCCGAGGATGGATTCCATCCCATTGTGCCCCGCCGAACTTCCCCGCTGCCGGATGCGAATCGTGCCCAGCGGCAAATCGAGCTCGTCGTAAATCACAATCAGGTCGCGCGCTACATCGACTTGATGTTCCACCACCAGTTCCCGCACCGAAAGCCCACTCAGGTTCATGTAGGTTTCCGGCTTAGCCAGGATCGCCGTTTCACCGGCAATCGTCGCACGCGCCGTCAGCGCCCGGCACTGGCGATTCCTGATTTCAATCCCGAGATTGTTGGCGATTCGATCAATCGTCAAAAAACCGAGATTGTGCGGCGTGAACTGGTACTCGATTCCAGGGTTGCCCAAACCGACGATCAGTTTCACGCAAATTCGCTCTTCGCTTTTCGCTGTTCGTCGTTCGCTATTCCGCAGGCCATCAGCATTCTTGCGCGAAAAGCGAACAGCGAACGACGTGCTCTCGCCAAAAGCTATTTTTTGTCTTTCTTCTCGGGCTTTTCAGCCTTCTCCGGCTTAGCCTTGGCCTTGGCATCGCCCTCGGCCTCGGCTTCACCCTCCACTTC
>JBAWFQ010000144.1:0-26175 GCA_049592035.1 Terriglobales bacterium
AAATGAGCGGGCGGAATGTGCGGCAGAAAGGCTCGCGCATCGATGTAGACGGCGTGGCCGCCGGGCGGTTGCACGATGGGCACTCCCTGCTCGGCTATGTGGTTGCCTAGATAGGCGGTCGAGGCTATGCGGTATTCGAGGTAGTCCTGATGCAACGCCTCTTGCACTCCTACGGCTATGGCTTCGAGATCGCGTCCGGCCAGGCCGCCGTAGGTGGTGTAACCCTCGGTTAGAATCAGGAGGTTCTTTTCCTGCTCGGCTAGCGTGTCGTCGTTGGTACAGAGAAATCCTCCGATGTTTGCCATGCCGTCTTTTTTGGCGGACATGGTGCAGCCGTCGCCGTAGCTGAACATTTCTTGCGCGATTTCTTTTGGCGATTTGTCGGCGTAACCTTTTTCGCGGATTTTGATGAAGTAGGAGTTCTCGGCAAAACGGCAGGCGTCGAAGTAGAGCGGGATACGATGCTTGCGGCAGACAGCGCTTACGGCTTTGACGTTTTCCATCGACACGGGCTGGCCACCCCCGGAGTTGTTGGTTACGGTCAGCATAACCAGAGGCACGCGGGCTTGTTTCGAGCCGGCGTTTTGGATCAGAGTTTCTAGCGCAGCTACGTCCATGTTGCCTTTGAAGGGGTGTTTCAGGCTGGGCTGGCGGCCCTCGGAGATGACTAAGTCGATCGCTTCGGCGCCTACGAATTCCACGTTCGCTCGGGTGGTGTCGAAGTGGGTGTTGTTGGGGACGATGTCTCCTTTTTTGCACATCACGCTGAAAAGGATGCGCTCGGCGGCTCGCCCCTGGTGGGTGGGGATGACGTGCTTGTAGCCGAAGATATCCTGCACGGAGGCGCGGAACTGCTCGAAGCTGCGGCTGCCGGCATAACTTTCGTCGCCCTCCATCATGGCCGCCCACTGGTGCGTGGACATGGCGCCGGTGCCGGAATCGGTGAGGAGATCGATGAGGACGTCGTCCGCGGGCAGAAGAAAAAGATTGTAGAACGCGGCGCGGAGCAGGTTCTCGCGCTGCGCGCGGGTGGTCCAGTGAATGGGTTCGACGCTCTTGATGCGGAAGGGTTCGATGATGGTGCGAGGCATGGTGGGTTCTCTCTTTAACCACACACCTTTTAGCGGGCGGATGTCAGTGACTGGGATCACGGGATGTGGGAAGAGTGTACGGAAAACAGCAATTAGTTAGGGAGAGTGAAGTTGAGGGTCACATCGGTCTGGAACTGGACGGGGTGGTCGTTTTGGCGGTAGGGTTGGTAGCGCCAGTTGCGGACGGCCTCGCTGGCGGCAGCGGCGAGGATGGGGTCTCCGCTGATGGTGCGGATGCTGGAGACGGAGCCGTCTTCGGCTACATGAACCTCGAGGACCACACTTCCGGAGCGGTGAGCGGCCAGGGCTTCGGGCGGATACTGTGGCTCGGTGCGGCTTAGGAGGTGGGTTTCGGCCTCCGTGGGTGAGAGCCAGACGCTTTGGACGTTGGCGATTCTGGTCGTGGAGGATGCTTCCACTACGGAATCGCTATTGGACTTGGGAGATGCGGGCTTCATCCGAAAAATGACTTTGCCTTTTTCGGAGACGACTAGTTCGTCGGGAGCGGGAGGCGGAGTTGATGGCCGGGATGTTTTTTCCGGCGACGCTCCTGATGCCTTGTGACCTGCCGGGTGGGCGGCAGAGATGGGCTTGGCCGGTGCGACTGCTTCTTGCGGAATAGGTCGGGCAATCGCGGTGCGCGACGGAGTTGGGCGCAACCATCCGATGCGGGAGCCGATGAGAAAGCTGACGGTGATGATGGCGAGAATGGCTAGAGATCCGAGGACGAGAGTCCAAGTTTCGTAGGGAGGGCGGCGAGCGGACAAAGAGTTGGCTATCGCAAGCTCGGATGGAACGCGGTTCGGTGAAGCAGGCTCGGTCGCGACTGCGGCGACGGACTTGCGCTGCGTGAGTTCGATGGCGGTATGGCGAATGCGGGCGCACTCCTCGGCGAAACCTTCGAGCAGTTTTTGGTCGGAGCTGGAGAAGGCGGCGGGAGAGGTGGAAAAGACTTCGAGGACTCCTGTGAATTGAGCGCTCGTCGCGTGTTTGCTGTCGTAGCTGTCGAATACGGGAACAATGAGGATGGAGCGAATGCCGAGGTGGCGGGAAATGGCGGGATCGACGCGTGGGTCGAACTCGGTATCGACGGAAAGCTGGGGTTGCCGGGTTTGGAGACAGGCGCCGGAAAGACCGTCGCGGGTGTTGATGGGAATGCCGAGATCGGGGGCGAGGTATCCAGTGGCGGCGCGGCAGACCATTTCCTCTCCGCGGACGAGGGCGAGTGCGGCGGCGGTGGCATGAGTGGCTTGGGCGGCGCGGGCTACGAGGTCGTTCAGAACCAAATCGAGAGAGAGATCAAGGGGAAGACCGGCGCGGAGGTGCTGCTCAAGCGTCTGGGCCGGGTCAGGAGACGAAACATCTGCGTGAAGCTCGGACCTCGACATAGGTTGCGGGAACACATTCTGTTCCGGCAGCCTGCAGCAATAGGCGAAAAAGCAGGCTCAGAGGGCAGTTTCCCGCGAAACGAGGGGGAAGTCAATCGAAGAACATTGGGTAATTTGGCAATTTTGTAATTTGCATTCCCTACCCCATCAGCATCCCGCCATTTACGTTCAGTACATGACCGGTGATGTAGGAGGCTTCCTCGGATGCCAGAAAACAAACGGCGTTCGCAATGTCCTCGGGCGAGCCGACGCGGCCTAGCGGGATTTGCTTTACGGCATTCTGCTTGAATTCCTCACTCAGCACTGACGTCATGCTGGTTTCAATGAAGCCTGGAGCCACGGCGTTGCAGGTGATATTGCGCGACGCTACCTCGCGGGCCATTGCCATCGTCAGCCCGATCAGTCCCGCTTTTGATGCGGCGTAGTTCGCCTGCCCTGCCTGACCCGTCTGGCCGAAGACGCTGGTGATGTTGATGATCCTTCCCCAACGCTGCTTGAGCATCGAACCGATCGCCTGCTGGATGCACAGGTAGGCGGACGTCAGATTCGTATTCAGCACAGTATCCCAGTCGGCGCGCTTCATGCGCATCACGAGTTGATCGCGGGTGATGCCGGCGTTGTTCACCAGGATGTCGATCTTGCCGAATTGAGCGAGTATCGACTTGATACCGGACTTTACTTGCTCTTCCTCGGCAACATCGATCACGAAGGCCGCTGCCTTGCCTCCCTTGGCTGCGATCTGGGCTACCAGTTCGTCTAGTTTCTGCTGACTGCGCGCCGCCACTGCCACGCTTGCTCCTTCGCGGGCTAAGGCCAGAGCGCAGGCATGTCCTATTCCTTGCGATGCTCCCGTAACCAGCGCGACTCGGCCTTCGAACTTCATTCTTGCTCCTTTGGAACGCAAACTGGGGAATCAATGTTTGGAACGTTGGATTATAACCGTTGGCGCCACCGACGGGGTCAGGGCTACGCTGCGCTCAAAATCTTAACCACAGAGGACACAGGGGAACACAGAGGAACAGCCGCGGGCATATCGGCACACAGCGGGCTCTACCCTGCTGCTTGGGTCGCGGGTATGGCTAGTGGGACCGCTGCGAGAATCTTTTCAATTTTCTCGAGCAACAATTTCCTGGAATATGGCTTTGCCAGAAAATAGGTGCGAGAGCAGGGCATCTCCGTGTCGTACTCAGGGTTGCCGTAACCGGAGGTCACCAAAACCACAAGTTCTGGCGAGCGCAGCCGCAGATCCTGGCCAAGCTGTAGGCCGGTTGCCCCTGGAAGCACCATATCGGTCATCAGCAGATCAATTCCGGCATGGCGGCCTTCGAAGACCTTCATAGCTTCTCGCGCATCCGCACTGGGTAGAACTTCAAAACCAGCGTGCTGCAGAATGCTGCACGTCGCCTCTCGGACAAAGGGTTCATCCTCGACCAGAAGAATCGTGCGGCGCGGGGCGCGTTCGTTTGCAGATAAATCTGGTGCAGGTAAATCTGGGTATAAATCGTTGGCGTGGAAGTGGGGTTGGAGAGTCATCGCATCCTCCGATTTGATTTCCTGATTCCTACCGAGCAATTGCGTGGCCGCGGAGGTTGCGACCATCGTTGCGGTGTCCGCACCAAGGTCTGTGTGGTTCGGAATGACATTGGAGATTGTTTGGAATATCTACTTCGGCGCGGAGAGAATGGTCTGCTTCGGATCGAGAACAATCTTGCGCGCGTCGCTTGGAGCGGTTAGCCGAAAGCTGGTCTCGGCGCCATCCGCCAACACTTCGCCGAGAAAAACCAGAGTGTTACTCGCGGTCGTCGTGTACACGGGAACGGCCGTCACCAGATCTTCGGGCGCGTCCTTTTGTACGATCACTCCGGAAACCGTGGTCACTCCGGCTCTGGTCGCGACGCGAATGTCACGCGTCCCCAGTTCCGGTATCGCCGTGCCTTCGATCCAACCATCAAGGAACCAATCCAGTTTGTGACGATTCTGGTACCAAAGTGGGCGCGGCAGTTCCTCTTCGAAACCTTGGACCAGTTCCTGCGTGCTTATGCTCTTACCGGCATAGCGCTCGCGAATTTTCCGCAGCGCCTTAAAAAACGGTTCGTCTGGATTCGCGGGCGTACTCTGGCGCCCTTTCCGGGAATGGGATGCCGATTCGGTATCGCGAATCGTTGCGTCGCGAAACATGGATCGCAGCATGTGAAATAGCCAGGTCCCGCGTTCGTAGCTGATGGCCTCGTACCCTCCGGGAAAATGCGACGAATCCAGGCGCTGTCCCAGCGTCACCGGTCCAGCGTCGCGCAGCCACTCTCCATCTTTGTTCTTGCTCAGAAGGTCTTGGCGGTACTTTTCCAGGACCTCGCGAAATTGCGCTGGGTTATGTTGCTCGAGCAGCAAGAGCGACGCGTAGTTTGCCAGACCTTCCGAGATCCACTGGTCGCGATAGCTTTTCCACAGCACCAGATCGCCCCACCATTGATGGGCAGTTTCGTGAACCAGAACGCGGCTGTCGAGCTCGCGCGATACGGGATCGAGATGCAGATCCGTTTGCTCTTGTGGACTGAGAAACGCAAAGCTCGACAGGAATATCAGGCCAGGCCATCCCTGGCTCAGCTTACCTGGCATCTGGGTTAAAGCCAACGAGCTGTACGGGTACGGGCCAAACCATTGGGAAAAGCTGTCGATGGCCTTCGCGGCTTTATCGGCCACCGCCTGCGCATCGTGCGCCGGCGAGGGAGGCGGCGGAGTGACCGTGATCGGAACCGTTGGCCTTGCGATCGTGTCGGAAACGCCGGGAGGAGCCGGGGAAATAATCACCTCCTGCCGCGCCCTGGGGAATGATTTCTCCACTCCCTTGGTGCCATAGGCCTCCACCAGGATGTTGCCGGCCTTGGCTTCGGCGCGCACATATTTGCCGAGATTGAAACCCGCCATTGGAATGGGCCGCACCGAGGTCCATCGCGAAGTTTTCTCGCCCGCTGCTTCCAGGTTCGTTTCTGTGTCGTCGGGGGCCGGTTGAGGAAGCTGTTTTCCTGTGGCCACTAGCGTCCAATTCGCCGGATAGTGAAACACCATGTCGAACTGGGCTGGATTCAAACCAAGATTCGGATACCAGGTACCGCGCTCGCCAACGTAAAGCAATCCGTTGCCCGCTTCCGACAGAACTTCTCCCGCATAGGTAAAGCGCAGTTTCCATTCCTGACCGGGCGCGAGCGGAGCCGGAAATACCACGGCCACGAGATCGTTGCCTTTGCGCTCCAATGCGGTGCCTTCGATTGCCGGGTTCTGGATGAAGTCCAGTGGGCGGCCAGCCGCGTCAAGCGAATCCAGCTTCAGGTAACGCGACAATTCAAAGAGGAGCGTCCTTTCTCCTCCGTGGTGAATTCGGACATTCATCTCCGTCGACGCTTGCAGTCTTGTCGGAGGGGTGACGGTAGCGTGAATGCGGAAGGCTGTGATCGCCGCGTCTCCCGACCGGCCGGAAGCTGCGCTGGGCGTCCCGGCGGGAGCGAACGAAGTCCAAACATCGAAGAAGAGGAGATCATCTTTCAGACGCGACTGCCCTACCCACAACGGCTCGGGGAGACTCGCGTCCCAAAACACTTCAAAGGCGCCCAGCTTCTTGCCCAGCAGGTGCGCGTGCAGCAAAGGGGGGAATTTACGAGCCGGATCCTTTTCGCGTTCGTTTCCGCCCGCTATCGGAAGAAAATGACTGAAGTCGAGCAGGAGGCGCAGGGCGTCAAAGTCGGCGAAGGAACGGCTGGTGTCGTTCCATTGTTTTATGAAATCCGCGGCGTCCTCCGTCGGCGCGAGAGAAAGATAAGGTTGCAAGACTGCGGCGGTGTCATCGTTGAAGCGCAGATATCCTGAGGCGAACTGCTCCTCGAGAATCGCCATCCCCGTAAACAAAGCCAGGGATCCGCGCTCGGCGCGGTTCGGCGGGCGCAGCCGTACTTCCCCTTCACCCTCAAAAAATGCGCCGGTGATGCGTCCGCAAATGTCTTCGGTAAAGGCTACCGTTCCGTCGTCCAGGTCGAGATGGAGATTTGGCCGGTCGACGGCGGCGTCGCGAACGTGGTAGACGCGTTGCGGATCGAGGCCGACAGAACGAATGCGGGCGTAGAGAGCGCTGGCGGTTTGAGGGCACTCGGGGTTTGGCGCCTGAGCCCAGGCGGTCGCGGCTGCGAGGAGCCATGCCAACCCGATTATCCGACGCGAGCGAACCGCTGCAGGCTTCATAAACAGTCTTCTTGAAAGGCAACCTCTAGAGGGATGCTGAGAGACTCGCGTCCCGATGCCTAACCCGAAATCGTGGCACCCTGTTTAGGCTGCGGAACTGACTCCCGCCCTGACACCTTGGTCACCTTACTGGCGGTTGGAGCGGTTGCTAAAATTGGGCCAGTGCGAGCCTTTTTCCTCATTCTAGTGCTTTTGCCGGCGCTGCCTGCCCGCGCCGACGTCATACATCTTAAGAATGGGCGCGCGATCTGGGCCGACCAGGTTCGCGAGACCAAAGACCACGTCGAATACGATCTCGGCGAGGATACTTACGCCATTCCTAAGTCGTCGGTCGAGCGCATCGAGGCTGGTGGCATTGCTCCCGGTCACGGCAGTTCTGGAGCCGCTAACGCCCCTGACATCACGCCGCCTGCGCCCACATTCAACCATGAAGCCGACGTTGCGGAAAAGGTTATTAGGGATGGCAAGGTCGATCCCGATGCCCTCTCGAGCCTAGGGCAAGCGTCCAATCCCGAAGTCGCGGCCACGGCATACTTTCTCGCGGGCAAGCATGAATCCGATCACGGAAACTTCCCGCAGGCTAAGCGGTATTACGAAGCCGCGCTGCGCTTCCAGCCGGATAACTCGACCTTGCTGATCTACTATGCGGCCACGCTGATGCGCACTGGACATGCGCCGGAAGCGCTGCCCTATGCGCAGCACGCTGCCAGCGTCGATCCCGACTCCGCCGATGCTATTGCGATGCTGGGCTTCGTTCAATTCGCCAGCGATCATACTCCCGACGCGATTCGCTCCTGGAAGAAAGCGCTCGCCCTGCGTCCCGATGCCGTGGTTAGCCAATACCTGGCTCGCGCCGAACGCGAATCGACGGCCGAATCTGAGTTTTCGCAGCGTGAGAGCAGTCACTTTAACCTTCACTACGAGGGCAAAGATACCTCCGAGAGTTTCCGCCGCGATCTGTTGGCTACCCTCGAATCGGATTACGATGCTCTGGCGGGCGACCTCGGCTACTCGCCACGCAATACGATTGCAGTGACGCTCTACACTCAGGAGGCGTTCTTTGACGTGACGCGCGCGCCTTCCTGGAGCGGCGCCATCAACGATGGCAAACTGCGGATTCCTATCAGCGGCATGCAGAGTGTCACACCTGAGCTGGCTCGGGTGCTTAAGCACGAACTGACTCACTCGTTCGTCGCGCAGATGTCGAGCAATCGCTGCCCGACATGGCTGAACGAAGGCATCGCGCAGATCGAAGAAGGCAGATCGTCGGCCTCGAATGGGCGTCAACTGGCGCAGCTCTTTGCTACTGGGAACGAGATTCCCTTCAACGTGCTGGAGGGCAGTTTCATGAACTTTTCTGCGCCTGTGGCTACTGTCGCTTACGCCGAAGCTCTCGCCGGCGCGGAGTACATTCGCGACGCTTACGGCATCGGCGAAATTGCACGCATTTTGCAACTCCTGTCGCAGGGCAGTTCGAGCGAAGCGGCTTTGAGGGCGACCGTGCACGTCGACTACCGCCAACTTCGGGATGAAATGGCGCGCACGCTCAAAGAGAAGTATGGCGAATAGGAAACTAGTGATCTGGGCCGCGACCAACCTTCGGCTGCGGTCGAATACCCCTCCTGGGACGGTCTTTTGGAATCAAAAACTTAGCGATTATCCTCTTCCCAGGTCTTTGAGAAATAATGACTTAACCGTAAAGTATTTATAAATCAATTGTTTACATAGATATCTTCAAGTTAATCACGGCAGGTCTTTGAGAAACAAAGACTTACTTGCTCACGGTCGAAAATGAACTTTCCGGCATTGCATAATTTTCGAGTTGTTCGGCGTCAGGTATTTGAGAAATAAAGACTTACGTTCTAAGCGGTCGCGCGTTCGCTCTTGAGCGCAGACTCCTTCAGCGAGGTGCCCTAAAGCGGAAGTAACGTGGACGAGGATAGGCGAGAAAGATAGGCTCTTGGTGTTGAAAGACCGCGCGGACCGCAGGGGGCGGGGCTTAAAGATGACTTATTGGAAGAACTTTCGTTCCTACCTGCTAACGGCTGTGCTTGTTCTTTTCTCGCTTGCTCCCGCCTTTGCACAAACGCTGTTGCAAATTAAAAGTCCCGTCGCAGCAGCATCGTTCCCTCTCTTTACAGAGGGCCAGACCTACACCATCACGCTTTCCGCCGACCCTTCCGTTCATAAGATCGCCGTCCTGCCACAATCGCCATTAGGCGATGCTAAGCCCACATCAAATCCTCTGGAGTTCGCCCTGGCGTTGGCCACCAACATTCCGCCCGGCATTTATAGCATTGGTGCCATCGGCTTCACATCAGGTAGAGATGTCGAATCAGCCCCGGTCCTTATAGATGTCGAAAGGGCGGATACCCCTTATCTTCTGACGGTTCTGCCGGTCTTAGTGTTTCAAGGCGCTGGAGAACACGAGCCCATTGAGGTCTGGGGTACCTACCGGGATGGCACGAAGCTGTGGCTCTCCAACTCCACCAAATTGTCCTATCATTCGAACGACACTTCCATAGTCACCGTGAGTGGCCAGCTTTCAGCCGACCCCCAGAACACGGTTCCACTCATCGCACCTCTCACTGCCACTTCTGTGGGCGCGGGAAGTACTACCCTGGTCGTGAGCACCGGGCACGGGAACAGCCTCGAATCAGCTGTGATCTTTGTCACGGTACCGCCAGCCCCGCCCACCGGGCCGGCGCCAGAAATCGACGGCGTGGCGCCTGCAACCGGTGTTCCCGGCGTGACCGACATCACCATTCGCGGGCGGCACTTTGGCGAGACCCAAGGCAATAGCATCGTCTCCGTCGGCAACATGAATGGAATCGTGAAGCGCTGGACGGACACGGAAATCGTCGCTACCGTCGACAAGGACGCGCGTCGCGGGGTCGTTTGTGTGTGGCGGGACCGCCAATACAGCAACGAGATCCCCTTCGCTCCGGTTGGCCTATTCATCGATGGCATTTCGGGCATGCTAACGCCCGGCAACCAAATCAACATCCAAGGCTCCGGTTTCGAATCCGAGCGGGGAAGCGGTTACGTGACCATTGCCGACATCAAAGCGCAGGTTGTGCAATGGAGCGGCACCGATATCATCGTGACGGTGCCCGACTTCTCGCCCACGGGACGGACTTTTCAACTCGTGGTCCACCAGAACGGCAAGTCGATCGGATTCTGGCTGGTCTCTCCGCAAAAGTCCGCCGTGAAGTAATCCTGAAGCCCACCGGGTCGCGGTACTCCTTGCTTTGGCCCGACCGCGGGGTTTGTGGCATGGAGTCCGCAGCTCCGGTTCGGTCTCCTGAACTTTCCAGATCCCCCTTGATTCTCGCGGCGCCACCCGAGATCAAACGCAAGATCGGGATTTCAGGCAGCTTGATGTGCGAACTTTCAACCGTTCGAGAACTAGCTTTACTCGAAGGTCGCGCGCTGTTTTGTTGAAAAACAAAAGCAAGATCAGAAGCAACGTCAACGGCGGCGGGCGAGAGCGCCCGCCCTACACTGGCGGTCGTGTAGAATAACTCTTCGTATATGGATCTGTCCGCCATCCAGAACGCTCTGCGCGAGCGCAACATCGACGCTTGGCTTTTCTACGATCATCACCATCGCGACCCGATCGCTTATCGCGTTCTGGGGCTGCCGGATGGGCTCATGGTAACTCGGCGTTGGTACTACCTGATTCCAGCCAAAGGCGAGCCCGTCAAACTGGTGCATAAGATTGAGTCGGGACACCTCGACACCTTGCCCGGAACGAAGAAACAGTACGCTGGATGGCAGGAATTATTCGACGGACTGAAGCAGATGCTGGCCGCGCATCGCGATGTCGCCATGCAATATTCGCCTAACAATTTTGTCTTCACCATTTCGATGGTGGATGCGGGGACGGCGGATATGATCCGCGGGCTGGGCAAAAACATTGTGAGCGCGGCGGATTTGATCGCGCAGTTTGAAGCGACACTGACGGAGGAACAGATCAAGTCGCACTTCGCGGCGCGCGATGTGATCGACGCGGTTACGGCTGAAGCTTTCAAGGAAATTGGACGCCGGGTGCGCAACGGCGGCACGCACGAACATGAAATTCAGCAGTTCTTTATGGAAGCGTTCGCGCGCGAAAACATGGTGACCGACGATCCTCCGATTGTGGCCGTGAATGCCAACAGCGGCAACCCGCACTACGAGCCGAGCGAGAAGCATCCGGTGGCGATTCGCGAAGGGGACTTGGTTTTGCTGGATGTGTGGGCGAAGAAAAACACGCCGGGCGCGGTTTACTACGACATTACGTGGATGGGATTTGTGGGCAAGGCGCCCTCGGACCGGCAGCGAGAGATTTTCAAGATTGTAAGCGAGGCCCGCGACATCGGCGTAAAGACGGTGCAGAATGCGGTCTCTGCTCACCGGCCGATCTCGGGATGGGAAGTGGATCACGCGGTGCGCGGGCACATCCAGCAGGCGAAATACGGGGAGTACTTCATCCACCGCACCGGCCACTCGATTGCGACCGAGGTGCATGCGAACGGCGCCAATATGGATGACCTGGAAATTCACGACGAGCGGCGCATTCTGCCCAATTCGCTGTTCTCGATTGAACCCGGCATCTACCTGCCTGAATTTGGAGTACGGTCGGAAGTGGACATGCTGGTACGGCCCGGAAGCGCCGAGGTCACTGGTAAAATACAAGGAGAGATCGTGACCATCTGAATGGCCAACCCTACAGCAGATAAGAACAAGAAAACGGCGAGTGAGCCGGATTATCCTCTCACCACCATGGCGGTGGTGGCACCGATCGTGGGCTGGCTGATTCCGGGCGGCGGACACATCCTGCTCAAGCGCTATGGGCGCGGCATTCTGCTGCTGATTTCGGTGGTTGCGATGTTCGTGATCGGCTTGGGCATGCAGGGACGGGTTTACCAGTTGAATGGCGGCGACATTCTCGACATCCTCGGGTTTATTGGCGATGTGGGCGCAGGTGCGCTGTATTTTCTGGCGCGCATCATGGATTGGGGCAACGTGATGGCGGCGAATGCGGCGGCGGATTACGGCAAAACGTTTCTGATCGTGGCGGGGCTGTTGAACTTCATTGCGGCGGCGGATGCGCATCACATTGCGCTCGGGAAGAAACAGTGACCATCAACTTGTCGCACTTCTCGGCGGCGGTGGTGTTCGCGCTATTCGCCTCGATCGTCTTCGGCATCACGCAGCGCAATTCTACGATGGAGCAGGTGAAGTACGGGGTGTACTGCTTCGTGCTGTTTGTTGGTGGCGTGTTTGTGGCGGGATGGGTGATGGCGTTGATTCGGCGGTAGGGGCTGCTTTTAGCTTTTAGCTTTTTACCTCTTAGCCTTTAGCTCTTAGGTCTCATCTCTCAGCTTCTTATTTCTGGTCGACAACTTCCTGCGTGCGTCTCTCCCTTAGTCATGTGGCGACGGGGCTCTGCCGCGTTCTGGCGGGGCAAAGCCCGCATAAGCGCTAACTTAAGGCTTTATTGTTTCCAGGTTGCCCGTGGTCCGCCCGAAGGAGTCTTGCCGTCCTGTCAAACTCACGCGGAAATCCGCTTCGACAGTAGAAGGCAAGCAAGTCTCGGCGTATGATGTTTTCGGCTTTCCGATGCGCCCCACACCGATCATCATCGGGCTCCAGTTGGCGGCTGCCGCTGTTTTCTTTCTAGGGATAGTGCTATGGCTGCCGGGCGATTGGCGCTGGGTGGAGGGCTGGATCTTCGGTGTCTGGTGGATATCCTTCTTTGCCGCCATGCTCTTGTGGCTTCGCTACCGTGACCCTGCGTTGTACACCGAGCGTTTCCGCATGCCCGGCAGTGGCGGCGAATCGCGCTCCGATTTGGCTATCCTCATCGGGCTAAAAGTGTGCTTCCTCGCATGGCTCTTTGTGCCGGCACTAGATAAGCGCTTCGGTTGGACACCGCGTCTACCGTTGTGGAGCGAAGTATGCGGAGGCATCCTGCTCCTCGGGGGTAGTTTTCCGTTCTTCCGCGCCTTCACTGATAACACGTATCTGTCGCAGTTGGTGCGTATTCAGACCGAGCGCGGCCAGCATGTCATTGACACGGGCGTCTACGGCTTTGTTCGCCACCCCATGTATCTTGGGGCAAGTCTTGCGTTCGTTGGCGGCGCGTTGCTGCGCGGCTCCATTCCCGGCCTTCTCTTTTGCCTCCCCATGGTCGGGCTGCTCGTGGTGCGCATCTTTGGCGAGGAGAAGCTGTTGGCACGCGATCTGGCGGGCTACCAGGAATATCTCCAGAAGGTACGTTACCGGTTGGTACCACGCGTCTGGTGATTACCCCGTCAACGGATTTCCGCTCTCGATCAGGTGTTGACAGTGTCCTGCCGGGCGCGGGGCAAAACCCCGCCACCACACGGCCAGAATTCTTCTTGATTCTTTCAGAGGCTATTCGGGCGGTCCCGCCTGCAGGCCGTCGCCGGGCGCTAGCGGGAGGTGGGCGGCTCCGCTGAGGATCACGCGCTCCTGCAAGGAGAATGAGTTCCTGTACTGGTCGGAGTTGATGAGTTGGTCGCGCTGGCCGGGGGTCAGGCCGCGCATTTCGCGGATGGCGCGGTTGACGGCTTGGCGGCGGTCGGGCGGCAACTGCTTGAACTGGTCAAAGACCTGGCGCGCTCGCTGCTTCTGGTCGGGAGTGAGGTGCTCCCAGGTTTCCATGCGGTTGAGCACTCGCTCCTGCTGCTCCGGAGCCAAGCTGGAAAAATGCTGCAGCCGGCTTCGCAGACGGGCTTGCTGTTGTGGAGAGAGCTTCCGGAACTGCGGATCGTTTTCGAGGGCGCGGCGCTTTTGTGCTGGCGGCAAATCCTTATAGCGGCGGAGCCAGTTGCCGGCGTGTCCGGGGCGGTTTTGCGGCGGATGGGATTGAGTGGGGCGGCTGGCGTTGGGACCGCCTTCTTTCCCGAAATAGTGCCATTGACCATCCGCAGGGTGCGACTGCGATTGCGGCTGCGAATAGCGGGTTTGGGCGAGCGCGGGCACGGCGAACAAGGACAACAGCAGCAGAAGCGTTGCTAGACAGTTCGCAATTTGTCCCCGGCCCAACATGCCTTGTCCCTTCCCTCTCAGCTAGTCCAGCCCCTAAAGGGGCTTCTGATTTCTACAGAACTTGCGGTATCGCTAAAGCGATACCCTGATACGAAGCCCGACTTTTTCCGGCGCCTGCAAAGCGATACCCTGATACGACCCTCAAGTCTTCCGCAGCCTGCAAAGCGATATCCTGATACAACGCCCGAGATCGGACTCATGGATTCGCGGTTACGTCGTCCTGTACCTGCAGATCGTCGAGCATATCGAAATCAGCATACAAATCGTCGTTCCGGTCGAGCGCTTGCAGATCGCCGACGGCAGTTCCCGGCTCAACCGGCAGAGTGAGGGACGGCGGCTTAGTCGCGATGGTATCCGTCGGCGCGAAGTAAGACCGGTTGCCGACCAGGAGCGCTGCCACGAAGATTACGGCAGCCAGCGACCCAGCCCACACCGGACGATACAGCCAATGGAACCATGCTGCGGCCGGACGCGCCATTTCTTCTTCTTTGCGTCTTTCTTCTCGGAGGCGCGCTTGCAGTCGAGTGTCAAAATAAGGCGAGGGCTCGGGCGCTTGCCATTCATCGAGCAGGGCCATGGTTTTCTGCAGGTCGATCAGATGGACGGAACAGTCCTTACACGATGCGATGTGCGCACTGACCTCCGCTGTCGCAGCTTTCATGCCAGCGGCCAGGTCCGGCAACAGCTCGCGAATTTGATTGCAATTCATAACGCTTCCTCTACTTCCCCGAAACGAACTCTTTCAACTGCTCGCGCAACGTTTCGTAGGCGCGAAACAGCAACGACTTGGTGGCGGACTCGCTCAGTTTCAGGACGCCCGCAATCTGGCGGTAATCCATCTGCTGATACTTGTGCATGATGACGGCAACGCGCTGGCGCTCGGGCAGTGCGTTTACCTTGCTGCGGATCGCTGCCAGACGTTCCCGCTTTAATATTTGCTCTTCCGCGCTGAGCGACTCGTCGGCCAGGTCGGGTGTCGTGCCTGTTTCCTGGTCCGGCTCATCGAGACGCACGGTATTTTCCGGACGCTCGTGGCGCGTGTCGCGGGCGTGGTTGACGGCCAGGTTGGTCGCGATGCGGTACAGCCAGGTCGTGAACTTGGCGCTCGGCTCATAACTGGTGCGCGAGCGGTAGACGCGCAAAAAAACTTCCTGCGCCAGTTCCTCGGCGGTCGATGGATTGTGGCACATGCGGTACATGAAACCCACCATCGGCCGGCGATATTTCTGCACCAAATACGCGAAGGCGGATTCGTCGCCCGTCTTCACGCGGAGCATCACGTCCACGTCGGAAATGGCGCCGTCCGCATTGACGATAGGCTTGGCCATGGCGTCGGGCGACGGGGGCGTTGCTCCAGAAAGGTTCATAAGCCCGCCACCCAATGCCCCGCGACCCAATGCTCCGCCCTCAATGGCCAGGCTGCTCACATTTGTAGAAACCCCGTCGGGAGGCGAAAGTTGCGCTTCATCGGATAGGGGATGGCGCGCCGAACTATTGCCCCTTGAATCAGTTACGGGTTGAGCGTCGGGGATGTCGGAGGCCGCCATGGCAGGGTGACAGAAAGAGGCTATCGGGAGCGGGCTGGCGGGTCAAGAGACTGCTCGGGTGCCGAAAGTGCCGCCACTCCCCCTTGCGGTCGCCAACCCGTGCAGACCTGGCGTCGGAGGAGAATATAAAGCGAAACTATACCCCGGTAGAGGCCGTGATGGCTACGAGCCCGGAATCACCGCCGTTGCCACGTTGGAATACCCGCTTTGCTGACCTTGGGCATTCACCGCAGTTACGACGTAATAGTAGGTGGTTCCGGAGACAACCGTGTAATCGGTGTAGGCAGTCGAGGCATCCATGGTGTCGATGATCTGGTAGGGGCCTCCGTTGCTAGTACCGCGGAATACGTCATATCCCACCACATTCCCGCCTACTGGATTCCAGGAAAGATCGACGCTATGGGAGCTTCGAGGAGTTCCCGTGCCGGTCAACTGTGCGAGCGTGGGTGAATCCTGGGCATTGCTGATGAATCCGGCTCGGGCGGAGTCAGTGCCAGAGGAACTCGGCGCGAATTCAATCGTGACAGGGAGGCTCGCTCCAGCGGTGATGGTTACGGGCAGCGTCAGCCCGAGAATGGTGAATTCGGAACTCGTCGTTCGGTCCGATGAAATGGTTACAGAGCCGTTCGTGGCGGTAAGTACCGCCTGCTGGGTCGCGGTCGACCCCACCATGACGTTGCCGAAATTAAGTGCGGCTGGGCTGATCCCCAGTCGCGGGTTCGCGTTCGCGACACCGTTCCCTGTGACGGCGATCTCAAGTTGGGAGTCGGAGCCGTTATTCACGAGTGTGAGGTTGCCTTGGGCATACCCAAGGGCAGCCGGAGTGAAAATAACGGGTAAGAGAACAGTTGCGCCGGGGGCGATATCCGCCGGTAAGGGGAAGTCGCCAAGCGTGAACGCGCTCCCCCGGACTTTTATGGAGGAGATCACCAGGGTGTTAGTTCCGGTGTTCGCGAGTTGAAAGGAAAAAGAACTGGAATCGCCGAGCTGGACCTTACCGAATCCATGCGCGCAAGGATCGCATTGTAACTGCTGAGCCCAGACCGGAGTGAACCCGCCGAACACACATGCGACTACTAACAGGGGAAGGCATCGCATGAATCAATCTTGGAGGAGTAACGGTATCGCGGCAAAATCGGGAGTGCATTTGCCACACTCGGAAGTGCATTCGACTCATTTCCAGTTTTGTACTGTTGTCATCCTGAGCGAAGCGAAGGACCTATGTACTTTGCGGGCGTTGGCAAAATGCAGAGGTCCTTCGCTCAGCTCAGGGTGACAATTGGTACTGCGAATGACAATTGGTACCGCAACCCATCGCAGAAAGCGACGCGAACCTACTCGTACCGGAGCGCCACCATGGGATCAACCTTCATAGCACTTCTCGCGGGGACGTAACAAGCCGCTAGGGCCACCACGACGAGAAGACCGGCAACGCTCGCAAAGGTTACCGGATCAATGGGGCCACACCTCGGGGCTTTCCTGGCCGAACGATGCCGGTTTGACAAGAAACTGAAAGCCGCGTGGCATCACGCCAACCACTTCTCGACTAACTGTCCGGTTGGACATCATTTCGCCCCGCATCTGCGCAGCGGCGTCTTGAACCTTGGATATCTGCCCCAAACCGCGTATCCGCCGAAGAATACCTATATGCACCGGAGCTTGCGCGGGATCCTCGCGCAGGACGCGATGCAGCTGCTCCACACCCCCGCCGCGCCGAGTAAGGCACGGAACAGGAGAAGCGAATTGAAACAGCATGATTCCCCGCGAACGCGGTTCGGTTTCGTATTACTTCTATTTCACGCCTTTCTATTTGCAGCAACCGCCAGTGGACAACTGACCGCCAATCCATCCAGCGTTGGATTTGGCAGCGTTGCGATCGGCACCAGCGTGACGCAGTCCGTGGTCCTGAACAATACCGGGAACTGGGATGTGACGATCTTCAAAGCGACAGCGCCCGAGAATGGATTCAGCATTAGCGGACTCAACCTGCCGTTGACGCTGGCCCCGGGTCAGAGCGCGAACTTCACTACGGCTTTTGCGCCTCTGTTTAAGGGCGTCGCACGTGGAAACGTTTTTTTGGAATATTCCCGGACTCAAATGGGCCGCATGCCAGTTGGGGGGACAACGACAGTTTCCCTTAGCGGCACGGGCACAACTCCCAGTCAACTTACTGCTAGTCCCAGCAGCCTGAACTTTGGCAATGTTCAAGTGGGAAGCAGTGAGACGTTATCCGAAATCCTGACCAACTCGGGGTCCTCTAGTATAACGATTTCCCAGGCCACTCTCACGAGCGCTAGTTTCGCTCTGAGCGGCTTAGCCTTGCCGCTGACGCTGGGAGCGGGTCAAACCACGACTTTCTCGGTAACCTTTGCCCCGCAGTCGGCAGGCAGTTCGAGCGGCAGTATCAACATCACTTCCACGGCCTCAGATTCGAACTTGAGCATTCCACTTTCTGGGATGGGCGTGGCTCAGGGAACGCTGACAGCGAATCCGTCGAGTCTTGCCTTCGGGAGCGTTCAAGTTGGCAACACTGCCAGCTTGTCGGAGACGCTGACCAATACAGGAGGATCGACGGTCTCGATTTCGCAGGTGAGTTTGAGCAGTGCGAGCTTTTCGGTCAGCGGCTTGAATGAGTTCCCTATCACTCTCACACCAAACCAGAGCGTAACGTTTACCGCGACCTTTGCTCCGACCAGTAGCGGCGCGGTGAGCGGAAACCTGTCGGTCGCGTCGAACGCTTCGGATTCACCGCTCAACATTGCGCTCTCTGGGACCGGAACGGCCGCGGGCACATTGGCGGTTTCTCCTGCCAGTCTCAACTTTGGGAACGTCAACGTCGGATCGAGTTCATCGATCAACGGCATTCTGACGGCCAGTGGAGCGGCAGTCACGGTGCAGCCGGCCAGCGATTCCAACGGTGAGTTTGTGCTTTCGGGGATTTCGTTGCCGGCAACAATTCCCGCCGGACAATCGGCTACTTTTGCGGTTACATTCACGCCGCAATCGAGCGGGGCCACTTCGGGGACTCTGTCATTCCCGAGCAATGCATCGAACTCGCCCGCGGTGGAAGCCCTGACCGGCACAGGAGTGGCGCAAACTCAGCACACGGTGGATCTGAGCTGGAATGCTTCGGCTGATGCCGTGGGCTACAACATATATCGCGGGAACGTTTCGGGCGGTCCATATTCGATGATCAATTCTTCGCCCGACAGCGCGACCACTTATATCGATAGCACGGTCGTTTCCGGCAACACTTATTACTACGTCTCTACAGCTGTAAATAGCGAGTCGCAGGAGAGCGGGTATTCGAATCAGGCAACGGCGGTGATACCAAATCCATAATGGATGGGTCTCATCGCTCTTGAGCAATATCAAGCACCCCGGCGCGACCCTACCGCCTTGCGGCCGGGCAGTAAGTGGGTGCGGCATAATTTTGGAGCGGGTGGGACGGAGTCGGCACCGCCGCTGTGACCCTGGTCGGGTCCATCGCCTACTTCACCCGCACTTGCTAATAACCATAATTCATCGGCAGAGAAATCAATCGAGATCGGCAGCGGTCTCAGATCACTGTCAGATTAGCAGCTTTCACCGGCAACGGTCGATTAACCAGAATGCTGGCGATGCGCTCGCCAGCATGGCCATCCCAAAGCGGAGGCACAGTTCCCTTCTTGGCTTTGCCGGCAAGCACTCGCGACAGTTCACAGCGCAGTTTTTCCCGGTCTCGTCCTACCAGAACATTGGTGCCGATGGAAACCGTAATCGGGCGCTCGGTATTCTCGCGTACGGTGAGACAAGGGATACCGAGATAAGTGGTCTCTTCCTGAATGCCTCCTGAATCGGTGATGACCACGGTGGCGCGCGCTTGCAATCCTAGAAAATCAAGATAGGGGAGAGGGTCGAGCAGGCACAGCTGCCCGGTTGGCAATCCGAAATCGGCAATTCGTTTACGAGTGCGCGGATGGGCGGGAAATATTACCGCCAGATCCCGGGTTACCTCGAGCAGCGAGTCCAGAATACTCTTCAGCGTTACGCTATCATCGACGTTCGCGGGACGGTGCAGCGTAACCAAGGCATAGCGCTCAGGCATACCGTCGGGCTTCGTCGCCGTCGTTTGCTTCAACGCCTGTGCCGCCGGAAGCAAGCGCACGAGCGAGTCGATCATGACGTTGCCGACGCGGAAGATTCTCTCCGCCGGAATTCCCTCTCGCCGAAGATTCTCGTCGCCGTCTTCGGAAGGCGTAAACAATAATTCGGAAAGTTGATCAGTCACCAGGCGGTTGATCTCCTCGGGCATGGTGCGATCGAAGGAGCGTAATCCGGCTTCAACGTGGCCGACATGAACGCCCAGCTTGGCACAGACCAGCGCAGTAGCCACGGTCGAGTTCACATCTCCGTACACGAGAACGATGTCTGGCTGACGTTCGAGAATGATGGGCTCCAGGCGCATCATGATCTCCGCCGTCTGCTTCGCATGTGTGCCCGAACCGACCGCCAGATTCACATCGGGCGCAGGTATCTTCAGTTGCTGAAAGAAGACATCCGACATATTGATGTCATAGTGCTGACCGGTGTGGACGAGGATCTGAGTTACATTCGCGTAGTCCTTCAGGGCGTTCAGGACTGGAGCGACCTTCATGAAGTTAGGGCGCGCTCCTACAATATGAAGTACGTTCACAGATTCTCCAATTACCAGCCAATCAATCTACGGATGCGTGAGCTGCCTTCGAAACTCGGTTCGGTGCAGGATCCATAGCAATGCCACCATCACCACGACTGCAATCGCAAGAAAAATGACGCCTCCATGGTGATGAAGCTTCCCGTCGAGAAATCCAGGGTCGACTCTGGTTGCAAGCTCGGCGATGGTGAAGATGCGAAGTCCGTTCTTGAGCACAGAGAGTGGAATCGCGATCACGACGAGCAGAACTTTGCGCCACCATGCGCGCAGAAACAAATGCGCCAAAACCATGGTGGTGACGATCAGCATCAGACTGGACCGGATACTGCTGCACTCGCGTGCAACTTCGAGGGCCAGTCCAGGGATAAACAGCATGATTCCATCCTGCGTTGCCGGAACCCCAGCGGCCCGAAACATGATTCGCGCCGCTACCGCCGACTGATATTGCAAAAATTCGACAATCCAATTCAAGGCAAACTCGGGGATGGGGACCAGCAAGAACAAAAAGCAGAGAGGAAACAGAAACGACCGAAACGTGCTGGCTCCGAAACAAAAGACGATGGAGGCAATCCACCAGGTCACGAGAGCAAACATGGCGAGCGACAAGCGGACATCGTCGGGCGTTGTAGGCATGCCCCATCTCGCATAGCAGCCGACGAGCAACGCCAGAAGCAGCAGCATTGCTCCGATGCGAGGGCTCAGACTCGAATCGACTCGGAGCACTTGTGAATCCTGATGCTGCGAATCGAAGTGTTTCAAATCAAGGTTTTTCAAATCGAGGTAAATGAGCGCGGCGCTCAGGGGAAGAATCAAAAGGATGTGGGTATAGGCGTCGTTGGTCAGCGCCAGGCGGAGTGTTCCAACAAGTGGGTGCCACCAGAACAAGATCGACACAGCACAGAAAAAGGCGACAGCCAGAACCTGAGTTCGTGTCGTGGTGTTCATGATTTCGGTTCAGGGTTTAATCTAACACTTGGAGATAAGCTTGCAGCATCTCCCAAACGCTGCCGTATGCAAGTGGATAACAAATAACAAATGACTTGTTGGGGTTGGTTTTGCAAAGTCGAGTCCAATGAGGTGCTTCACGCAAAAAACGAAGATTACGGTTGAAGAACACGTCTTGTAGCGAGTACAGTACTCTATCCCGTTCCGGGGTTCTTTAAGTCCCTCACCGACAGGAGTCCGCTCGATGCGTCACGCTGTGATAGTGCTGGTTGCTGTCTGCTGCTGCAGTGCCTTTTCCTTCTCGCAAACCGCCGAAGAACTGATTGCCAAGAATATCCAGGCCAGGGGCGGCCTGGAGAAGATGAAAGCTATTAAAACGATCCGGATGACCGGCAAATTCGAAGGCGGCGGAGGGTTTACCGCGGCCGTGGGTCAGGAAAACGAACGGCCCAACCTGATCCGGCAGACGTTCACCTTGCAGGGGATGACACAGGTGCTGGCGTATGACGGATCGACGGGTTGGCAGATTCAGCCCTTTGGCGGGAAGAAAGACCCGGAGTTGATGGGCGAGGACGACCTGCGCGACCTGCAACTGGATGCCGACATTGACGGGCCCCTGGTTGAGTACAAAGAGAAAGGCAGCACGGTCGAGTACCTCGGGCATGACGTGGTGGATGGCGACGACGCGTTGCGGTTGAAGATCACGCTCAAGAATGGAGACATCATCTATGACTATCTCGATCCCGATACTTTCATCGAGATTCGCAAGGAAATCCAGCAGTTTATACGAGGCTCGGTGCGGGATCACGTCGTGGGTCTGGGGTCGTATAAGCCGGTGGCGGGGGTGATGTTTCCGTTTTCGATTTCGAGCGGATCGAAAAACAATCCCGATGCGCAGACCAGCACGGTACAGAAAATGGAAGCGAATGTGACCATCGATCCTGCGGATTTTGCGCTTCCGGCTTCGCTGAAAGCGGGCGGAAGTTCTGCGGAAAAGAAATGAGCGTCCTGGCGTCGTGAACGCATGATGGTTAGGGTGCCGAAAAGGAGTAGCGCCGGCATCTTGCCGGCAGTCCCGAGAGCCTGCCCTGAGCCTGCCGAAGGGGCGTCTCGCCCTCGGAACGGCGGCGCTACCTTTTTGAGTATTTGAGTTCGCAGTGGTTGAGATCGAAATTTCCGTCTGGAAGAGGATTTGCAAACATGAATACATGGGTTCGAGGTTCACGACTTTTAATGCGATTGAGTATTTGGTTCGCCGGGGCTGCGTTGCTGTGCGCTGCGGTGCAGGCTGGGGCGCAGGCGTCGTACCGCTTCGACTCCGCAACGGTTTCGGGATTGCCAGCGCGGAACATTGGCTCGGCCACGATGAGCGGGCGCATTGCGGCGGTAGATGCGGTGGAAGAGAACGGCCGCATCACGGTGTTTGTGGGCGCGGCGAGCGGCGGGGTATGGAAGTCGGTGAACGGCGGCACGACCTACAAACCCGTTTTCGACCGGGAAGATGTGCAATCGATCGGGGCGGTAACAATTGATCCGTCGAATTCGAAGATTGTCTGGGTGGGCACTGGCGAAGCTTGGGTGCGCAACAGCGTGTCGGTTGGCGACGGCGTCTATAAATCGACGGATGGCGGAGAGAACTGGACTAATGTTGGGCTGAAAGATAGTGAGCACATCGCCAAGATTCTCGTGAACCCAACCGACAGCAACGACGTGCTGGCGTGCGCTACGGGGCATTTGTGGAACGACAACGACGAGCGCGGAGTTTACCAGACCACTGACGGCGGCAAGACCTGGAACAAGGTTCTAGCGGGCGCGAATGGTTCGAGCGGGTGCGCCATGATTGCGTACAGCAAGCAGGAACCGAAGACCATTTATGCCGCGATGTGGGATTTCCGGCGGCAAGGGTGGACGTTCCGCTCCGGAGGCCCGGGCAGCGGATTATTCAAGTCAACCGACGGCGGCTCGCACTGGAGTGAAGTCACCGACAGCAATGCCAAGGGGCTGCCCCCGAAACCGTGGGGCCGGGTTGCGGTACAGGTGGCGGAGTCAAAACCGCAAGTGGTGTATGCCAACATCGAAGCGGAAAAAGGACGAGGACTGTATCAATCGGACGACGGCGGGGCCAGGTGGACAAAACTGGACGCGAGCAATTACATGGTTTGGCGTCCGTTTTATTTTGGCAATTTGATCGTCGATCCTAAAGATCCCAACAAGATTTTCAAACCAGATGGGCCGCTGCTACTCAGCACCGATGGCGGAAAGAGCTTCAGCACGGTTTCGAATTCGGGACATGGTGACTTCCATGATGTTTGGATCAATCCCAAGAATCCCAATATCGTCATCACTGGCGACGATGGCGGCTTGTGGCGCAGCGAAGATGGCGGCAACCGCTGGAAGCACCAACTGAACTTGCCGGTTTCGCAGTTCTATCACGTGAGCACCGATAATTCGGACCCTTATCACGTGTACGGCGGCTTGCAGGACAACAGTTCGTGGGTGGGCGATTCGTCGTATCCGGGCGGCGTGACGAACTCGCGCTGGGAAAACATGTACGGCGGCGACGGCTTCTGGATGTTCGAAGACCCATCCGATCCCGACTACATTTATGCCGAGGCGCAGGGTGGTGAGATCAGCCGGATAAATCGCTACACGCATGAGATGCGCGACCTCCATCCCTGGCCGAATTATGGCGAGAAGAAACTGCGCTTCAACTGGAACACGCCGATTCACATGAGTCCGAATGAAAAGGGGACTCTATACATCGGGGCGCAGTTTCTGTTTCGGTCGCGCGATCATGGGCAATCGTGGGAGCGCATTTCTCCCGACTTGACGACGAATGATCCGGAGAAACAGAAGCAGGAGGAATCGGGCGGCGTGACGGTTGACAATTCCTCCGCGGAAATGCACACCACAATTTATTCGATTTCGGAATCGCCGAAAAACGGGCAGATTATCTGGGTGGGGACCGATGACGGGAACGTGCAGATCACACGCGATGGCGCGAAAACCTGGACGAATGTGGTGGGGAATGTCAGCGGGCTGGGAAAGAATTCGTGGGTCTCGACCATCGAAGCGAGCCGCTTCGACGAAGGCACCGCGTATGCCACGTTTGACCGGCATACGTTCGGCGATATGAAACCGTATGTTTACAAGACGACGGACTACGGCAAGACGTGGACGGCGCTTCCGGCGCAGGAGAGCGGCGTACGCGGGTTTGCCCACGTGATCAAGGAAGACACGGTCAGCCGCAACGTGCTTTTTCTGGGCACGGAGTTCGGACTCTGGATTTCAGTGGATGGCGGGCAGCGCTGGGCGCAATACAAAGGAACGGATTTTCCGGACGTGCCGGTAGACGACATCGCGGTGCAGGCGCGGGAATCGGATCTGGTGCTGGCGACGCACGGGCGCGGTATCTGGATTGTGGACGATATCTCGCCGCTGCGCCTGCTCACGCCGGAGGTGATGACGAAAGATGCGACGCTGCTTCCGGGGCGGCCGTCGATTCAGTATTTCGATGCCTGGGGAGGCTGGGCGGAAGGCGACGAGACTTTCAAGGGTCGGAACCGGCCTTCGGACGCGCAGATTACTTATTACCAGAAAGGGCGGCACATCTTCGGCGATTTGAAGATCGAGATTTTCGACCAAGACGGCAAGCTGGTGGATACGGTGGCGGGCGGCAAGCATCGGGGACTGAACCGCTCGGGCTGGGGAATGCGGGTGAAGCCACCGGCGGTGGCTCCAGCGGCGTCGGCACTGTTTGAAGCGGCGCAGGGGCCACGGGTGCTGCCGGGCACTTACACGGTAAAGCTGACCAAGGGAGATCAAACCTACACCGAGCAGCTCAAAGTGGTGATGGACCCTCGGGCCAAGTATTCGCTGGAGGATCGGAAGGCGCAATTTGAACTCTCGATGAAGGTCTACCGCCTGCTGGAACACATGACATATTCCGTTGAAGCGATCGAAGGGGTGCGCGACGCGGCCAACGCGCGGGCGGCCAAACTGGGGGAGAAAGATCCGCTGCGCAAGCAACTGCAGCAACTCGCGGGAGAGTGTGACACGCTGCGGTCGAAGATCGTGGCCACCAAGGAAGGCGGCATGATCACCGGCGAAGAACGTATTCGCGAGTTGCTGGGGCAACTTTATTACGCGGTGACCGGATACGATGGCAGGCCCGCGGATTACGAGGTGGCGAGGACGGAGTCGCTCGGTCACGAACTGCAGGATGTGATCGATGACTTCCAAAAGCTCACGCAGAAAGAGCTGTCGGGAATCAACGCAAGCTTGAAGAAGAAGAAGCTGGATTCCATCACGGTGCTGGTCGAGGGAGACTGGCAGAAGAAAAAAACGGAGTCTTCGGTTGCGGCCGGCGCCGGAATGCGGGTCGCAGAGGGCGAGATGCAGGAGATGGATCGTTAGCCAGTTGAGCTTTCACGGCAACTCAGAACCTCGCGATTATGATGGCCGCCCTTTGCGAAGCAGACAATCGAGATTGCGGATAGTGTCTGAAAGGTGAGCGCTTTCAGCAGGAGAATGGAGAACCTCAAAGCTGCCCTCCCGCTGCACACGAAGGTGCAGGCTACATTCGTGGCCTGCCCGAGTCGATGATTCCAGCCTAGAATTAACCTTCGGAGTCAAATTCCGCGTCCAGAAGGGCGAAGAAAAAAGCGTGGTGAGTGCACGCAAGCTCGCTGTTTTCCCTTCAACACACTTTTCAGACACTGCCAGATTCCAGGCTAGGTGAGGTTTCTCGTTGGCAATTTTGGTGGTGGGTGGAGCGGGCTACATTGGCAGTCATGCAGCGCGTGCCTTGCGGCGTTCCGGTTACGACGTCGTGCTTTATGACAATCTCTCGACCGGGTTCCGACGATTGGCGCAAGGGTTCGAACTGGTAGAGGGAGACATTGCCGACGAGGCTACGTTTCGTCCGGCGCTGGCGCGGGTCGATGCGGTAATGCATTTTGCCGCCCACGCTTACGTAGGCGAGTCGGTGGAGAATCCGCGCAAGTATTTTCAGAATAATGTTGCGGCGGCGCTCAGCTTGCTGAACTCCGTGCTGGACGCCGGGATTCGCCGCTTCGTATTTTCCTCGACGTGCGCCGTGTACGGCGTTCCCGGACAAATTCCGATCACCGAGCAGGCGCCGCGCGAGCCGGTGAATCCCTATGGCGCGTCGAAGCTTTTTTTCGAAAACGCACTGGAAGGATACAGCCGCGCTTACGGCCTGCGCTCGGTGAGGT
>JBAWFQ010000145.1:0-3324 GCA_049592035.1 Terriglobales bacterium
CTAATTCGCTTTTGCATCTGGTGTCACAGCCTGGAAGTAGGGCGTTGAGCGCGGAACTCCAGCGACTCCCTTGGGAGCAATAACCCACACGCCGCGATTTTCGCCCTGCGGCATTGCTTCCTGAACGTTCTTTGACAGCTGAGAGTACGGGTGGCCGAGGTCGGTTTTTTCGACGGTCGGTCGGACGATTTGGGGCATCCCTTTGGGACTAATTGCGGGACTAATTGCCTTCTGCGTTTCGACGCCTACTGGGTGGGTAGTAGCGGGATTGGCTTCGCGACTTGCCTCATTTTGTCCGTCGTCGGGAACAGAACCGTCCCTCTGCGGAGATTCGTCGCCGTCCTGCCCGGACGACATGGACCGATTGAGCCTCTCGATAACGGCCGCAATTGGAGAACCTGATACGTTCGATCCACCCCACGAACGATCGGCAACGGAATAATGCAGCACGACAGAAAAAGCGCTCAGCAATGTCACGGTAAGAATGCTTCCGCAGAGAAACAATCCAGGCCGCAACGGTTTCTGTTCAAGGACGCGGAAAGTCGGCACTCCCTGCACCGTCAGCGGAACCGGAGATACCGCCGCGGGAGCATAACTGTTCCGGCATGCCAGTGGAAGGCCGAACGCAAGGTCGGCCAGAAGACGGATCCAGAGACCCGTCCTCCTCAACATTCCGGTCTCGTGCCGAGAGAGATCGCGATACAACTGGATCGCTTCTTCGGAGTATTTCTCGCGAAACCGCGAAGGATAAAGACGCAGAAGGCAGGCGAATATCTTCTCAGACATATTCCCCCCTGAGGATTTTCTTTGCACGAGCCACACGCAGCAGATCTGCGAGTTTCTCTGCTTCGGCGCGCGCCAACTTCCGTCCGGTCGATGTCAGCCGGTAATATCGCCGCCGCTCATCCAGAAATTCCGATTTCCCGCTAAGATCAACTTCTTCAATCAATCCCTCTTCCAGGAGCGCCTGAATCGAACTGTAGAGCGTGCCCGGGCCGAGCCGAATGCGGCCGCCGCTTTGTTCTTCCACCTGGCGCATGATGGCATAACCGTGAAGGTCTTCGCCGGCGAGAGAAAGCAGTATCTGGAATGCAGCAGCGGGCAGTGGGTCAAGCTTTCGTTTGGGCATGGAGGTATCGATCCTCGCTATATCGATGATCGACTGTAACGCCGCGGTACTCCTGTGTCAATGCCTACGCTCACGATCCGAAGAGGGGGTTTACGGGGCGGAGCCCCGTCACCACACGCCACTATTTCTTCGAAGTCCCGTGATGCTTCCGCCAATCGGCTCCATCGCATCCGCCGTGTTGAGCGATCCCGGTGAGAATAAGTTCGGCGGTCAACCGGCGCTTGGTGAGGTGGGCGGCGATTCTCTGCTTCGCCTTCTTCGGTGAAACTTTGGGATCAAGAAACACCAGCACCGACGGCCCCGCTCCGCTGAGCGCAGCGCCCAGAATGCCGGAATCTCCCGTGAGTTCCTTGAGCGCCGGAAGCAGCGGACAGAGCGGCGCGCGATAAGGTTGGTGAATGCGGTCTTCGAGCGCCGAAGAGAGCAGGTCGGGACGGTCCTGCGTAAAGGCCGCGAACAGCAGCATCGAGTTCTGAATGTTGGTGACGGCGTCGGCGCGCGAGTACTGGAAGGGCAGCACGCGGCGAGCCTGCTCCGTCAAAATCGGAGCGTCCGGGACAGCCAGCAGCAGCGGCCACTTCCCTTTCGGCTTCACTTCGACGACCTGCGCCTGCACCTGATTCGCCATGCGAGCCACGGTCAGCGCGCCCATCCAGCAAGCCGAAGCGTTGTCAGGATGGTGCTCGCGCATGGAAGCCTCGCCGACGATGCGGTCATTTTTCCAGCGCAGATGTCCGAAATGTACCGCCAGCGCAATGCCCGCCAGACGCGCCGCGGCCGACGATCCGCAACCTCGGCCGATAGGAATCTCGTTTTCGAGGTGGATGCGCAACGGCGCAATCTTGCGGTTCTCCGATTCCAGCACCTCGCAATAAGTAGTGGTGATGAGGTGGTTCTCCATGCGGGCGCAGATCTGCGCGTCGCGGCCTTGGGCGGTGATAAAGAAGTCGGGGGCGCGTTCGGCGCGCACGCGAAGGTGGAAATCGAGGGCGAGGGCAGCGGCGTCAAACGCCGGCCCTAGATTAGCGGATGTGGCGGGAAGCGCCAGGCGCAACGAGCGATCTAACGAAGTGGGGCGTGAAGGCATAGGTTAAACGGCAATCTCCAAAACGGCCAAAAATGGTCCGAAGTAACAGAAATGAAAGGCTTTAGCCAGATCGGGCCAGACCAGAATCCAAAATAGCGGCCACAGACAATCGAACTCAGTTTTATACACGAGTTTGAGTAGAACTGCTACGAATTTCTCTCGGCCGCGTCGAGAGCGGTTATGACAGCCCCCAAATTCGCATCGAGCACAACAGGAGCACGCTGCAGCTGTTTCGCCTGCGCAGCCGTGGTTTCATCCGGCGTGCCAACGACGCTTGTGCCAGAAAAAAGCTCGCCGCGATGGAACTGAATGGTGAAGTCAGGATCTTTGAGTTGATGGCCAGTCAGGATCAGGACGACAGACTCGCCGGGTTTGACGAATCCGCTCCGGCGCAGTTTCTTGAGCCCCGCTAGAGTGACGGCCGAGGCCGGTTCGCACCCAATGCCGTCGGCGCCAATTTCGGCTTTGGCAACGGCGATCTCGATTTCCGAAACCTGATCGACCTCGCCGCCGGTCGCCTGCAGCACGCGCAACGCTTTCTTCCACGATGCCGGATTGCCGATGCGTATGGCGGTCGCCATCGTGTCGGCAGTCATCGGCTCCAGCTTCTTGCCGCCAAACTCGCGCACGCATCGGTAGAACGGATTCGCCCCCTGCGCCTGAATAATGGAAAGTTTCGGCAGCCGCGAAATCAGGTTAAGCTCGCGCATTTCAACGAGCGCTTTGCCGATCGCTGAACTGTTGCCGAGATTCCCTCCAGGAACAATGATGTGGTCGGGAGGCTCCCAGCCCAGTTGCTCCATGAGCTCGACGGCCGCAGTTTTCTGGCCTTCGATGCGATACGGGTTCACCGAATTCAGCAAGTAGACCGGCTTCTGGCGGACGAGCTCGTTGAGAATGCTGACGCACCCGTCGAAATCGGTGCGCAGTTGGCAAGTGAGCGCTCCGTAGTCAAGCGCTTGCGAAAGCTTGCCCCAGGAGATTTTGCCGTCGGGAATGAGCACCAAACTATGCATGTTGCCGCGCGCTGCATAAGCGGCCATCGAGGCCGAAGTGTTGCCCGTGGAGGCACACGCCACCCATTTGAATCCGCCCTGGTGCGCGGACG